>CASICS010000008.1 GCA_949373255.1 uncultured SAR86 cluster bacterium | reverse complement strand
CCCTGAGGGCGCTCAACAGGAGTTAGTTTCAAAATCCCTTGTTATTTTGTATCGGCTCTAAGTGATATAGCTGGCAAATAACCCAGGAAACTTTAAAAAGTATATCAAAATTTAAAGCTTAGAAAGTTCTGATATTTCATCCACTAGCTTTAAAGATAGACTGTCGTCAACTATTTCATCTAAATTTTCTGAGCTTATTAGATTAGTATCTTCTTTTACGCTTTCTTTTTTATTATCTAGTTCTTCTGTTTTATGGTTCTCTTCTGTCTCTGGAGATGAACGCATCATTTCATTAGTTATTTCTAAACCAGCTAAAATAGCTACTTTCTCAACAGAAAGAAATTTAGTCTGTCTTTTTAATTTCTTTATTTTTTTATTTAAGTAATCAGCAGCTTCCAATAAAGTCTCCTGCTCATCTTCTGGGCAATATAGCTGATAATCGATGCCGGCTATTTTTAACGAAATAATATCTTTAGACTCTTCTTCACTCATGTTGCTTCCAGTTTATTGATTAGATTTTCAATTTTATTCTTGGTTAATTCAAGCTTTTCTTTTAATTTAATATTCTCAGCCTCCGTTTTTAAATTTTTATTTCTCAAATCCTTATTAGCCTCCCTAAGTTTTTTGGATAACTCCAGTAACTCTGCTAAATTTTCTTCTAATTTTGTGTTACTCATATCTTATTTTAGTCTTCTCCTTCTAGAGTTGCCACAATGAGATAAAATAAAACTATGAATGAATATAAATCTCGCAGAGATAAATTGATTGAAGCTATGCCAAAAAACTCTATTGCCGTTTTATTTGGTGCTAATGGAAACATAAGAAATGGAGATACCGAATTTCCTTTTCGTCAAAATAGTGACTTTTTATATCTCACTGGATTTGATGAGCCAAATGCAATTGCGATTATTGAATCTGGAAAAAATTCTGGCTTTACTATTTTTTGCCAAGAAAAAGATTCAAATAGGGAGCAATGGGAAGGCAAAAGGATGGGTCCAAATAATTTTAAAGAAATAGGAGCGCTTAATGGATTTTCTATCAATTCATTCAATGAAGAAATAGATAATTTTTTATTAAATAAAGAAAGAGTTTATTGTCACAAAAATTCTAATAGTTCCAATGAAAAAATATTAAATCAAAAAATAAATGAATTAAAAAAAGCCTCAGCTAGAACTAATAACAGTGTTCCTGAAGAAATGCATTCTGTTGAATCGATCCTTCATGAAATGCGATTAATTAAATCTGATAATGAAATAAATATTATCAAAGATGCTTGTAAAATTTCTGCATCTGCTCACAAAAGAGCAATGCAGCGAGTCAGGCCTGAGATATACGAATACCAACTTGAAGCAGAATATATTCATGAATTTATGATAAACGGATCTAGAGCATCCGCATATCCTTCCATAGTGGGCGGAGGAAAAAATGCATGTATTTTACATTACAGCGAAAATTCAGAGATTTTAAAGGATGGCGATCTAGTTTTGGTTGATGCAGGTTGTGAATATAAAGGATATGCCAGCGACATAACACGAACTTTTCCCATCAACGGAAAATTTTCAAAATCTCAAGAAGCAATTTATGAAATTGTTTTAGAGGCTAACAAGCAATGTATTAAAACGGTAAAGATTGGATCAAAACCGAGTGATACTGAAAATGTTGCTATCAGCGTAATTACACAAGGTTTAATAGATCTTAAATTATTAAACGGAGATCTGAATGAACTAATAGAAAAGAAATTGTATAGTGACTTTTATATGCATCGTGTCGGACATTGGATGGGGTTAGATGTTCATGATGTTGGAAATTATGGAACTAAGGGTGTTTGGCGAGAATATGAACCTGGAATGATTACTACTATTGAACCTGGAATTTATATTAAGGAAGACTTAAAAGGCTTACCCGATGAATATTTAAATATTGGTATTCGCATAGAGGATGATGTCTTGGTAACTAATAAGGAACCTGAAATTCTCACTTCAGATGTTCCTAAAGAAATTAAAGAAATAGAAACTCTAATGAGCGCATAAGATGAATTATGACGTAATAGTTATAGGTTCTGGAGTGGTAGGCTCTGCCCTAGCTCATAGTGTAGCTAGAGAGGGTCTATCTGTTGCTGTTCTGGATGCGAAATCCGAACCTCCTAATAGTTACAGGCACCTATCTATTAATAAGAAAAGCAGGCAATTTTTAGAACAGATAGAAGTTTGGCAAAACATTAAAAATATTGCCTTTCCTTATGATCAAATCAAAGTATGGGATCAAGAGGGAACTGGTTTTATTGACTTTGATGCAACTGAAGCAGGCTTATCGAATCTTGGTTATATTGTTAGAGAAGGAGACATTCAGAAGGCTTTAATAGACTCATTTAAAAAAAGTGATATTCAGGCTTTTTGGGATCATTCATTAGAAGGAATCAATATCACTGACGATCGAATTATTTGTGAAACTAATAAAGAGTCCTTTGAAGGAAAAATAATTATTGGAAGTGATGGAGTAAATTCGCAAGTTAGAAATTTATCTAAAATAAGTAGTCGATCTTGGAGTTACAATCAAACTGCTATCGTTGCAAATTTTGAAAGCTCAGCAAAAGATAACTGCATAAGACAAACTTTTACATCTATTGGGCCATTAGCGCTGTTACCCATGAATTCTAAGGAAATGACAATGATATGGTCTATTGATGATGAATACGCTTATAAGTTTTTAGCAATGACTGATCTAGAATTTACTTCAGAGGTAAAAAAATATTTTGGAGAGCATATTGAAGATTTAAAATTGAGCTCTAAAAGACAGAATTTTCCTTTGCACCACCTTTCAGCAAAAACATTTGCTAAAAATAGAGTTTTTTTAGTTGGAGATTCAGCTCATCATATTCACCCTTTAGCAGGGTTAGGATTGAATGCTGGTATAGGAGATGTAGATTGTCTATCTGAATTGATTAAATCAAATGGTTTAGATCAAATTAATAAAATAACATCAAGTTATAACCGATCCAGAATACCTGTTAATTTGGGTTTAGCTGCTAGCATGGAAGCATTCAAGAGAGGATTTGGTCAAAAAAATATTTGGGTAAGATTACTAAGAAACTCTGCGTTTAATATTGCAAACGAATTAACGCCTTTAAAAAAGAAATTTATGAAACTTGCTACCGAACTTTAAACGAAATCCAAATAAGACCCGCTTAAAAAAATAAGAACACATGCAAAACCAAAAACTATCGAGATTATCATTCTCTCTTTGCTATTCTCCTCACCTGAAATCCAAGACAGAAAAAAACTCATACTAATAGCAAAGCTTCCAATAAAAGAAATCCACCATATCAGACTAATTAAAAACACTTTAACGATCTAGCCTTTGGTTGAATTCTTGTGAAAAATCATCCACTTTATCCCAGTCTGTAAACTCGAAAGTACCTGATGTATCAATTGGGCCATTAGTTATCCACATAATTAAACGGATCATAAATTTATCAATCAAGCCATATTTTGGGTAATCAATCTTGCCTCCAAAAACAGCTAATAACTCTGGACGCCATAATGATAATTCTAAAAATTTTTGCATGTATGGATTTGTATCTGGGGTATTTTTTTCTGGTTTTCTCGCAACAACATTGACCGAAAAAAATGCATTCTTTTTACTATTTATAGTTTTTTGATTTTTTTTAATGAAATTAAAAACATCAGAACGATGCTTTCCATAACGAATACTGGCTCCTAAAATAAATCCATCATATTTCGATATTTGAACTTTTGATGCTTCTGAAATATTAAATATTTCAACATCTCCAGTTTCTCTCAAGGTCTTAGAGATCCTTTTGCAAATTTCTAAGGTTTGACCATCAACAGTAGAATATAAGATTAAAGTTTTTAGCATTTAAATTAGATCCATTTAGCACTTGGCGGCATTGACATAAGGATTGCCTCTGTTGATCCCCCAGTTTTAAGCCCAAATAAAGTACCCCTATCCCAAATAAGATTAAATTCTACGTATCTGCCTCTCTTAAGAAGCTGTTGTTCTTTTTCGTCTTCGCTCCAATCTTTATCTTTATGCTCTTTGATTATCAGCGTAATAGCTTCTAAAGTTTTTATACCCACATCTTTAATAAATTTAAAATCTTTATCCCAGTCGTCGGTATTTAGATGATCAAAAAATATTCCGCCCTCGCCTCTTGATTCTTCTCTGTGTGGTAAATAAAAATACTCATCGCAATTTTTTTTGAACTCTTTATAGTATTTTTCATTATTTGAATTACAAGCCTCTTCTAATTTGGAATGAAATAAGTTTGTATCATTTTTATTAACTATAGTTGGCGTCATGTCTGCCCCACCTCCGAACCAAACATCGTTAGTAACTAAAAACCTAGTATTAAAGTGAAAAGCAGGAACTTTAGGCGATTGCATATGTGCAACGAGACTTATGCCAGATGCCCAATATTTCGCTGACTTTTCTGTTCCTTTAACTTGAGCTCTATAATCTTCAGAGAATTCACCCGAAACAGTTGAAATATTTACTCCAACTTTTTCAAAAACTTTTCCCTTCATGATACTAATTTCTCCGCCCCCAGATCCTTTGTGAGACCATTTTTTTCTTTCAAACTTGCCCTCCCCGTCTAGTTCTTGAAAAGACTCGCAAAATTCGTTTCTAAGAGATTTAAACCACTGAGAAGCTATTTCTTTTTTTTGGTCAATTTCCATTATTTCCAAATAGCTATTTGTTTGATTAAAAAAGTCTTTATGAAGCTGATATGTAGTTGAGAATCGTTTAAGCAAGGGGCATAGTTAAATATTTCTCCGCCAGCTTCTATAAAAATTTCTTTATTTTCCTCATCGATTTCTTCAATAGTCTCTAGGCAATCTACGCTAAATCCAGGAGCCACAACCAAAATATTTTTGATATTTTCTTGTGGAAGACTTTCCATGGTTTCACTAGTATAAGGTTTCAACCATTCTGCTCTTCCAAAACGAGACTGAAAAGTTGTCATATATGAAGTTTCTTCTAGATCTAATTTTTCAGCTACCAAACGTGTCGTTTTTTTGCACAAACAATGATAAGGGTCTCCTTGTGTGAAGTTTCTTTTTGGGATTCCATGATAAGAAAAAATTATTTTTTGAGGAGATACTTGTTTTATTTGATCTTTAAGAGAATCTGAAAGAGCTGATATGTAATCTTCATTATCATGATAGCTATTAATAAAATTTAAATTAGGCACCCAGCGCCATTTCGATAGCACTCTAGAGACTTCATCAAAGATGCTGCCCGTTGTAGTACCTGAATATTGAGGAAACATCGGAAGAATAATTAGATTTCTACAATTTTTATTTTTTAGAGATAATAAACCTTCTTGGATACTAGGATTTCCATATCTCATAGCAAGCTCTATTTCAGAATTTTCTGGAAAGTCTTTCCTTAATTTATTTACCAATTTTTCAGAATAAACCATTAATGGAGAGCCTTCTTCAGTCCAGACGGATTTATATAATTTTGCGGATTTTGAAGGTCTAAAAATTAAAATTATTCCATTTAAAATAAACCACCATATAATTTTAGGAATTTCTATTACTCTTCCATCAGATAAAAATTCTTTTAGAAACCTTCTTACATCTTTGGTTTTAAAACTATCTGGTGTTCCTAAATTACAAATTAAAATTCCTACTCTTTCAGAAGGTTTGTGATCAAATTCTTGTTCTCCTAAAAAACTCATGCAAATGCTTCCCTAATTTTTTTTACAAACAATCTTACGTTTTCTTCTGGAGTTGTTTTGAGTATGCCGTGTCCTAGGCCACAAACCCATCCAGCTCTATCTATTTCAGAACACTTATCTATTTCCCTAATGTATTTATCTAACTCTTTTAAAAAAGTAATCCCCGGTTGATTGATGATTTTTTCATCAAAGTTACCTTGAATGAAACCGCTTCTAGAAGGCGTAAAGAAAGGGACAATGGATTGATTAGCATCAATTCCAATACCTGCTAGAGGAGAGCCTAATTCAACTTTTACTGATTCAATTAAACTGTAATCTACTCCATCTTTTGCATAGTACCCAACCTGATTAAAATAATCTGGAACCAAGCAAGAAAAAACTAATCGAATATACTTTTCAAAATCATTTGTATTTAGTTGATGAGCTGAAGAATCAAAAATCATTACAATTTCTGCGCCTGCAGTAATTTGCAAAGCAATATTATCTTTTAGCAATGGAATAATTTTTTCTTGCATCATTTGCCAATGGAAATCATTTAAAGAATCAACTTTTATTTCTTTATTTAATCCCATTGCATAGGACAGGAGCGTCCATGGTCCGCCTATAAAACCTATCATTGATTTATCATCGGGGAGTCTTTCTAAAGTTCTTTCTATTGCTTCAGCCTGAAACGTTAAAGAGCTAATGGGATTATTTTTATTAAATAATTGTGAAGCATTTTCTTCAGTCAATAAGCTAGAAAATTGAGGTCCTGGACTATATGAAAGATTCATTCCTAAGGACTCTAGCGGAAATAGGATATCGCTAAATAAAATAGCTACATCGAAATCAAAATCTTCAATGGGCCCCATAGCTGTTTCAGCTGAAAGAATAGGACTTTTACAGAGCTCCTCAAACGTATGAGTTCTTTTTAGATTTTGATAATGCGAGTGATATCTGCCCGCTTGTCGCATCATCCATATGGGTGGTACTTTTTGAGGCTTTCTTGATAAAGCATTAACAAATTTTTGATTTGGCATTTAATTATTATAATCGGCTTGCTATATCTTTAGCAGCATATGTCAGAATACAATCAGCTCCAGCTCTTTTGAATGCGATTAAAGATTCAAAAATTACTTCTTCAGAAAGCCAGCCTTTCTCTATAGCTGCCATCATCATGGAGTATTCACCACTTACTTGATAAACGAATGTAGGCATTCCAAAAGCATCTTTAACCGCCTTCAAAACGTCTAAATAAGGCATGCCTGGTTTTACCATTACAATATCTGCGCCTTCGTTAATATCCATTGAAACTTCATGCAATGCTTCATCAATATTGTTGATAGCCATCTGATAACTATCTTTAGTTTTATTTCCAAAGAATTTAGCTGACTCAACTGCGTCTTTAAATGGGCCGTAAAATTTTGAACTATATTTTGCTGAATAAGCGCAAATTGCAGTATTTTTAAATCCTGCTTCTTCTAGAGACTCCCTAATGACACCAATCCTGCCATCCATCATATCTGAAGGAGCTATTACATCCGTTCCTGCTTTCGCTAAGATTAGAGCCTGTTGTTTAAGAACCAATAAAGAAGCGTCATTATCCACTTCTCCAGATTCATCTAATACTCCGTCATGTCCGTGATTTGTATATGGATCTAACGCAACGTCAGCAATAACAATTAATTCTGGAAATTCTTTTTTAATTTGCTGAATCGCCATTGAAATTAAGTTATTTTCATTAACAGCTTCTAAACCAGCAGAGTCTTTTTTTTCTTCATTGATGACAGGAAATACTGCAATGGATTTAATTCCAACATCAACAATTTCTTTAACCTCTTTGTTTATAACATCTAACCCAAAACGATTGATTCCCGGCATAGAATCTATAGGCTCTAGCCCTTTTAAACCTTCTTTAATGAAAACTGGTTGGATTAGATCTTCTTTTTTTAGACTGACCTCTGCAAGCATTGCTCTTAACCCGGCTTTAGATCTTGTTCTTCTAAGCCTGGTCAATGGAAATTTTCTAGATAAATTCGTCATTCTTCTTTTTGGGAAAACAATTTTACTTTGCTTGTCTAATTTTATCTAGCCAGTCCTTATATTTAAGATAAGGATAAACCTTTCCCGGGATAATAGCGTTTATCTCATCAAATGTTTTTCCCATTCCACAGGCATGATTTGCATTTTCAATTTCTGGCTTATTCTTAAGGGCGTATTTAAAAGAACTAGCGCTCATCCAATAAAAATGGGTCGCAAGCGTTAATTTTTCTGGTATTTCTTTTTCAACAAGCTCATACGTAGAGATAATTTCTTTTTTTCCTTTTGAAGCTAGGTTATGAGAGACTTTGTACCATTTAATATCCCCTAAAATATTTTCAGCTTCGCATTGTTCTTCGCCCAAGCTATCTGACGATCCATTAATCCAAAAGCCTAACTTGGCTAAGTTTTCCCATGTTTCAATGCCGCTAGTCCAAATTATATTTGTATGATCTATCTTGACTCCTTTGGGCAGAGCATTTGCTCGACTTACATATATACCTGCATTTTTAATACTTTCTATAGCATTAACAGATTCTGATATCTCAATACGATCAAACAAAAGAGATTTCTCTCCTTCTTCTGGATAATAACTGGTTATTTCTTTTAGATTTTGATTTTTAAATTTTTGGCGAGGAGAGAATTCTTTTTGGTCCAATATTTCTCCATTTTCTGTTAAACCTTTCAATGTGAGAACCTCACCCATTTTTAGAGACTCACAACTCACTCCAATTTTTTGATGACAACCGCCGCCATATTTTTTAAGGATTTTTCTTTCTTTGTTTACTGATAAAAAAACATCTTCATTATTTATTTCTTTCAATAAACTTTTAATTTCTTCATCATCAGACCTTGCTTCTATTGCTAAGGCACCTTGAGCTGGTGCTGAAGGATTTTTTGATAAAGGAAGAATCATCCAAGTTAGTGAACTAAAAATTTCTTTGATCTTCTCTTTTTCTAAATTAGCTGATTTAAGCTGAGACTCAAATATTCTATCTAATGCCGCTTTCGCCATTACAAGACCATCCGCATCGGAATTAATTAATTTTTCAATACGAGTTGCAATATTTCCTCTAACGTCTAAAAAATTTATTAGATTAGGTTGAGCGGGCATGGCCACAGGAAGAAATGCTGATAGATTTTCAGATCTTCTGGGGGAGGAAGTAAGAATATTTATATTTTTTTTATCAATAGACTCTTTTTTAAAAAGTAAAATATCTCTTAAATCACCCCTTTCGATTGTTGCAAAAACATCTGTGCCATCCTCCATTTCGACTGGTAAGTCTTTCCAGGAATGAACTGCAATATCTGCTTTGTCAGAAATTAGCTCATTTCTAATATCATTGGTAAATACTCCTATGGCAGGCATTTTACTCAATGGAGTAGTTAGATCTATATCCCCCTGCGTTTCTTTAGAAAGGTATTCGATATCTATGTCTGGATAAATATTAGAAATTTTTTCACCAACTATCTTTGCTTGAATTTTGGCTAAACTACTTTTACGAGAAATGATTCTTAAATTTTTCAATATAACCTTTAATTATAATTAATTAGTTAATTATAAATTTTCTGTACAAAAAAACTAACTATGTTTTAAACTTGCCCCATATTTTAGGGCGACATATTATTATTATAAACAATGAATTATTCGAAGTACTTCTCTGACGAGCTCACCTCTCTTAAATCCCAAGGTCTTTATCGTAAATTTAGAGAGATTAATAGAAACCAAGTTAACTTTCCCAAAGCAACTGAGAGATTCGAAGGAAAAGAAAGAGCAGTAGAAGTTTGGTGTAGCAATGATTATTTAAATCTAAGTCAACACCCTGTAGTAATTTTAAAATCTTTAAAAGTAATAAAGGAATTAGGAACTGGATCGGGAGGAACTAGAAATATTTCAGGTACATCTACTTACCATGCAGATTTAGAGACATCTTTAGCAGAATTTCACAACAAAGAATCAAGTCTTTTATTTCCTTCTGCTTATACAGCGAATCAATCCACACTTTGGACTCTATGCAAAAAATTAGAAGGTTGTGAGGTTTACTCAGATGAACTAAATCATGCTTCGATGATACAAGGTATCAAAAATGCAAATGCGAAGACTCATGTCTTTAAGCACAATGACACCGATCACTTAGAGGAACTTCTTAAGACTTCTAATGCGAATACGCCTAAATTGATAGTTTTTGAATCTCTATACTCTATGGAAGGTTTAAGATCTCCGATTAGGAAAATCATAGAAATTGCAAAAAAATACAATGCTCTAACTTATTTAGATGAAGTTCACTCAGTTGGCTTGTATGGACCAGAAGGAAGAGGCATAGCAGCGGAACAAAATCTTTCAGACGAAATAGATATCATTAATGGGACTTTATCTAAGGCCTTTGGGCAAATGGGTGGCTATATTGCCGCTGATAAAGATATCATTGATTTCATTCGTAGTTTTGCGCCAGGCTTTATTTTTACGTCGTCAGCAAACCCAAGTATTGCGGCTGCATCATTAGAAGCAATCAAACTGACTAAAGGTTCAGACTTACTTAGAAGCAATATCAAAAAGAATTCTGACTTGATTAGAAAAGGCTTAAGAGAAGTAAACATTCCATTTCTTGATAATGACAGTCACATTGTTCCTATACACTTATACGATCCTGATCTATGTAGAAAAGCATCTAATATGCTGATTAATGATTTTGGAATATATATTCAACCCGTATTCTTTCCAACAGTGCCCAAAGGAGATGAAAGATTTAGAGTTACTATAACTCCGAAGCATAAGGCTCAAGACATTAAGAATTTTGTCAAAGCACTTGATGCTGTATGGACCGTATTGGATTTAAAAAGATCAGAAAAGACTTTAGATGCTGACAAGGAAAATAAAGTATCAAAAGTATCAAAAGTATCAAAAATATATTAATGAATAATTAAGCCTCTCCTGCTTCCATTATTTATATAAATACCTTTTATTATCCACCTTCCTCAAATAAAAAAAGAAGCCTCGCTTAGGGGGCAAGGCTTCCGAAAGATTACTATCTTTTTATAATCTGAACTCAGAGCCTCTCCCGCTTTGAGTTCAGTTCAAACCCAATACCTCTGCCGTATTGGGTTTGGTTAATTAATCTAAGTATTAGGGGGTAATTAAGAGGCGGAGATGATATGAATGATTCAGTACCCGCCTCTAAAATTTCTTAGATTAAAAATCGTATTTAAGTCCTACGTCTAGGTATCTTGCTCTTGGAGCTCTTTTTCCATAGAAAAGAGATATGTTGTCATCAGAGTTCCAAAGATTTCCTACTTTAAGGTATCCCGCAAAGTCACCAAAGTCTCTTTCAGCGCTCATATCTATTACCGTATAGGCATCCATTCTTTTTGCAACAGGACATCCAGATGCTCCGTAAGCGGCAGAACAAGTATCACCAACATGTCTAACCATAGTGTTGTATGTCGTGCCACGAATCGTCGCACTATTTACAATGCTAACTAGTATTTCAGGCACTTGTTTCATGTTATCTCCAGCAGTAATTGAACCAAAGAAGTCACTAGTAAATGTTCCTGAGAATTCAGCTTCTTGCGAAGTAATGTTGATAGCCATACTCATTGGTACTTCTCCATCTTCATTAAAGCTCTCTGAGTAAGAAACCTCTATTCCAGATACTTCTGCGGTACCACCATTGTAAGGAGTTCCATCTCCAGCTGCACAACCACTGCTAACAGTACAAGTTCCAACGAAGTTGTCGTAATCAGATAGGAAGTAAGCAATATCTATATTGTCGTTTCTATAACCAATCTCGTAGTTATCAGCCGTTTCAGCATCGCCCATTGTTGGAGTCATGCCTTCATGAAGACCCATATATAACTTTCCGTTATCCATGTCGTAAGTCGCACCTATTCCAAATAAAGAAGCATCTCCTTTTTTAGTTTTAGGGTAACCACTTGCAATAGTCGTTCTAGCTTTTTCGCCAGCACTCCATCTAGTTTCAACAGTTTCATAATCAGAAAAACGTAAACCGGGAGTTACAGTCCATTTACCTAAAGATATTTCATCAGTTATGTAATATTCTGTAAGCTCTCCTTCTTTTCTTCTATTATCGCTTGAGCCTGTTGCAGCGTCTGAAAAGGTTTTCGTTAGTCCACCACCAACAGCTACAGAGTAACCGTCTTCAAGTTGGTAACGATCTTCGTAATCTTCCATATCGCGGTATCCAAGAGTAATGTTGTGATTGCCCGTTTCAAAAGTAACTTTAAGATCTATTCCTTCAGAGTTATAAACTCTGTTGTTGTTCTTAACAAAAGTTGCTCCTGCAACTGTTGAGTTAAGGGTATTACAAGCAGCTGCTGTTCCCCCATTACAAGCGTCTATAACGTTTTGTAAAGAGTTTCCAGAAACTCCTGCGATATTGGTCAAAGTTCCTGTGTTGCTAACTGCACTTCCAATATTATCGGTTTTATACCAATTTCTCATATAGTCATTATAAAAATATGTAGCTTGCAAGCTCATATTTTCTCTTTCAGTGCTGTAAGTTAGATTATAACCTTCGTGTTCGTTATTCATAACGTCACCGGCAGTTAAACCGTATCTTGAAATAGGATTTTCAAGAAAATCTGCATCAGCTAATCCTAAATAAGATTGATTTGACGTTTCGTCAGAATCCTGAACTTTGAGAAGCAAAGAACTGTTGTCATCGATTTGATATGAAAGCTTTAAAACTATGTCATTTTTATCGAAGCCGGTATCCGCGCTAGGATTTCCATTGATTTCAGTATAACCATCTGTATCGTGATCATATACTTCTATTAAGTATCCCATTGCGCCTGAATTTCCACCATAAGTTGCGTGAAGTTTTGCGTTTCCGTCTTGACCCATTTCTAGGTTAAAAGTTCCACCGTTTTCTGTTGGTATAGGTGTACTGATCAAGTTAACAGCCCCGCCTAAAGTATTAGGTCCTTCTGTTAAAGCTGAAGGTCCTTTTTTGACCTCAATTCCAGCCATACGACCAAAAGTAGGAGTGTAATAAGCGTCTGGTGCTGATAAAGGAGCTGGAGCTATTAAAATTCCATCTTCCATTAAAGCAATTTTCGCTGATCTGTTTGGAACAGTTCCTCTAATACCGATGTTGGCTCTTAAGCCGTATCCATCTTCTGGTCTAAAATAAACACCTGGTACTAGTGCTAGAGCTTTTCCAACATCAGAAAATTCAAATTTATCTAGGTCATCGGCTGTGATGATGGCTCCAGATCCCGGGAGAGTTTTTAAGTCCTCTTGAGTTCCAATAATAGTAACTGCTTCCAGTTCGCTATTGGCCCAAATATTGGCGTTAAGCAAAGTGAGCGCCAAACTCACAAAAATTAATTTTTTCATAGCGAGAATGATAATGATTCTCATTACTTTTACAAGTGCAAATGATAATCGTTCTCATGCGGTCTTAAATTATAACTAAAAGTTATACATCAGGCCTTATGACTAATAATCTCTACTTTATAGCTGATTTCCTTTGTCCAGTTTTATCGTCTTGTTACCCATTGCATTAGCATCTTCTGTATCGTGAGTAACAATAATGCATGTAGTTTGGTTATCTCTAAGTACTTTTTTTACCTCAACTCTCAACTCTTCTCGCAACTCTTTGTCTAAAGATCCAAATGGTTCGTCCATTAATAATAGTTTAGGATTAGGAGCCATGGCTCTGGCTATAGCGACTCTTTGCTGCTCACCTCCTGATAACTTATTTGGATATGAGTCTTGATATTGATCCACTTTAAAAAGCTTCAAAAACTTAAGTGCAATTTCATTTTTTTCTGCCCTACTTCCTGTGATTCCAAACTTAACATTCTTCATAACTGTCAAATGAGGAAATAAAGCTTTTTCTTGAACTACTAGACCAACATTTCTCTTATGAGCAGGTATGAATATTTCATTTCCAGAAACTATTTCATTGGCTATTTCTATTTCTCCAGTACTATTTTCTTCAAGACCAGCGATAAGCCTTAATAAAGTAGTTTTTCCACATCCTGACTGACCTAAAATTGAAACTATGTCCCCTTTTATTAAGTCTATATTGATATTGCTAAGTACCGGCTTGTCTAGATCATAACTGTAATTAAGGTTTCTTATTTTAAGCATTGTTAGTGTCCTTATTTTGAGAGCCAGGTCTGGACTCTCTTATCATTCTAGTTAAAAATATTATTGGAATTAAGCCGACAAGTACAATAGCTATCGCCGGAGCTGCAGCCTCAAACATTCTTTCTTCCGAGGCATATATATAAGTTGAGACAGCCAGAGTATCAAAATTAAAAGGTCTTAGTATCAATGTTGCTGGCAATTCTTTGATCACCTCTGAAACAACTAATAAAATACTAGTTAAAAAACTAGTTTTTAGAAGTGGCAAATGCACTCTACCTAATAGTTTTAGTCCAGTATTTTTTAGAGTTATAGCTACATCATCTATATTTGATCCAATTCTTTGGTACCCAGACTCAATTATTGAACTTGCAAGAGCATAGGATTTAATTATGTAAGCAATAATCAATCCTGCAATGCTACCGGTTAAAATTAAATCAAAGTAATAAGAGAAAAGGTTTGCATCTAAGTAGGTTAATAATTTCATAACTCCTATGGCTAAAATTAATCCAGGCACTGCATAACCTAGAGTTAAAAACGAGCTTAAAAACGATAAAAATTTATTTTTTTTAAATCTAATTGAAAAATTAATTAGCAAAGCTGTGATCGAGCATATTAGGGCAGCTAATAGTGCTAAATAAATAGTATTGAATGAATTCTGTAAAAAAACTCCAGTAAAGAAATCTAGTTTATAGTTATAAGTCCAATTTAATAACTCAATTATTGGCAATATAAAACCTATAAAAAGTGGAATACCGCAAGCTCCAAAACAAAGCAGATTATTAATTCCAAATACTTCAATGAATTTTATTTCTCCATAGACTGATGAACTGCCAACATAAGATATATCTTTTCTAGAGAACCTTTCAATAAGAATAAAAAACGTTATAAAAATTAATAACAAAGACGCCAGTTGCATTGCGGTCTGAAGATCATACATCCCATACCAAGTTCTAAAAATACCAGTAGTGAAAGTTTCAATTGCAAAATGATCGACTGCGCCAAAATCCGATAAAGTCTCCATGATAACAAGCATCAATCCGCCAATTACTGCTGGCCTAACCATAGGCAGAGCTAAATTGAAAAAGACTTTTAGTTTACTAAGTCCTAAAACTTTTCCTGATTCTAGTATAGATTTTGATTGATTTAAGAAAGCCATGCGCGATGCTAAATACACATATGGATAAAGTGTGAAAGAAAAAACAATTATTGCGCCGTATATATTTCTTACGCTTGGAAAGAAAACATAAGCATCCTGAAAAGAAAATATATCTCTAATCAAGTTATTCGCGCTTCCATAAGCATCAAATAGTCCAGTAAAAGTATAAGCAAGAATATATGGGGGAACTGCTAGAGGAAGAATTAGAGCCCATTCAAAGAATCTTTTTCCAGAAAATTTATAATTTGAAATTAACCATGCGGTTCCTACTCCAATAACTAAAGTTAATAATGAAACGCCAATAACTAAAATTAAGGAATTAATTATATATCCAGTTAAAACGTACTCTATTAGATGTAACCAGTTCTCTGAGTATTCTCCAGTTAGGCTAAAAAGAACTATTGCAACAGGCGAAACAAAAATTATAAAAATAATTATAGGTATTATTTTCCACAGATCTAAAGAGTTAATTTTTGAAATCACAACTCAATATACCAAACTATGTAAGCAAAGATGTGTAAGCGTGAAAGCTAAATATTTTTAGTTTGCCTTTAGTTTTACTTCCATCCAACTCTATCCATCAGCCTGACTGCTTCCGGATTAAATTTTCCATATTCTGAAACAGATGTTTGATCTTCTTTAAAGTTTTTTCCAAATTGGGACATGATTTCATTTGGCCTAACAACAGGAACAACCGGATATTCATAAGTATTATTTATAATATGTTTTTGAGCTTTGTTGGAAAGAAGAAATTCTAGCAATTTTGTGGCATTCAAACTATTTGGTGCATTCTTTAAAATGCCCGCTCCACTTATATTGATATGCGTGCCACGACCGGCTTGACTTGGGAAGTGCAAAGAAACTTTTTGTGCAGCTTTTTTTTGTTCTAATCCTTTTTTTCCTGAAAGCATGAGGCCAATATAATAGCTATTAGCAATCGCTATTTCAGCTTCTCCATTTGCAATAGCAATAATTTGAGCTCTATCGTTGCCCTGTGGTTTTCTTGCAAAGTTAGCCACAAAGCCTTTTGCCCACTTTTCAGTTTCTTCAACACCATGGTTTGCTATTAAGGAAGCTACAAGAGATTGGTTATAAATATTATTAGAACTTCTAATAACTATCTTGCCCTTCCATTTTGGATCAGCTAGATCTTCATAAGATAATTTCCTTATTTGTTTTTTAGAAATCTTTTTGGAGTCGTAAAAGATGACTCTCGATCTTTTAGCTAGGGCAACCCATTCATTATTTGGACCTCTTAGGTTTGCAGGTACTGATTTTTGTATTTTATTGGAAGAAATACTTTGGAAAAAATTATCTTTTTGTAATTTCCATAAATTAGCTGCATCGACAGTAATAAAAATATCAGCTAAAGAATTCCTCCCTTCCGATCTTATTCTTTGCATCAAGGCTTTCCCCTTACCGGAAATTATATTCACTTTTATGCCAGTTTCGTTTGTAAAATCTTCATACAACGCGTCATCCGTGTCGTAATGCCTGGACGTATACAAATTTACCTCGTTAGCAAAAATAGATTCAGCTGCAAGAATTCCAATCAAAACAAAGCTCATGGTTTTTAATAAGTTTTTCATTTTTTTCTCTTATTTTATTTATTACAAAAGATGATAATCATTCTCATTAAGTTCAGCAAGATTTGATTAATAATATTTCATTATCGATCCATTTTGAAAGCTATATTTAAAATTCATTAAGAAGCAACCATCTTTGTTTGAATGTTGCTCTAAGAGGGGTAGAATAATTTCTAAGAGGGGAATTTTTGAATGAAAAATTATATAAAGTATTTATTATTAGTACTATTAAGCTTTAATGCTTATTCAGAGAGATGGGAAATTTCGCCCAGTGATTCATCACAGGATGAGATTCAAGAAGCTTTGATCCTAGCTGAACCAGGCGATACTATTTATTTAAAAGAAGGTATATATAACCTTCAGCATGGTCTTTCTCTAGATGTAAACGACATAATAATTCAAGGCTCTGGGATGAATAAAACAGTTTTAGACTTCAGCGATCAAAAAACGGGTGCGCAAGGGCTTATCGTCACATCAGATAACGTTGTTTTGAAAGATTTTGCAGTCGAAAATGCTAAAGGCGATGCCATTAAATCAAAAGGCGTTAAAAATATTAGTTTTATAAGAATAAGAACAGAATGGACCAATGGTCCAGACTCTAAAAATGGTGCATATGGCTTGTATCCAGTTGAATCAATAGGAGTCTTAATAGATGAATGCGTTGCCATTGGTGCTTCCGATGCAGGCGTTTATGTAGGTCAATCGGAGCAAATTATAGTAAGGAATACTAGAGCAGAATTTAATGTAGCCGGGATTGAAATTGAGAATTCATATCATGCAGACGTATATAATAATATTGCCACTAACAATACTGGGGGTATCTTGATTTTTGATTTACCAAATTTACCCAAACAAGGCGGCAAAAACGTAAGAGTTTTTCAAAATAAATCATTTAAAAATAATACTGAAAATTTTGCACCTGAAGGAAATATTGTTGGTGAAGTTCCAAAAGGAACTGGCCTCATTATTATGGCTAATAGAAATGTAGAGATATTTGATAATGATTTTGACGACAACGAAACGGTTCACATTGCAATTGTTGCTGGTGACCTAGAATCTGGAGATGATAATTATGATCCTTATCCAAAAAGTATTCATGTCCACAATAATAGATATTCTAATGTGGGCACAGAGCCTGATTCATCTAGAGGAGATCTTGGGCCTATTTTAGTAGATATTGCTGGCAACAATATGCCGGATATTATCTGGGATGGTTTATTGCCCTTTACTCAATTAATTTTTGGTCAACCCGAAAATGAAAAATTAGTTTTAAAAGAATCAGACGAAACTAAATTTTTAGATTTAGATGTTTTTTGGTATGTAGCTTTTCCTTACTTCCATTCTCCGTCAAGAGATAAAAGTTTATTTAATGGCTCGCTGAAAAAACTTCCTGCGATTGAGGAATGGAAATAAAGAACTTTCTAGTAGTTTTATTTATATTCTTTAACGCAAATATTTTTGCTGTTAACGATGAGGCAATTTTATCTTCTAAGCCAGAAAAAAAACTTTCAGACTATGCATTCTTTTCTGATCCAGTAGCGCAAATTCCAGAAGAAGAAGTTTTTCCATATGTTCTTCATTCTGCTCTTTTTTCTGATTATGCTGATAAACATCGATTTGTTTATGTTCCAAAAGGAAAAAAAGCAAAATTTAAACCAAACGAAGTATACGAATTTCCGGTTGGGTCTGCCCTTATAAAGACTTTTTCATATCCTAATGCATTAAATGGAGGCAGAAAGCTTTTGGAAACTAGACTCCTGCTCAATCAAGAATCAGGATGGAAGGCGCACACTTACCTTTGGAACGAAGAACAAACTGAAGCTCTACTGAAAGTTACTGGATATACATATGAATCAATACCTGTAGAAAATAATGGAAATATCTTATCAATTAACTATAGGGTTCCCAATCAAAATCAATGTAAAGAATGTCATCTGAAAGACGGTAAAATTATGCCCATTGGTCCTAAATCTAGAAATTTAAACTTTTCTATTCAATATAAAAATAAAAAAGCTAATCAAATTTCATACTGGTTGGAAAATAATATAGTTGAGGATCATGTTCCTTTAGATTTAATTGCAAACTGGTCGGATGAAAATGCACCAATAGAAGATAGAGCTAGAGCATATTTAGATATAAATTGTGGTCATTGCCATATGCCTGGTGGCTCGGCTGATACAACCGGTCTTAACCTGTATTTAACAGAAACAGATGAAGGAAAACTTGGTTTTTTTAAAAAGCCAGTAGCAGCTGGAAGAGCAAGTGGAAATCTTAAATATTCTATTGTTCCCGGTAAGCCCGAGGAATCTATCTTGCTTTATAGAATGAAATCTGACGATCCTGGAATTATGATGCCTGAGTCAGGAAGAACCGTGGTTCACAGCGAAGGGGTGTCACTTATTAACGATTGGATTATTTCATTAAAATAAAAATAATTTACTCCTGGTTTATTTCTTTGCGTTTCTAAGACCATCGATCTAGCAAGGCAATTTCCATCAATACTTTTAAATTTAGAAAACGGTCCGAACATAAAATTATCTGTAATTTTGGAAACGAAGTCAGCGAGCTTCACATCCCAATCAGAATTAGCGCCTTTCCCCATTAAATGACCAGGTCTAAAAATGTTCACCGATTTAAAGCCTAAATCTATTATTTCTTCCTCTACTCTACCCTTGATATCCATATAAAAGTTAAAAGAGCCAGACTTTACTCCAACAGCCGAAATCAAAGAAATTGTTTCTGCACCACAAGAATGCGCTTTTCTTGCAGCATTTAATATAATCTCGTAATCAACTTTTTGAAATTCTTTCCTTTTTGATTGACTCATTTTCAATAACTCCCAGGCTCGAAGTTTTGTTCCAAGACAGATATATGCGTATTTAATATGTGGTATTTCTATCGCGGATAAATCAAAGTTTTCAATGATAATTTCTTTAGAATTTTCGAAAAGATTTTTTTGAGAACTTCTAACAGGAGCATAAACAAAATTCTTTCTTTGATTTAGCAAATTAATAACTTTAGAACCAATAAAGCCAGTGGACCCAAATAAAAGAGAAGAATCATTACTCATAGCAGGAGTCTAAATAAAAAATATCCAAGTTAAGTTTAATATAAGCACCAGCATAGTTAATAAGACGCTTATGGTGTGTAAAATTTTAAAATTTTTGTCATTACCAGAATCTCTAGCTGCGTTTGTTGCTGGAACAATTGCTCCGCAAATCAATGGAAGACCAAGAGAAGCGGTAAATATTAAATATTTAGAAATTGAACCTATTTCAAAGACAAAAATAATGACTAAAGCAATTGCGCCTAACACAGCGACAACTCTAAATAGTTTGGGGAAGATTGTTCTTAAAAATGGACTAGCTTGACTTGAATCCAATGACTTAAAAATCGAAGGCGCAACAATAGCAGTTTGGAATATTATAATTCCTGAAATTATTCCAGAAATAAGAATAATTAATTCTTGAGCATTTATCATTAATTGATGATAACTAATTTTTTCTTCTAAGAGACTTATTAATATGAATCATTCAGTTATATGGATTATTTAATTTGCTTTTTAATAGTTTAAAAGTGGTGGGCCCGGGAGGACTCGAACCTCCGACCAACGGATTATGAGTCCGCTGCTCTAACCAACTGAGCTACAGGCCCTTTTAGAATTACTCGTCCAAGAAGCCTTTTAAGTGGCCTGATCTTGACGGATGTCTAAGTTTTCTTAATGCTTTGGCTTCAATTTGTCTAATTCTTTCACGAGTCACATCAAACTGCTTCCCGACTTCTTCTAAAGTATGATCTGTATTCATACCAATACCAAAACGCATTCTTAATACTTTTGCTTCTCGGGCAGTCAAACTACCTAAAACTCCGCCAGTTGCTTCTATTAGATTTGATTCCGTAGCTGAATCTATTGGCGAATCTAGTAATGGATCCTCAATGAAATCACCAAGAGTTGTATCGTCTTCATCTCCAATTGGAGTTTCAGTAGATATCGGCTCTTTAGCGATTTTTAGCACCTTTCTGACTTTGTCTTCAGGCATTTCCATTCTTACGCTTAATTCTTCGGGCGTAGGTTCTCTGCCATTTTCTTGAAGCATTTGTCTAGATATACGATTAAGTTTATTAATTGTTTCAATCATGTGGACAGGAATTCTAATAGTCCTAGCTTGATCCGCAATGGATCTAGTTATGGCTTGTCTAATCCACCAAGTTGCATAGGTAGAAAATTTATAACCTCTTCTGTATTCAAATTTATCTACGGCCTTCATTAACCCGATATTACCTTCTTGTATCAAATCTAAAAATTGCAAACCTCTGTTTGTATATTTTTTTGCGATTGATATTACTAATCTTAAGTTAGCTTCAATCATATCTTTTTTGGCTCGACGAATTTTGGTTTCGCCTTTAGTCATTTTTGAAGCTAATTCTTTGAGCTCTATCGCTGACATTCCAATATTCTTTTCAAGATTTTTAATTTTATTTTGAATCGCTTTTATGTCATCTTTGTAATCAACTAACTCGCCAACGTAATTCTTTTTACTTTTCAGTATTGGGTCTAAGAATTTAAGATTTGTAGAATTATCTTTAAATGCTTCTAAAAAATCTTTTCTAGGCATTTTACTTTTTTGCACACAAAGATTATAAATTTCTCTTTCGGCTGTTCTTATCTGCCTAGCTAAAAGCCTAGGCTTTAACGAAATAACTTCAAACTTTTTAGGAGAAAGCTTGAGGAATTTAAAAGCCTCACCTAATTTATCGAGTTCTTTTATGGCTTCGGCACTTGTTCTGCCTTTAGTTGCTAAAACTTTTTCTGATTTGTTGTATTGTCTTTTAAGAGCGGTAAATCTTTTGTTCAATTCTTCTAAATCGATTCCAGTATTCTCTTCTTCGTCGTCATCTTTTTTATCTCCTGCTTGTGGACCAGGCAGAACTTCTTCTTCTTCATCCATGAAACCCACAACAAGATCAGACATTCTTTTATCTTCTTTTTTAATTAAAGCATATTCCAAAAGTGCTTCTTCGATAATTCCAGGAAAATGAGCACAAGCATGCAATAGATCTCTTGCACCCTCTTCAATACTTTTAGCAATCGTAATTTCGCCTTCTCTTGTGAGAAGATCGACTGAACCCATTTCTCTCATGTAAAGCCTAACTGGGTCAGTAGTTCTTCCAACTTCTGATTCAATTGTGCCCATTTCATTTTCAGTAATAGCTGGTTGAGCTGGTTGATTTGCTGCAGCCAAGAAATCTGAACCCTCTTCTGGAGCATTTTCTAAAACCTGAAGACCCAGATCATTAACCATCTGGATTACTTCATCTAGTTGATCTGGATCGGAAACATCATCAGGGAGAAAGTCATTTATATCCGCATAGGTTATAAATCCTTGTTCTCGACCTTTCTCGATTAACTCTCTCAGGCCATTATTTTCAATATCTTCGTCGTACATATTTGCTCTATTTAAAAGGAAAAGGATTATATATCTTTGTGAGTTCTAATCATATTAAAAAATGAGGCTAATTTTAGTAGTTTTAGTAGTTTATATCTCTTTTAGAATCATAATTTCTGATTCATCTAAGTTATCGAAATTATTCATTAATAATTTTTTTAGCTCAATTTTGTCTGTTGTAGAAATTGTATTATCGCTCAATTGTTTTTTTAGTTCTGATAACAAGTCCACTTTGTTTGATTTTTTTAAGTACGCTACAGCTTGCAAGATGTAGTCTTTTGCTTCTTCGATAGCTATTAAATTTCTATCTTCCGCTAAATCGATTAAGAACTGCTTTTTTCCTTCAAAAGCTTGAAGGATCATAGGAAAAGTTAAATTTTCTTTCCCTCTCAAAAATACTAAAAATTCTTTCATAAAACTATTCTCATCTGCAAAAAAATCTAGCTCTGACATTTTTGCTAAATCTGGGTTATCTAATAATGTTTTCACAATGCTCTTTGTTACTTTATTCATCTCCAACCTCACTTCCTCTGAAATCAAGAGATTTTGATTATTAGCCCTAACTTTTGGTTTGGGTTTCGAATTATCAGTTAGGTTGATACCAATTTTATTAGAAAATTCTTGAATCAATATATTCTTGAAATTGCTGGGCGGCATAACTCTCACAGTATTCATGAACTCTTGAGAAGCAGCAGCTTTTGACTCAAGAGAATCATCGTGTTTTTTTAAGACCATATCAAAAAGATATTCAGATAATATCGTTGCAGTATCTATTCTTTTTTCAAAATCATCTTTACCTTCTTTTTCCAGCAAACTGGATGGATCTTCGTCCTCAGGTAGGAATAAGAATTTCATTTTTTTTCCATCTCTCAAGATAGGAAGACAAATACCTAGTGCTGATTCTGCAGCTTTTACTCCTGCTTCGTCTCCATCAAAACAAAAAATAACCTCATCCACATGATTAAAAATCTTTTCCAAATGATACTTACTTGTTGCGATGCCGAGTGTCGCTACAGCGTAATTAATATTATTGGAAAATAGCGAAAGAACGTCAGTATAGCCTTCAACTGCAATAATTTTATTCGGTTTATGTTTGCTGTTTAAAATTTCATTCAGACCATAAAGCTCTCTTCCCTTTTTAAAAATGTCTGATTCTGCAGAATTTAAATACTTTGGATTGTCTTCTGGATCTATTATTCTTGCTCCAAATCCAATAATTTGATTTCGTTTTGATTTTATAGGGAACATAATTCTATTCCTGTAAGTGTCATAACGTTTATTGTTTTTTTCACTTGTTTTGAACAATCCTGCATCTTCTTCTTTTAATTCTTCAGGCAGAATTTCATTGAAATGATTTAATAAGTTATCCCAGCCTTTTGGTGCAAATCCTATTTGAAAAGTCTCACATATATCTTCAGAAATTCCTCTTTCAGATAAATAAGTTCTTATGGAGTCAGCATCTGGATGATTCTTTAAGTTGTTAACGTAAAATTCAGCTGCATGTAAATTGATTTCATATAGTTTTTTATTTTTTTCATAAGATTTATCCTGACCTTGGGTTGGGATTTCTAGACCAGCATTGCTAGCTAGAATTTCTATTGCTCCTTGAAAATCTCTAGATTGAAAATTCATTAAAAAACCTATGACATTTCCTGAAGCCCTACATCTGAAACAGTAATAAAATTGCTTTTGTTGACTCACACTAAAAGAAGGGTTGCTTCCATCATCGCAAAAAGGACATTGCGCCCAGTGATCTTTTCCTTTTTTCTTTAGTGGCACAAATGAATCTATCAGCGAAACAACATCCGTCTCGTCTAAAATTCTTTGAATGAATTCATCTGGAATAAATCCTGCCATAAACTTATATATTTTCTCTTAGAAATGAGTCTACAATTAACTTCGCAGCCAATCCATGGTTTTCGTTAATTATGTAATCTGTTTTTTTATTTTGTTCTTTCAAGATAGATTTAGCTTCAATAGTAGTCAATCTTTCATCTACTAAATCAACCTTTATATTAAATCTACCCTTTAGCAATTCAGAAAATTTCCTTACCTCTGTGCTCATTTCACTCTCACTGTCATCCATATTGAGAGGCAATCCAATAACTAATGAATCGATACCCCATTCTTCTATGAGGTTCTCTATGAGAATGATTAGTTCGTTTTTATTTTTATAAGATTTAGAAAAAAAAGTTGAAGAATTTCCTATAATGCTACTTCCAATTGCAAATCCTACATTTTTTCTTCCATAATCTATTCCTAAAATTTGCATTCTAACTATCCCGATTTCCAAATTGCCAATCTCTGATAATTGTAATCTCTGAAAAATTTACCATTTCTTCTGGAAAATTTTTAAAAGGAAAGGCTAATTCTATTATTTGAATTGCAGCGCTATCTAATTGGTTATCGCCTGAAGACTTTATTAAGGCGTAGTCTAATAAAGAACCATCATTTCCTATAGTCACTGATAAAGTTAATTTAGAGTTGATCTCTCTTTTTTTTAAAAAACTTGGATAATTTAAATTTCCAATGGTTTCTACTTTTCTTTGCCAAGAGCTCACGTAGCTTCCAGCAACTGAAGGTGTAAGATTTCTGGTATCTAGTTTTTTTGAATATTTATTCCTTGCACCATAATTTTTTTCTTGAAGGGTCATAACAGGATCAATTTCTTGATCAAACCTTTGAAAATTTGAAAATTCAAGATTAATGCTCTGTATATACTTATTATCCAAATCCTTTTTTTCGGTAACGAAAGAAACAAAAATAATCGCAAACAAATGCAAAGCAATAGAAATTGATAAAAATAAACTAAATCTAAAACTCATCTCTTTAGGCTTTCAACATAATCAAAAAAATTGGAAGCTAAATTAATTCCTTGTTGGTCTTGCAGTTCTCTAAAACACGTAGGGCAAGTTATATTGATTTCAGTTAAATAGCCTCCAACTATATCTATGCCAGCTATTGATACTCCTCTTTTGATCAAATCAGGACTCAAACTTTTTGCTATAACTTTGTCACGATCATTCAAAATTTCTGTAGTTGCAATTCCTCCTGCTGCTAAATTTCCTCTAAATTCACCATCTGATGGAGTTCTTACAACTGCGAATTCAGAAGGTGTTCCATTAATAATTAAAATTCTTCTATCGCCCTCATAAACTTTATCTATAAAGGCTTGAATCATGACTTTTTCTTTATGATTGTTTGTAGCATTTGATATATTTTCTTGTAAGGTTTTATCCTTACTATCCAGTTTTATAACGCCCTGCCCTCCCATCAAATTTAAAGGCTTCATTACAACTTTTTTATTTTTTTCTATAAAATTAGTTATTACATTTTTATTGCAAGAAACTAAGGTCTCTGTACAAAATTCTAAATATTCTAAAATTGAAATTTTTTCATTAAAGCTTCTCAATGTTGAGGGTTTATTTATTATATGAACCCCTTCTTTTTCGGCAGCTTCTAAAATATAGGTATTAACTACGTACTCCATATCAAACGGTGGATCTTGTCTCATTAAAATAGCATCCATATCTTTCAAAGCAATTTCTCTTTCGTTTTTAAGAGCGAACCAGTCTTGAGAGTTCATTTTTACTGAAATATCACTACAAATTGCACTTGGAACATCGCCTTTCAAAAATAAATCTTGGGGCTCAATATAAAACAGCTGATGATTTCTTTTTTGAGCTTCGTTTAGTAATAGCAAAGTAGAGTCTTTTTTATATTTTATTTCCGAAATAGGATCCATCACAACTGCGATTTTCATATTCTATATATCTCCAAATAATGCCTTGACCATCGATAATACTACTATAGGCATTGTTTCTGTTTTAAATATTAGGTTGCCACACGATACGCTTTGAAAGTTATTGGATTGAAATAAATCTATCTCATCACTAGAAAACCCTCCCTCTGGACCAATCGCCAAATCAAATGATTGTGATTGCTTAACGTCACTCAATGTAATTGGGCTTTGAGGGTTAAGGACTAACTTATTTTTAGATTCTGAAGCTTTAATCCATTCTTCGATTGAAATAACTAAAATTTTTGGTTTCCAGTTCAGTCCACATTGCTCGCATGAGTTTATGGCAACTGTTTCCCATCTAGAAAGTTTTTGCGAACTTGGCATTTTTGTAAATTTTGTTCTTGATGTTTGTATGCAACAAATTGTCGTCACTCCTAATTGACATGCTTCTCTTATAATTTTGTCAAAATTTTTAATTTCTGCAATTGCCATATTTATTTGCAAAGTATCTTTTTTAACAAAATTAATATTTGAACCTAACTGAAGAGTGATAATTTTTTTATCTATTTTCAATACAACGGCCTCACAAAAAAAACCTCTTCCATTAAAAATTTCTAAAACCTGATTAGATTTAATTTTTATTACTTTTAGATGATTAGAACTCGCGAGATCTAATTCAATTTCTGAATTTGATTCAAGCTCAAATGGGTAAAATATTCGTGGTATCCTCATAAAGTAAATCGTACATTAAATTAAATATAAAAATTACATAACTAATGGAAATTATTTTAATAAGGCATGGAGAAGCGTCTGCATCTTGGGAAGAATCAACAGATCCGGGGTTAAGCGATCTTGGAAAAAATCAAGCGGAAGAATGCGCAAATCTTTTATTAAAACTAAATAATATAGACTCTTTTGAATTGATCTCTAGCCCTTTATCGAGGGCTATGGAAACTGGAAAGCCTTTATCTGATAAATTAGGTAAAAGCATAATAACTAAGTCATTATTTGCTGAAATTCCCTCTCCTGGAATTAATCTTAAAGAAAGAAAAACTTGGTTACAGGCTATCTTTGATAAAAATTTGACAGATTTAGACTCTCCTCAGAATAATTGGTATAAAGAAATCATTAATGAGTTAGATAAAATCTCTAAGCCGACTATTATTTTTTCGCACTTTATGGTTATCAATATAATAGTTAGTCATCTTTCTAAAAGTAAAAAAATTGTTAGTTTTTATCCTGATAATTGCTCAATAACAAAACTCGAAAAAAGGAATGAAGAAATTAAATTGATAAATTTAGGAACACAATTACAAACGATAGTTAATTAAAAAAATGGTAAGCAATGAGGAGAAAAAAACTTTAAAATACCAAGTCGGAATTGCTTTACGCAGGTACTTCAAAGAACTAGATGGGAATAAGGCTTCAGATGTTTACAAAATGGTCTTAACTGAAGTTGAGGCTCCTATGCTCAAAGAAGTGATGAGGCATTGTAATGGAAACCAATCAGAAGCTTGCAAGGTTCTTGGGATTAATAGAGGAACGTTAAGGACGAAATTAAAACAATACAAACTTATTTAACTTATGAATGATAAATCTATAAAAATTAAAAGAGCATTACTAAGTGTTTCAGATAAAACCGGTTTGTTAGATCTTGCAAAGGTACTTGAAGAATTAAAAATAGAAATAATCTCTACTGGCGGGACTTTAAAAGCTCTCTCTGAAGGGGGTATAACAGCTAAAGACATTAGTGAATTTTCAGGATCTCCTGAGATGATGCAAGGACGAGTAAAGACTTTACACCCCAAGGTTCACGGAGGTATTTTATCTAGAAGAGAATTGGATTTAGAAGAAGTTGAAAAGAATAATATTCAAGAAATTGATCTTGTTGTGGTCAATCTTTATCCATTTGAGGAAACTATCAAGAAAGAGGACGTTTCATTAGATGAAGCAATAGAAAATATTGATATAGGTGGTCCAACGATGATCAGAGCAGCAGCTAAAAACTTTCATCATGTAGCTGTGATTTCTTCTCCAAATTCCTATACAAAATTTACTAAAGAGTTGCTAGAAACAAAAGAATGCTCTTTCCAAACTAGATTGGATCTTGCTTCCGAAGCATTTGAATTAATAACAAAGTATGATCTAGCAATTTCAAATTATCTTTCAAATAATTCCAATAGCGACTTTCCTGACTCTCTCTTTGGAAAATATCAAAAGACAGAGTCTTTAAGATATGGAGAAAATCCTCACCAAGAAGCTGCTTTTTATAAAGAATTGAAAAAAGAGGTAGCTGGTATTGCATCTTCTGTTCAACTTCAAGGAAAAGAGCTTTCTTATAATAATATAGCTGATACAGATGCAGCTATAGAGTGCGTGAGTAACTTTGATAAGCCTACATGTGTAATTGTTAAGCATGCAAACCCTTGCGGAGTTGCTAGTTCCTCTTCACCTATGGAAGCCTATAAAAAAGCGTTTGCCTGCGATCCAACTTCTGCATTTGGCGGGATTATTTCCTTCAATACCGATGTTGACGAATCAACTGCGTCTTTTATGATTGATAATCAGTTTATAGAAGTTATTGCTGCCCCCAATTATTCTGATAAAGCGCTTGAAGTTTTAGCTTTAAAAAAAAATATAAGAGTCCTAAGGGTGGATAACTTAAGAACATTATCTTCTGGAGTAAAACTTCATACTGTGAATAGTGGTCTTTTATTACAGAGTATTGATATGGGTTCGATTACAGCAAGTGATCTAAAAGTAGTAACGGAAAAACAAGCAAGCTCAATAGAAATTAATAATTCATTATTTGCATGGAAAGTCTGTAAATACGTGAAATCAAATGCAATTATTTACGCTAATAACAGTCAAACTTTAGGTATTGGTGCCGGTCAAATGAGCAGAATTGATAGTGCTGAAATTGCAGTAAAAAAAGCTACTAAAGCTGGCTTTTCTTTGGAAGGAGCTTGTATGGCATCTGATGCGTTTTTTCCTTTTAGGGATAGTATTGATGAGGCTGCAAAAAATGGAATTTCTTGCATAATTCAACCTGGTGGATCTATTCGAGATGATGAAGTTATTCAAGCGGCTAATGAAGCAAATATGATTATGATATTTACTGGAATGAGGCATTTCCGTCATTAGAGATGAAAATATTAGTAATTGGTTCTGGAGGAAGAGAGCATGCATTAGCCTGGAAACTTGCTCAAAGCCCTTTATCAACAAAAGTTTTTGTTGCTCCTGGAAATGCAGGTACGGCTTTAGAAGAAAAAATAGAAAATATTTCAATTTCATCAGACGACATCAAAGGTCTAATTAATTTTGCTCAGAATGAAAAAATAAAACTAACTGTTGTTGGCCCCGAAGATCCTTTGGTGCATGGAATTGTAGACAAATTTGAAGAGCATGGATTGCTTTGCCTAGGACCTAATTCATTGGCTGCACAACTTGAAGGTTCTAAGACTTTTATGAAAGAAATATTAGTAAGCGCAGGAGTTCCTACTGCCGGTTATCAAGTTTTTAATGATCCAGAATTAGCTTTAGAATATTTAAATAATATAGAGGCTCCAATAGTAGTTAAGGCAGATGGCTTGGCTGCAGGCAAAGGAGTAGTAGTTGCTCATGACAAGCAGACTGCAGAAAATGCAATAAACTCTATTATGAAAAATAAAAAAGTCGGAGACGCAGGTAAATCAATAGTTATTGAAGATTTTCTTACAGGCCATGAAGCTAGCTTTATTGTTTTAACCGATGGAAAAAATGTTGTTCCTTTTGCAACTTCTCAAGATCATAAACAACGAGATGATGGTGACAAAGGCCCTAATACTGGTGGCATGGGAGCCTACTCGCCCACACCTTTAGTGACTGAAGCAATGCATAAAGAAGTTATGGAAAATATTATTGCTCCTACTCTTAGCGAACTCAAAAAAAGAGGCATTGAATATAAAGGATTCTTATATGCAGGGTTGATGATAGACGGCAATGAAATTAAAGTTCTTGAGTATAATTGCAGATTTGGTGATCCAGAAACGCAGCCCATTTTAATGCGAATGAATAGTGACTTTGCTGATCTTTGTTTAAGAGCTTGTGAATATAACTTAAAAGATTTTGAAATAGATTGGGATAAAAGAAGCTCTATTGGAGTAGTTATGGCTTCCAGTGGATATCCTGAATCTTATGCCAAAGGTTCCGAAATCAAGGGCATCCCTAAAGAGAAAGAGAGTCTTAAAGTATTTCATTGTGGGACAATACAAGACAAAGGTCTTTTAAAAAGTAATGGCGGAAGAGTGCTTTGCGTAACTGCCTTAGGTGAAGATTTATCTCAAGCCATAGATACGGCTTACAAAGCTACAGGTAATATTAATTGGGATGGATGCTTTTTTAGATCAGATATCGGTCAGAGGGATATTAGCTCAAATAAATCTTGACCCGGACTCTCTGCACGCATAAATTTTTCCCCAATTAAAAAACCATAAATTCCAGCTGACGAAAGATTTTTTAAATCTGACTGCTTCAAAATTCCACTTTCAGAAATAATCGTTACATCTGATGGAATTTTTTCTAATAAGTCTATGGAATTTTGAATATCAACTTCAAAACTAGATAAATTTCTATTATTTATACCCAGAAGTTCTGGAGATATTTTTAGTGCCCTTTCTAATTCTTCTAAGTTATGCACTTCTATCAACACATCTAAATCAATAGCCTTAGATTGATCATAAAAATCTTTCAGTTCATGATCATCTAAAGCAGCAACTATTAATAAAATACAGTCAGCGCCGCTAGCCTTGGTTTCGGTGACTTGAAAACTGTCGATAATAAAATCTTTTCTTAAAATAGGAATTTCAACTATCTTCCTAGCTCTTTCGAGATACTCAATATTGCCTCCGAAGAAAGGTTCGTCAGTCAGAATGCTTAAGCAAGTAGCTCCATTAGCTGCATAGTCTTTAGCTATATCTTCAAGTATAAAGTTCTCTCTAATGACTCCCTTGCTAGGTGATGATCTTTTTATTTCTGCAATCACTGCGATTTCTTTTTGAGAAATTTTTCTTTTCAAATTTTCCACAAAAGATCTTTTTGAAAATTCATTGATACGATCTTCTAAGTCAGCAATGGATACAGTCTTCTTTAGTTGAGTAACAGATTTCCTAGTTTCTAATAAAATTTTATCTAGATGATTCATTATTATGCTAATTCATTGGAGAGAGAAACTAAATCTTTTAATTTTTTAAAACCACTGCCATTTTTTATTGCTTCTTCAGCCAATAAAAATCCTTCCTCAATGCTCTTTTTCATTCCAGATGAGTAAATTACTACTGCTGCATTTAATTTAACTATGGCTTCTCCTTCATCAAAGTTACCTTTAAGAGTTTCTCGAACTTTCTCATAGCTTTCGTTTGGAGATTTCACTTTGAGAGCGTCAAGATTCTCATAATTCAGATCAAATTGTTTTGGATCGATCTCTAGTTCACTAATTTTATTATTCCTTAGTTCAGCCATATAGGTTTTATCGGCGATACTTATCTCATCCAAACCATCATATGAATGAAAAATTAAAGCTCTTTCTGTTCCTAGTTTTTGAAGAGCTTCTGCTACCGGAATAACCCATTTAGAGTCAAATACTCCGATTGCCTGTTTAGGAGCATCTGCAGGATTCGTTAAGGGGCCTAATAAGTTAAATATTGTCTTTTTTCCTATCTTTTTTCTTGCTGACATGACAAATTTCATTCCAGGATGATGGTTTTGAGCAAACATAAAACCCATTCCGATCTCTTCTATACATCTTGATATGGCTTCAGGAGATAAATTTAAATTTACACCTGCAGCTTCAAGTAAATCTGCACTACCAGAAGTTCCAGTAGCACTTCTATTTCCGTGCTTGGCAACTTTTACATCACACGCAGCTGCAACAAGTGCTGATGTTGTTGAAACATTCATCATACTTTTGCCTAATCCTCCTGTTCCACAGCAATCTATTAATCCTGGGTAAGGAGCTTTTACTTTTACGGAAAAATTTCTCATAACCTTTACAGCGCCTATCAATTCAGAAATGGATTCTCCCTTGAGTGCCAGTTCTTCTAAAAATAAAATTATTTGATCTTCTGTATATTCTCCAGAGAAAATACCAGTCATAAGGTTTGCCATATCTTCAATAGCTAAGTCATTTTGATTTTTTATAAGCTGAGTAGCTTCTTGAATATTCATTTTGAATTTAAAAAGTTTTGCAAGAGTTTCTTACCTTGTTTTGTCATTATAGATTCTGGGTGAAATTGAACTCCGGAAATATTCAAAGTTTTATGTTGGATGGCCATAATAATACCGTCGTCGGTTCGAGCATTAACTATAAAATCATCTGTTAAAGAACTTGGCTCTATTACTAAAGAATGATATCTAGTTACTGAAAGATTTTTTTCTAAATTCTTAAACAAGTAGTCTCCATCATGATTTATAACAGAAATTTTTCCATGCATTGGATAATTAGCTTTAACGATTTTAGCGCCAAAAGCTTCAGCAATTGCTTGATGCCCTAGACATACTCCAAAAATTGGTAACTCCCCTTTTAATTCTTTAATTAGTTCCAGTGATATACCTGCTTCCTTCGGAGAGCATGGGCCAGGCGAAATAACTAAATAATCTGGATTCATATCTTGAATTTTTTTTAGTGAAATTTGATCATTTCTAAAAACCCTTACTTCTTCACCTAATTCCCCAAAGTACTGAACTAGGTTATAAGTAAAGGAGTCATAATTATCTATCATTACTAACATTAGGACATATCCTCAATAGCTTTTATTATTGATTGAGCTTTATTCATTGATTCTTGATATTCTGACTCTGGATCAGAGTCATAAACTACTCCTCCTCCCGCTCTTACGCTTAGAATTTCATTTTGTATAACTGCTGTTCTTATTGCAATTGCTACATCCATGTTTCCAGTCCAAGATAAATATCCAACTGCTCCTCCGTATATTCCTCTTCTATCTGGCTCTAATTCATCAATAATTTCCATGGCTCTAACTTTTGGAGCTCCTGATAGAGTTCCAGCTGGAAATGTGGCTTTTAAAACATCTATCGGAGAGAGGCCATCTTCTAAATCTCCAATAACATTTGAGACTAAGTGCATGACGTGAGAATATTTTTCGATTTTCATTTGCTCAGTTGTCTCTACTGATCCAGTTTTTGCAATTCTTCCCACATCATTTCTTCCTAAATCAATTAACATCAAATGTTCTGCAATTTCTTTGGGGTCATATCTTAGTTTATTGGCTAATTCATTGTCTTCTTGCTCAGAAGAACCTCTCTTTATGGTTCCAGCAATAGGCCTAACAGTTACTTCGTTATTTTGCAGTCTAACTAATATTTCTGGTGATGCTCCAACAATATGTAGATCATCTATCTTAAGAAAATACATATAAGGTGAAGGGTTCAGTTTTCTTAAAGATTTATAAAGTTCAATGGCAGACCCTTTAAATGGCGTAGTTAATTCCTGCCCATATACAACCTGCATTACATCGCCTTCAACGATATAGTCTTTAATCTTTTTAATTGCTTTTAAATAATCTTCTTTTTTAACCGAGGATGTAAATTTAATATTATTTTTTTGAGGTATTTTTCTTCTTTCAACTGGTTCTAATATTTTTTGATGGATTTGTTCTATTCTTTTTAAACAATCCGCTTCGTCTTCATAACTCCCGTTCACTATGATGAATAAAGTTTTTTCTAAATTATCATAAATAATAACCTCATCTGAAATCATTAATGAAATATCTGGGTAATTTAAATCAGGTTTTGAGGAGTTTGCTAATTTACCCTCTATATATCTAATCGTGTCATACCCAAAATAACCAACCAACCCGCCATGAAAATCTGGTAAATTTTTGTCTTTTTCTGATTGATTTGTATTTAGAAAATTATTTATTTCATCGAGAGGGTTATTACCCAGCGAAATTTTATTATCAGTAGGCAATCCTATAATTGAATATCTAGCCCATTTCTCTCCGCCCTCTACACTTTCAAAAAAGTACGAATTTCTTTCGTCATAGAATTTTAGATATATATCCAAAGGTGAATCAAGATCGCCAGATATTTCTTTATAAAAAGGTTTTTTAGTCATTTTTTTAAAAAAATTCCGTATTCATTTGGATTGCTGACAAGCTCTCCTCTATTTGCTTCTATTACTTCTATTGCTTTATGACAAATTCTTTTTTTTGAAAAAGGAACTCCCTTCTCTACAATAATTGTCTTTAAAGATGGATTATAAAACTGAATATCTAATGGAATAGAGGTATTTTTCATCCACATACATATTTTTTTTGTTTGTTTCCATTGAAAAACAACTCTGTGTCCATATGGTAAATTTTTTTGAAACATTAAACCCATTTGCCTTTCTTTATTAGTATTTAAAAACTTAAGACAATAACCAGAGTCATTAAGTTCAAAATCGTTAATACAATCCAGATGATTTTCCTCATTGGAAGCCATAGCACTTAATGAAAAAAAACTAACTAAAATTATCTTTAAGCTTTTGTATTGCATCGCTATAGCTTTGTTTATTAAATATTGCTGAGCCAGCTACAAATGTATCTGCTCCGGCAGCAGAAATCTCACCAATATTATCTTCTTTCACGCCTCCATCGACTTCTAAGCGAATATTTTTTTCCAGGTTGTCTATAGTTGTTCTTAAGTCAGATATTTTTTTTGTGACCTCAGGAATGTATGCCTGACCTCCAAAACCGGGGAATACACTCATCAATAAAACCATATATAAATCAGCAAGATAGGGATTTAGAACATCTAAAGGTACATCGGGGTTAATAACTAGTCCTGGTTTACAGCCTTGATCCATTATTAATTGCAATGATTTTTCAACATCTTCACTAGCTTCAGGATGAAAAGTTATGGTGGCAGCTCCCGCATCAGCAAACATTTTAATTAGATCATCTACAGGCTTCACCATTAAATGAACGTCTATAGGTTTAGTTATTCCGAAATCTACTAAAGACTTACAAACCATGGGTCCGATGGTTAAATTAGGTACAAAATGATTATCCATAACGTCAAAATGTATCCATTCGGCTCCTGCTAAAATTACTTCTTTGACCTCTTCGCCCAAAATAGCAAAGTTAGCCGATAAAATAGATGGAGCAATAATATTGGATTGTTTTGACATGGAGTCAGTTTACCTTTCGCTAATTGCTGAGTCTAATCCGTCAAGATCATTCTTTGAATTTATATTCAAACAAGAGCCATTAAAAATTTCTCCTGAAATTAGTCCGTCGCGTGCCAAAGGCAAAAGCAAATGCTTCCAAAGTTCCATTTTTTTTATTTCTTTTTTAAAAATAATTTTGGGGTTAATTTTTACAATTCCTGAAAAAGTAAATTCTTTAAGATCTTTATCTATAATTACCTTATTCTTTTCTAGATCGACATCACCCATTACTTTTGTCTTATTTCTGACCAACACCATATGAGCTAAGCTAGATTGATTAAATTCAATCAATCTTCGAAATGGATAATTAGTCCATAAATCTCCGCTAATAAGTAAAAAATTATCAGCTCCTATTAGATCTGCTGCATTTAAAATTGCTCCTCCGGTTCCTAGTATTTTTGATTCTCTGGAGTATTTAATTTTTAAATCGTATTTCTTTCCGTCGCCAAGTTCAGTCTCTATTTTTTCACCCAAATGATGAGTATTTATTATTATTTCTTCAAAACCAGCATCTTTTAATTTTAATAAATTCCACTCAATTAAAGACTTACCTTTAACCTTGAGCAAGGGTTTTGGAGTGTCATCGGTTAGTGGCCTTAATCTGCTTCCGAAGCCTGCTGCAAGTACAAATGCTTTCATGTTAATTCATTTATTTTCTTATTTAACAAAATTAATAAAGGGCCCATCAAGGAACCTATATCGTCAAGCTCCGTGTATTCTTGAGATGTTTCTTTTAAATATCTCATAAGGACAGGAAAATCTTTTAATCGATTAGTTCTACCTAATTTAAAATATACTTCCGATAATTTTCCTAGTATCCTAAATTGTCTTTGTATGCTGCAATAATCAATAATTTTAATTAGGTCTTGAAGAGAGATATTATTGGCTTTCGCTATTGCCGAATTATTTAGAAAATATTGATACCAATTATTTATTTTTTCTTCTGACCAAAAAAAATATAAATCTTTAAATAAGGAAGCCAAGTCCAAGCCTATAGATCCAATCATCGCGTCTTGAAAATCTAAAACTCCTGCCTTTCCAGAATCAAGTAAAATTAAATTTCTGCATTCAAAATCATAGTGGCAGATTACCTTGATATGGCCATTTAATTCCTTACACACTGAGTCATATTTATTTTTTAACTTTTTATTAATTTCCGAAGAAGGCTTAATTCCTAATAAATCATTTAAAAAAGAATTTTCAAACATAGACCAATTTTGAAACATAACGGATTCATCAAAATTTTTAAATGCCTTCGAGTCTAAATCTAAATCTTGAATTTTAATTAATTGATCTATTGCTGCTTTATACATTTCGTCTGCGCTCTCTTCAGAAAGATTATATTGAAAAAGCCTATCTCCAAAGTCTTCAACTATTAGAAGACCTAAATTATCATCTCTTGCAATAACTTTAGGGACTTGAATATCACTATCTAACAAAATTTTTGATTTCTTAGCAAAGGAGTCTATGCTTTCTTCAATTCCACTAGGAACATCCATCAAAATATAATTTTTATTATTGCTACATAAAATTCTGTAAAAATTTCTTTGGCTTGATTCAATTCTAAGCTTTGAAATTTCTTTCGGTGAAGAGCTTTCTAAAATATCAATTTTTTCAAAGACCCATTGTCTTTTAGAGGATGAAAGCTCTTCAGTAACCAAAATAACTTAGCTATTTATAGCTTCTTCAGGGGGCAAGATATCATCGGGTACAAAAAAATCTGGTGCAAGTTCAGCAAAGGGAACTGAAGCATATATAGAAAAGTCTGTTACGCCATTCTCAGCTAATAGATTGTCATCTATGCAGAAGTTGCCTGTAAATTCTTTTGATGGCTTAGTCAAAATCACATGAGCTGCATCTGCCATTATTTCTGGAGTTCTGGATATTTTACTGAGCTCATCGCCTCCTAAAATATTTTGAACTGCTGCTGTGGCTATTGCGGTTCTTGGCCACAATGCATTTACTGCTACTCCTTGTTCTTTAAATTCTTCAGCCATTCCTAAAACACACAGACTCATACCATACTTAGCAATCGTATAGGCAACATGGTTAGCAAACCACTTTGGACTCATATCTAAAGGCGGAGATAGATTCATAATGTGAGGGTTTTCGGCTTTCAACAAGAAAGGTAAGCATTTTTTTGAAGTTAAGAATGTCCCCCTTGCATTAATTTGATTCATTAAATCGTATCTTTTCATATCAGTCTGCAAAGTGTTTGTTAACTGAATTGCGCTGGCGTTATTAATGCAGATATCTATTCCACCAAAATGTTCTGCTCCTTTAGCAACACATTCCTCAACTCGCTCTTCTGATCTGATATCGCAAATTAATGGCAAAGCCTTCCCACCAGCTTCTTCTATTTCTTCAGCTGCTGTGTATATAGTTCCAGGTAATTTTGGGTGGGCTTCTGCTGTTTTTGCAGCCAATATAATATTAGCTCCATCTCTTGCTGCCCTTTTTGCAATGGCCAAACCAATGCCTCTGCTTGCTCCAGAAACAAAAAGTGTTTTGTTAGATAAAGTGCTCATAATTTTCTCCGTAATCCTTTATTAAAATAAAGGACTATTTTAACCCCCAAATGCATCTATTATCATTAGAATGATAATTATTTAAAAAAACTGTCATGCAGAAATCTATTTGCTTAAACGTTAACTTCATTTTTACTAGATTTATTCTATGTCTTTTCACTATCTCAGCAAATTTACTTATTTCTCAAGATTTTAGTTATAGCTCCAACAAGGCAAGTACAGACATCGATACAGGGTCTTTAGTATTTGAAGGCAACGTTGAAGTTCAATATGAAGAATTAATAATTAAAACTGATAAAGCAACTATTGAAAAAGAAAGTAAGAGTTTAATTTCAGAAAATATTTCATTTCGAGTCAAGGATCAGCTGTTTTGGGGGAAAGCTCAAAAAGTTATAGCTTCTAAAAATAGTACTATGTTCGAAGTAGCCGAATTTTCTCTTTGCCCATGTCTAGAAAAAATTTGGTGGGTTGAGGCTGAGAAAGTAAATCTTGATACGAAGAATAAAAATATAGATTTTAAAAATGCTCGATTAATGGTTAAAAACATTCCCATTTTCTATTTTCCAAAAGGTTCATTCCCTGCTTCAGGCGGAAGAAGAAGTGGTTTTTTATTACCAGAAATATCTATTTCAAATAAATCCGGAACCGATATATCAGTTCCTTATTATTTTAATTTAGCTAAAAATTATGATTTAACCCTAGAGCCGAGGTTAATTTCAAAAAGAGGAAATGGACTTTCGTCAGAATTTAGATATTTAAATAATGATTTTGATGGTTTCATGAAGGCGTCTTTTTTAAGTGACGATAAAGAATATTATGATCAATATCGTCAGGGCTCTTTCAGGTGGTCTTTTAGCGCTTCTCATAATGCTAAGATTTTTTACAATTCGTTTCTCGAGATAAATTATTCAAATGTTAGTGATGATTTATTTTTAAGAGATTTTGGAGGTGGCTTCAATGGCGAATCAGAATCCTTATTCATCCCTCAAACCATAAGAGTTTCTAATTTTGGAAAAAATCATCAACTAAGCATCAAAATAAACTCATTTAAGATAATTAATCCTATTGGCTTGAATCAATTTCAGGAAATACCTGAGATAGACTTTAACTGGTTTAAAGGGATTAAAGATTTTCAATACGATTTAGATTTTAAATTCCAGTCTTTCAGAAAAGGCGGATCTTTCTCAGATAATTCAAAACAAAAACTAGAAAAAGTAAGTTTAAAGCCTCAAATCAGATACGATAATCATTTCTCTAATCTAGATTATCAAATAAAATTGAACTATATTTATGATGTTTTTTATTTAGATGAAACAGAAATCTCAAGAGTGATTCCTAATTTTGAAACCTCTTTTTCTACTAAATTTTTTAAAAAAGATAATGATCTAATAAAGCTAATCAAACCTTTTATTTCATACATTTACTCAAAAGAAACAGATCAATCAAATTTACCATTAATAAATTCTGGTATTTTTAGTGACTCTTTTAATTTTTCAAAAAAGATAATTTCTGGAGACGGGTTTATTCCCATGAGAAACGATTTTTTGGTAGGGACAGATTTCAATCTTTCAAAGAATAATGGAAGCAATCATGTATTTAAAATTTCTAAATTAGTAGGCATAGGTAAAAGATCGCTAAAGATTCCAGAAGGAAATTATATATTGCCTGAACCTTATCAAGCGAAATGGACCTATCGGAATCAAAATAAGCTATTTTTATCTGCTGGATTTAATAAAGATAGCGATAAAAATTATGATTCATTCAATTTAAAATTTAGTAAAGATTTTTTAAATTTAAATAAATTGAGTTTGGATTATGTTTGGATTAAAGATGTAAATTCCTATTTCCTCAACAAAGAACTACCTAGAAAAATAAATTATTTAGAAATTAAAGAAAATTTTTATATTAATGAAAGAACTTCGTTTCAATCTAAAATTAATTATGACTTAAAAAATTCTAATCTAACGAATATCGTTATTGGGCTTGAATATGAGAATCCTGGTTTAAAAATCGGCCTAGCTCTTATAAAATCAAAAGGCTTGGATTGGCTTAAAGTCGTTAACGAAAATAAATTTGATGAATATAATCAAGAAAGCTTTAGAATCTATTTTGAATTAAAAGGTTTAGGATCATTGGGTCGCCCTTTGGAACATTATACTAATAATAAAGAATTAAATTGATGAAAGATTTCTTATACATAATATTTGTTTTGATATTGACTACTATATCTTTGAATTCTTTTGCAGAAAAAGTAGTTTTAGATAAAATTGCAGCCATAGCCGGTGACGGCATTATTCTTGAATCGCAGTTAAATGAACAATATGATCTATATCAAATTAATTTTAAGAAAAATAATCCAAATGTAACTTCGCCTCCTGAAAAATTAATCAAAGAACAATTACTTGAAAGAGCAATACTTGTAGAACTTCAACTTCAGAGGGCAAAGAGAGCAGGTGTTAGAATAAGCGACCAAGAGTTAACTCAATATATTGCAAGAATTGCTGCCAGTAATAATTTGAGTCTAGAAGATTTTATAAAAAAGATTAAGCTCGATAGATCATTTGAAGGGTTTAGAAGAGAAGTCAGGCAGCAGCTTGTTCTTTCTAGAGTTCAAAGAGGTTTGGTTGGGCCGAAAGTTTTTATTTCTAATCAAGAGCTTTCAAACTTTATTTCATCTACTGAAGGTCAAAATCTAATTTTAGTCGAATACAAAATTAAAGAAATTTTAGTAAAATCTAAGGTTGTTGCAGACTCTATTAAAGAAAAAATTGATCAAAATATAAATTTCTCATCTTTACTGAGTGAATTTAATGAAGGCGAAGAAATTGCTGAAGTTCCTTGGGTAAAATTAAGTCAGCTTCCTTCTTTGTTTGCTGATGAAGTTAAGGAAATGACAGTTGGTTCGATAAAAGGACCAATAAAGAGTGGCGCTGGATATCATTTTTTAAAAATAGAAGATAAAAGAGGAGACACAGTAAGAATTGAAGACCAGTCTCTGGCTAGGCATATTTTGATTCAAACTTCAGAGATTAGAAATAAAAAACAAGCTTTGTCCTTGATAAATGAAATCAAAGATAGAATTTCAAAAGGAGAGGAGTTTTCTGTGATGGCTAGGCTCTATTCCGATGATCCTGGAACAAAATTAGATGGTGGAGAATTAGGCTGGTCTTCATCTGATGTTTATGATCCAGAATTTAAAAAAGTTTTAGATTCCTCAGAGTTAAATATTATAAGTGAGCCCTTCGAAAGTTCTTTTGGATTCCATATTTTAGAAGTATTAGACAAAAGAAAAGAAGACATTTCAGGAGAGTTGCTTAAAAACAAAGCCTATCAAATTATTTATGAAAGAAAATTTGACGTGCAATTAGATAAAACCCTTCAAGAACTCAGAGCAGAAGCTTTTGTAGAAATTAAATCAAATTCATGAAAAGAATAGCTCTTAGTCCCGGCGATCCTGCTGGAATAGGACCTGAAGTGTGCTTAAAATCTTTATTAAAAAGTAAATCGGAGATTTCAAAATACGAGCTTATAGGAGATATTGAATTCTATAGAAAACTTTCTAAGAAACTGAAATTAGATTTGTCTTTTGAAGAGTCACCTTCAGAAAAAGACTGCGTTAAAGTTAAAAATATTCCTCTAATAGAAGAAGTGGACTTAGGGTCTCCCAATGTAGCAAATTCTAAATATGTTTTAGATGTTTTGATGACTGGCGCTTTAGGGTGCTTAAATAATGATTATTCTGGATTAGTGACAGGTCCAATCAATAAAAAAATTATAAATGATTTTGGTTTTGAATTCTCCGGTCATACAGAATTCCTAGCCGACATATCTAATTCAAAAAATGTCGTAATGCTTCTGGCTAATAAGAGATTGAAGGTTGCATTGCTAACAACACACCTACCACTAAGTTTAGTACCTGAATCAATAACTATAGAAAAAATTATAGAAATGTCTTTAATAATTAATAATAGTCTAGAGAGTTTGTGGAAAATTAAAAATCCAAAAATATGCGTTCTTGGGTTAAATCCTCATGCTGGAGAAGGAGGTTTTATAGGCACTGAGGAAGTTGATGTAATAGAGCCTGCAATAAAAGATTTAAATAGTAAAGGTATTAATGTTTTTGGCCCTATCTCAGCCGATACAGCATTTACAGAGGAGAAATTGAATCTCTATGATGCATACCTTGCAATGTTTCATGATCAAGGACTGCCTGTTCTAAAATCTATGGGCTTTGGAGATTCCATCAACATTACTTTAGGATTACCCTTTTTAAGAGTTTCTGTCGATCATGGAACTGCTTACGAACTAGCAGGCAAAAACTTAGCTAATTCCTCTAGCTTCAATGAAGCAATGAAATTGACAAGTTTTTTTGCTGAAAAAAAGTGAATAAAAATATTTCTGCAAAAAAAAGATTTGGTCAAAATTTTTTAACTGACGTTTTACTACTAGACCAATTGGCAAAATATATTAATCCCTCAAACTCTGAAAATTTTCTTGAAATTGGTCCTGGCCTTGGCGCTCTTACCGATCATATTCTAAGTAAACCAAAAAATTATATTGCAGTTGAATTGGACAGAGACTTAATAGCGATATTAGAAAATAAATTTTTTTCTAAAGAAAATTTTCAAATAATTAATAAAAATATTCTGGATTTAAATTTAGGAGATTATGCTGATAAGAAAAATAAAATTAGGCTTGTCGGAAATCTTCCATACAATCTATCTAGCCCAATTCTTGAATGGTGTTTTGACCAAATTGAACTAATAGAGGATATGCATTTTATGTTTCAAAAAGAATTTGCAGAACGCTGTGCTGGGGATGAGAATACAAATTCATACGGAAAATTAAGTGTTATGTGCAAGTATCTTTGTGAGGTTTCTATTTTAAGCGATGTGGATCGAAATTATTTCGATCCAGTACCCAAAGTTGATAGCTCTTTCGTTAGGTTCGTACCTAAAAGAAGATCAAATAAAAAAGTAGAATTGAATAATTTGAAATTTATTCTTCCAAAATTATTTAATAAAAAGCGTAAGAAAATTTCTAAAACATTGAAAGAATTTTTTCTAGAAGATGATTTGAATAAAATTAATCTTGATTTAAATCTAAGACCGGATCAAATGAATATCGATCAGTTTCTTGATCTAGCAAGGCTAAAGCGAAAGAATGGCTAATTATGCTTTAGGAGATATTCAAGGATGCTTTGAAGAATTTAAAGCGGCTTTAGCTAAGGTTAAATTTAATTCTAAGAAAGATTTTCTATGGCTTACTGGCGATCTTATAAACAGAGGTCCGGATTCCTTGGAACTTCTTCAATACATTTATGAAATTAAAGACAGAGTGCATATAGTACTTGGAAATCATGATTTACATTTTTTAGCATGCTTTTATTCAGATAGAAGAATTTCAAAAAAAGATACTTTAATTGAGCTTTTTGCTTCCGAGGATTGTAAAACTTATGCAGATTTTTTAGTCAATCAGCCTTTACTTTTTTTAAAAGAAATAAAAAGTAAAAATGGAGTAAAAGAAATTGCAATGGTTCATGCTGGAATTCCGCCAAACCTTAATTTTGATCAATGCCTAAAATTGAATTCACTTTTTCAAAATTCTTTAAAAAAAGACCCAAAAAAGACTTTAAAAAGAGTTTTTGATAAGAGCCCGCCTATTTTTAAAGCTAACTTTAAAAAAAACGAAAAAATAAGTTACTTTTCTAATGCACTTACCAGAATACGCATCTGCAAAGAAAATGGAAACATTAAATATTCTCACAAGGGCGGGTTAAAGAATCTTCCAAAAAATTACAATGCCTGGTTTAACTTTCCATCAAAATTTTTATTTAAGAATAGAGAGCTTATTTTTGGGCATTGGGCGGCTTTGGATGGAAAAACTAATCTTGATAATGTAATTGGTTTAGATACAGGTTGTGTATGGGGTGGAAAATTAACCATAATGAGACTAGAAGATAATAAAAAGTACTATATAAAAAATATAAAAAAATGAAAGTCTATTTAGTAGGTGGCGCCGTAAGAGATGAATTACTCGGTTTACCAGTAACAGAAAAGGATTGGGTGGTTGTTGGGGAAACAGATGAATCCATGAAAAAAATGGGCTTTAAGTCTGTAGGAAAAGATTTTCCAGTTTATCTTCATCCAACTTCTAAAGAAGAATATGCTCTAGCAAGAAAAGAAAGAAAAATTTCACCTGGTCACAAAGGATTTAGCTTCGAAACTCAAAAAAACGTAACTCTTGAAGAAGACTTGTATCGCAGGGATATTACTATAAATGCTATAGCTCAGGATGTAGATGGAAACTTGATAGATCCTTTTAATGGCAAACAAGACATTAAAGAAAAAAGAATAAAACATGTTTCAGATGCTTTCATCGAAGATCCTTTAAGAGTTTTTAGAGTTGCGAGATTTGCTACTAAATTAAAATCTCTTAACTTTTCAGTCGAAGATCAAACAAAAGAATTGATGATTTCTATTTCTGACTCAAAAGAAATTGAAGAGTTATCCTTTGAAAGAATTTGGCAAGAAACTGAAAAAAGCTTGGGATATAAAAATTCTAGTCATTACTTTAATATTTTAAAAGAGGTTAATGCCCTATCTCCATTTCCTAAAATGATAGATAACTTTGAAGCTTCTCTTGAGCGATTGAAAATTATTGAACAAGTATCTGATAAAAAAGAACTTAAATGGGCGGCTTTAAATTTCGAAAACAAAAATTTAAATGAACTGTCAATGCCCAATAAATTTAAAAACTTTTTGAAGTGTTCGCAAATTTTTAAGGAAACAATCGATAAAGAAATTTCTGCAAAAAATTTATTAGAAGGCTTGATGAAAATAAATACGTTTAGAAATTCGAATTATGCTTTAGATGTAATTAATTTTATTTTAAAATTAAATATAAATATTAATTTTGAGATAAATTGGAATTTCCTTGTAGAAGATCTAGAAAAAATAAAACCTCAGATTAATAAGCAAGATAATGGAGAAAATATTAAAGAAAAAATCTATAAAGAACGTTTAATCGTAATAGAGAATTATTTAAAATGAATAAAACTGTAATCGTGACTGGTGGAGCTAAAAGAATTGGAAAGGAAATTTGTAAAACCTTTCATAAAAATGGGTTTGATGTTGTTTGTCACTATAACTCTTCAAATGAAGATGCAGAGGCATTAGCCGAAGAACTAAACTGCGTAAGAAGTAATTCATGTAAATTAATTAAGTTCGACTTGAATGAAATCAATAATTATAAAAACTTCACCGATGAATTAATCACTCTTTTCAACTCAATTGATGTTCTGATAAATAATGCCTCAGCTTTTTATGCGACTTCTTTGGGTGAAAGCAATGAGGCTGACTGGGAAGCTCTGCATAACTCTAATTTGCGAGGCCCTTATTTAATTTCTGAATTACTCAAAGAACAATTAATTAAGTCTTCGGGAAATATAATCAATATAACCGATGCAATGGTTATCAGAGGTATGAAAAATTATACTATCTATTCAACCGCCAAAGGAGGCTTAGAAACTCTGACTAAATCATTAGCAAGAGAACTTGCCCCTAAAGTTAGAGTTAATGGAGTGGCGCCTGGAGCTATTTTACTGCCTTCGGATGGCTCATCTAATGAAGAGCTTCTTTTGAATCAGATTCCTCTCGGAAGGCTTGGTACGGAACAAGACATCGCCTCAGCTGCTTTTCACCTTTGTCAAAATACATATATAACTGGACAAATTTTAAGAGTTGATGGTGGCAGATCTTTAAGTTGAGACAAAAATAACTATCTCTTTATAATTTACTGAGTAAATTAATATAGACTAAAATTCTGAGGGAGAAAATGATAAAGAAATTTGAAAGTGATTTTAATGGCACCAAAGAAATGGCTGAAAAGCATTTCATTGATTCCGATGTGTTAACTCCTTACTTAAAGGAGCATATTTCTAATTTTGAAGGTCCATTGATAATAGAAGAATTTGTTGGAGGTCAGTCAAACCCTACTTATTTTTTAAAAACAAAAAATAAATCTTATGTTTTAAGAAAAAAACCTCCGGGAATGCTTCTTAAAACCGCCCATGCAGTTGATAGAGAATTTACAGTTATCTCGGCACTAAATAAAACGAATGTTCCAGTTCCCAAAGCCTATTTGCATTGCAAAGATGAATCGATTTTAGGAACTGAATTTTTTGTTATGGAATACATAGAAGGTTCTGTAATTTGGGAGTCGCATATTCCGCATGGAACTGAAAATGATAGATTTGAAATCTACTCATCTATGAATAAAACTATTTCAAAACTGCATGCAGTTAATCCAGCTTCAATAGGATTGGAAGATTTTGGGAAACCTGGTAATTACGTAGCTCGTCAAGTTTCAAGATGGACTAAGCAATACAGAGATTCAGAAACAACTGATATACCTTCTATGAATAACTTAATTGATTGGTTGCCAAATAACCTTCCAAGCGAAAAACCAACTAGACTCGTTCATGGTGATTTCAGTCTTTCAAATGTAATTATCAACGATGAGAGTAATGAGGTTGCTTCTATCCTAGATTGGGAATTATCGACTTTAGGAGACCCTATTGCTGACTTCAGCTACCATTGTTTACAATATTTTATGAACCCTATTTTAACCGACGAAAATAAGTGTGAAGAACTAAATATTCCAAATCTAAAAGAGTATGTAGCTATGTATATGAAAAATTCTGAATTTAATATTAGCGAAGATGAATGGAATACTTATATGGGTTTCAGCATGTTTAAACTTGCAGCAATATGCCAAGGCATTACAGGAAGAGTAAGAGATGGAACTGCTGCTGGAAAAGATGCGGAAAAGTTTTTTGAACAAACTATCGCTCTATCTGATTTTGGATGGACTTTAGTCCAACAATAAATATTTTAACTAAAGGGGGCTAGATGAGTAAAAAAAGTATGCCTATTGAGAAAGGCCATATCATGATGTTTGCCAGAGCTATTGGCGACAAAAATCCAATATATTATGACGATGATTATGCTTCTCAAAAAAATAAAAATATTATCGCGCCTCCAACATTCATTCAATCAAGCGCTCAATTTGATCCTGATTATTTTCTAAGACCAAAAATTGGTGAGCCCTGGTTCGGCTCAGGAAAGACTCCTACAGGATTGGTTAAATCTGAAGAAAAATCTAACGAGGAATCATCTAGCAATAATATTCTTCATGCTGAACAGCATTTTGAATATCATCTGCCTGTATGTCCTGGAGATATTTTAACTCCAACATCTATTCCTGGAAAAAAGTGGGAAAAAGAAAGTAAAAGAGCTGGTCTATTAAAGTTTAGTGAATCTGTTACTGAATATAGAAATGAAAAAGGTGAGCTTGTTATTACTGCTAAGTCTGTAGGGGTTGTAACGGAAAAAACAGTAGAAAATTAAGGGGTCAATTATGCTAGATATTAATAAAATACAGGTAGGAGATAATTTTTCAGAAGAAGTTGTTGATAATCTTACAAGAACTCAAATCGTTCAGTATGCTGGGGTTTCGGGAGACTACAACCCAATCCATACGGATGAAGTCTTTGCTAAGGAAGTTGTCGGCTACCCTTCTGTATTTGCTCATGGAATGTTAACCATGGGTCTTACTGGAAAAATGCTTACCAATCTTCTGGGAGACGGAAATTTAAAAAAATTCGGCGTTAGGTTTACCAATCAAGTTTGGCCTGGTGACTCGCTCACAACCAAAGCAACAATAACTGAAATTAATAAAGAATCTGAAAAAACTATAATTACTTTGGAAGTTACAACAGAAAACCAAAATAAAATTGCAGTTATAACCGGCAGTGCAACTGCTACAATTTCTTAAAATTATGAATTCTGAATATAAACCCAAGCTTGATAGTCCTTATTCTTTCTACGTACTATCTTTGTTGTTAGTTGTATATATATTTAACTTTTTAGATAGACAGATCATCGCTATCTTGGCACCTGATATTCAAGCGGATTTAGGTATTTCTTTAAGTGACTTAGGTTTTCTTTATGGAACTGCATTTGCTATTTTCTATGCCATTATGGGAATTCCATTAGCTAAGTTAGCTGACTCATGGAATAGAACCAAACTCATATCAATTGGAGTAGGTTTATGGAGTTTGATGACAGCTGCTTCTGGACTTGCCAAAGGATTTGTGGGTTTAGCAGTTTGCCGAATTGGAGTTGGTGTTGGTGAATCAAGTGCTAGTCCAGCTGCCTATTCATTATTAGCAGACTATTTTTCAGATAAAGTTAGAACTACGGTTTATTCTATATACGCGAGCGGCATCTATATTGGCGGAGGGATTGGTATATTTCTCGGTGGTTGGATTGCGGACTCATGGAATGGAGCTTATCCGATAAGAGAAATTGCTCCTTTTGCTTTGGCTGGATGGCAAATGGCATTTATATCGGTTGGTCTTCCTGGGTTATTAGTTGCTTTATTGGTTTTGACTATAAAAGAGCCAAAGAGAGGTCATACTGAAGAAGTCCCTATCAAAAAAGAAGAAAAGCCATTCAAGGAGGCGGCTATCTTGTTAGCAGGAATAGTTCCTATAGCTTCAATCATAAATTTAATAAGAAATAAATCTGATTCAAAAGAAATATATACACAAATATTATTCAAATTAGGAATTCTGGGATTAATTGTAGTTATGGGGCTTTTAACATCTGATTGGCTGCAGTGGTCAGCATTTGGTTTGGGAATGTATGCACTTTTTAGCTGGATTCAAACTGTAAAAATTAAAGATCCGGTTTCTTATCAAATAGTCTTTAAATCAAAGGTAATGGTGTTAATAATGATAGCTTTCCCTCTCATTAGTTTTATTGGCTATGCAACTAGTGCTTTCTTGCCTACTTATTTCATGGATACATTTGATGTTACAAAAACAGTAGCTGGAAGAAATCTTGGCTTGCAAAGTGCGATAGCAGGATTTTTAGGGTTATTATTTGGAGGAGTCCTGTCAGATTATTTAAGAAAATTTTTTACTAATGGAAGATTATTCGTGGGCATGATTTGTATAGTTTGCGCTCCTGTATCACTAATATTGACTCTTAAAGCTGAGACTTTATTAATATTCTATATCTATCATATTATCTGGTCTTTTGTATCTACTTTTTATGTCGGTTTATGTGTAGCTACAGCTGTAGATCTTGTATTACCTAGAATGAGAGGAATGGCTTCCGCCTTTTTTATTTTAATGGCATCTGTTGTTGGGTTAGCTTTAGGACCTTATACTGCAGGAAAAATTGCAGACCTTTTTGTTTTACAAGGAAGCACAACTGCTGAAGCTTTAGGTTTGTCATTGCAAATTCTTTGCTCTGTCTTTGTTTTGAGTCTTATTCTTCTGATGATAGCAATGAAATATCTTCCTGAAGAAGAAATTAATAAATATGAAAAAGCCAGAGCCTTAGGTGAGGTTTGTTAATCTAATTTATTAACTTTGTTAAGAAAATTTTCTTTAGTTTTTAATAATTCTTTGAAACTAATATTCAAACTTGGATGAATGTTATTTGGGCTTATTTCACATAAAGGAACCAATACAAAAGCGTATTCTTCAATATCTTTGTGAGGTACTTCTTTACCAATTTCATTTATCCTCTCATCGCCATAAGTAAGTAAATCTAAATCTATTACTCGATTAGAAAATTTTTCACCACTTTCTTGCCTACCCAAAATTTTTTCTATGTCCTTTAATATTTTTATCGATTCTTTGAAAGAAAATTTTGTATCACAAACAATAACTTGATTGATAAAAAAACTGCCTATAAAACCCTCGGCATTACTTGAATACAAACTAGATGATTTAAGAACATTAAATTTATTTGATATAAGTTTTTGAGCTTTTTTTATATTTAATAAAGGCTCTATGTTGCTACCTAAACTAATTGAAATTTCCATATTTAATTCTTTCTAAAAATTTTAACTCCTACAGATTTTGATCCTCTTAAAGCACCCGGTTTAGATGCCGTTACCATTACCGAGTCTACTTGTTTATTTTTCAGGACTAGATTGGCTATTTCTTCAGCCATTTTTTCTACCAAAAAAAATGAAGATTTTTCTAATAAATTTATAACGGCCTTGCCTATTTTTTTATAATCCAATGCATCTATAATTTCATCCGACTTTGATGCTTTACTGATATCAAATTCCATCTCCAAACTTATATTCACCTCTTGTCTTACTTTTCTCTCCCAGCCAAATATTCCAATAATGGTTTCGACCTTTAGATCTTCTATAAAAACTTTATCTTTCATTTAATGCCTCTAGACTCCATCGCGGATTGACTTCAATTTTATGACCTTCATTTTGAAAATGTAATTTTTCAGCTCCAGCAAATGCAATCATAACTCCATTATCGGTACAGTGAGACATATCTGGATAAAAAATACTTTGGCTTTCGGTTAGTTTGTTTTTGAAGGAATTTCGTAAAGATAAATTTGCAGCTACTCCGCCTGACAAAACCAATTGATTGCATTCTTCTTGATACATAGCCTTAATAGATTTTTCAACCAAACACTCAATAGCGGCATCTTGAAAAGCCAAGGCGATATCAGCAACCTTTTGTTGATCGAGAGAATCAGCTTCCTGTTGTCGTCTTACTTCATATAAAACTGCCGTCTTAAGACCACTAAAACTAAAATTTAAGTTTTTAGATTTAAGCATAGGCCTTGGGAAAATCAATTGGGTTAAGTTGCCTTGTTTTGAAACTCTTTCAATTTCTGGACCTCCAGGATATTTTAAGCCTAATAATTTTGCAGTTTTATCAAAAGCTTCGCCCACAGCATCATCAATTGATTCTCCAATAATTTGATAGTTTCCCGGCGATTTAACTTTAGCCAATAAAGAATGACCTCCTGATACTAAAAGACTTATAAACGGATAAGTTAATTTAGGTGCATCAAATTTAGCCATAATTAAGTGAGCCTCCATATGATGAATTGGAAAAGTAGGAATATCCAAAGAGAATGCTAGAGCTTTAGAAAAAGCAGTTCCTACCATCAATGGGCCTCTCAAACCTGGTCCCTTCGTATAAGCAATAGCATCAATATCCTTCAACTTAAATTTATTTGAAGATATCTTCCTTTTTAAAAGAGGTAACAATCTATTAACGTGATCTCTTGCTGCTAATTCTGGGACTACTCCACCATAAAGACTGTGTTGATCAGCTTGACTATAAAGAGCTTCAAATATGATTTTTTTATTTTTTCTATCATACAAGGCAATTCCAGTCTCATCACAAGATGTTTCTATTCCTAATATAATCATGCGAAAATTCTACCAGATAGAAAAAGACTTCTAAATATTTTGCAAAAAATAGAATTCATCGATAGAATTGCGCTCTTATAGAAAAATATGCCAATAATTAAATTAAAAGAAACAGAATCCTTCGATGCAGGTTTAAGAAGATTTAAAAGATCTTGTGATAAATCTGGAGTAATTGCAGAAGTAAGAAAAAGAGAATTCTATGAAAAGCCTACAGCTGTAAAAAAGAGAAAGGCTGCTGCTGCTGTTAAAAGAGCTTCTAAAAGGCGTAAAATGGGCACCATGCCTCCTCTAAGAGCTAGATTCTAAAAAACCCCCTAAACATGTCAGTTGATTTAAGATCTTCCATCAAAAGCGAAGTTACTGTTTCCATGAAAAGTGGAAATAAATTCCGAACTATTACCTTAAGACTGATAGTTTCTGCAATTCAATCGGAAGAGATAAATATTAAATCTGAACTCAAGGATATTGAATGCCTTCAAATCCTTGAAAAAATGATTAAGCAAAGAAAGGATTCTATTAATCAATTTGAAGCTGCAGGAAGAACCGAATTAGCGGATAAAGAAAAGCTTGAGATTCAGATTATTCAAGAATTTATGCCCGAGCAAATGAGTGAAGAAGAAGTTTCTGAATTAGTTTTAAAAACTATCTCTGATTTAAAAGCTGAATCTATGAAAGATATGGGCAAGGTAATGGCTAAAATGAAAGAACTTTCTGCTGGAAAAGCAGATGCAGGAATCATCAGTCAAGCTGTAAAAAAAGCTTTGAGTTAAGTTTTTATATTCTTTATCGTCTCTACGATGGCAATTGTTTGCTGATCAGCCTCTATATTAAGAAAATCTCCTGGCTTTAAAAGAGAAAGGTTTGTTGCTTTAATAGTTTCAGGAATTATTGAAACGCTAAAATTATCTTCATTTAAATTAGAAACAGTAAGACTAATGCCGTTAACAGCCACATATCCCTTTTGAAAAATATATTCTTTAAAGTTGTCTGCCTTATTGATGGTTAATACCCTTTCTTTATCATCAGTAAAAGTTTTTACTTCTGCGATTTCATGAACATGGCCAGAAACTATATGTCCTCCAATCTCATCTCCCATTTTTAAAGATCGTTCTAAATTGAAAGGAATTTTTCTATAATTATCATTCAGATTGGTTAATTTCAAAGACTCATGAATTATGTCAAAGCAAATAGAATTATCAGTAAAACTTGTTACTGTTAAACAGACTCCATTTACAGCGACACTATCCCCTACCTTTAAATTATCATTAAAATCTTTCGCCACACTTAAGGTTAAGGTTGCACCAAATTCCTTGTACTCAAAACTTGAATCAAGAGAAATAGATTGAATTATTCCAGTAAACATTTTATTTTTTTAAATCGGATATTTTTGCTATTGAATATACTTGAATTCCATCTTTTTCTAAGTTTTCTCTATAAGAAACGTTAGATTCGTTTTTTTCTTCTCTATCTAAGGCAACTATAACTCCAACTAAGGATGCTTTTTGAGTCTTTAAAACTTCTAAACTATTTTTTATAGCAGTCCCAGCAGTCAAAACATCATCTATGATCAAAACATTTTTAGAATTTAAGTTTCCTATTATATTTCCACCCTCTCCATGATCTTTTATCTCTTTTCTATCAAAGACTAAATCTATTGATTGTCCTGTTTTTTCATAATAACTTATGCCTACTGCGCTAGCTAAAGGAATACCCTTGTAAGCGGGCCCAAAAATTACATCAAAAACTAAGTCTTCTTCAATGATTTTCTCTACATATAAATCAGACAGCATTTTAAGAGCGTCGTTTTTAAAGAATTCTGATATATCAAAAAAATATGAGCTCTTTAAGCCTGACTTTAATGTAAAGTCTCCAAACTTTAGTGCCTCTAATTCGATAGCTTTTTCTAGGAAAGGTTGCATATAATCTAATTTTTAAAGATTCTTGCACTTATGAATGAAAATCGCCACAAACTTTTTATAATTTCTAGTCCTTCTGGTGGAGGAAAAACTAGTTTGATCAAGTCTTTATTTAAAGATCCTAGAGCAAATTCATTATGGATGTCTATATCTCATACAACAAGGCAGAAAAGAAAAGGAGACCTTGAAGGAAAAGATTATTTTTTTATAGATGAAAAAGTTTTTAAAAAAAAGATAGATAAAGGAGATTTTCTTGAATATGCGAAAGTTTTTGAAAACTATTATGGAACTGATAAAAGTTTAATTAATTCAAAATTGAACTCTCATAATGTTTTTTTAGAAATAGATTGGCAAGGGGCTAAAAATATAAAAAAAATATTTCCAGATTCTTTATCTATTTTTTTATTGCCGCCCTCTTATGAGGATCTTAAATATAGATTGATTAAGAGAGGTTTAGATTCTGAGGAGTCAATAATCATTAGACTCGCTGAAGCGAAACTAGAAATTTCTAAAAGTCTTGATTCTGATTACTTGGTACTGAACGATGATTTTGCAAGGGCTTTGGAAGAGTTAAAAACTATTATTTTTCAAAGAGAAAATCCTGATATTTTTAAATCAAGAGTCTCTTCCGAATTGATTGATAACTTACTAGCTTAATCTTGTTTAATTGAGTAGAATCCCTTTCTAAAAATATTATGGCTAGAATTACTGTAGAAGACTGTTTAAAAAAGATTCCAAATCGTTATGAAATGGTCAAGCTTGCTGTTAAAAGAGTCAAACAGCTAGCTGTTGATGGAAGAGAGCCTACTGTCGATCCTGAAGATGACAAGCCCACTGTAATAGCTTTAAGAGAAATTGCAGCTGGAACTGTTACATTTGAAAACATCGATAGCTTTAATTTTGACGCTCTCGAAGAAGAGCTTTCAGAACAGCTAATATCAGACGACGAAGTCTAAACCTTTAGTTAAATCCCTTATTTGTTAAACTTTGCTAACTATGGTTGCAAAGAAAAAAGCTATTAACAGGCTTAATAATAATTTAAGCGAATATTTAAATACTAGTCAGCTTGAACAAGTTAACAAAGCATATTTGTACGCTTCTAATGCTCATTCAGGTCAATTCCGCTCTAGCGGAGATCCTTATGTATCTCATCCAGTTGCTGTGGCTGAAATTCTTGCTGAATTCCAAATGGATGAAGATTGTCTGACCGCTGCGATGCTTCATGATGTTATAGAGGACTCTGGAATACCAAAATCATTTCTTAAGAAAGAATTCAACTCTAATGTTGCAGAATTAGTCGATGGTGTAAGTAAATTAGATAAAATTTCTTTAAATTCAAAAAAAGAAGAGCAAGCAGAAAATTTCCAAAAAATGGTTTTAGCTATGTCTCAAGATATAAGAGTTATAGTTTTAAAATTAGCGGACAGACTTCACAATATGCGAACTCTCAACTTTCTAAGTATTGAAAGGCAAAAACGAATATCGCAAGAAACTATAGAAATATATGCTCCAATTGCACACAGATTGGGAATGCATCAGATTTATAGAGAACTAGAAGATCTTGCATTTCAAGTATTAAATCCATATAGAAGCAAGGTTTTAAAAGATGCAATAAGTAAAAAAACTCGGGGAAGGAAAAAAATACTCACTAAAATTGAATCTTCGATTCAAGAAAAAATGCTGGAATATGATTTATTGTGTCAGGTTAGTGGCAGGAGAAAACACTTATACGGTATATTTAAAAAAATGAAAAAACAATCTAAATCTTTAGAAGAAGTATTAGATGTTTACGCTTTCAAAATAACCTTAGAAGACTCCATGGATTGTTATAAAGCATTGGGTATTTTGCATAATGCATTTAAGCCAATAGAAGGAAGATTTAAAGATTATATAGCCATACCAAAATCTAATTCTTATCAATCGCTTCATACAGGGATCATGACCTTTGATGGCCTGCCAGTTGAGATTCAAATAAGAACAAATGATATGGATGAACTAGCTGAGTTTGGTGTCGCAGCCCATTGGTTTTATAAGACCGGTCAAAAAGATAATCCAGCTCAATCTAGAGCAAGGAGATGGGTAAACACTTTGATGGAAGTTCAAAAAACTGTTGAAGATCCTCAAGATTTTATAGAAGTTGTTAAAACAGGTTTGGTACCAAACGAAATATACGTTTTTACTCCAAGAGGAGATATTATTGAACTCCCTAAAGAATCAACTCCACTAGATTTTGCTTTTGCGGTTCATTCAGATGTTGGTATTCACTGCAAAGGATGCAGAATAAATAAAAATTTAGCTCCTTTAAGTGTTCCTTTGGAAAGTGGTCAGACTGTAAGTATAATTACAGATAAATATCCCCAGTCAAATCCTGCTTGGTTAGAGTTTGTAAGAACCTCAAAAGCAAGGAGTGCCATAAGACATTCCATGAGAAACTTTAAATCTTCAGAGTCTAGAAAATTTGGTAAAGCTCTTTTGGAGCAATCTCTTTCACCTCACGGCATTAAATTAAGAAACGTTCCAAAAGAAAGAATGAGTAAGCTTTTAGATTCTATTAATGTGGTGAGTATCAGAGAATTGTTAGAACAAATAGGCTCTGGTCAGAGATCTAGTTTAGTTGTTGCAAACCAAATAATTCAATTCCTTGATTATGATCAAAAAGATTTAATTGAATTTTCAAATATTAAAATTAGTGGTTCAGAAGGGTTAATTATTACTTATGCTGCTTGTTGCAAACCTATTCCTGGAGATAATATCATCGCTCACAATTCTAATATCAAAGGCATAGTTATTCATACTGAGAGATGCAAGAATATGGTTTCTATCAGAAAGGATCCCGCTCATTGTTCGCCAGTTAAATGGGAGTCTAAAGTTGAGGGTGAATTCCCAGTTGAGATTAAGGTTTTATCTGAAGATAGACCAGGTTTACTTGCAGAGATTTCGGCTTCTATTTCAGACATTGGCTCAAATATAGAAAGTTTTAGAATGGACCCTCCAGTAGGAAACAGTGTTCAGATGTATATTATTTTAGATGTTGTAGATAGAATCCATTTAGCTAGAGTTATGAGGCGTATTAGAAGACTTAAACAAGTTTTATCGGTTTCTAGAATACACAATCAAAATCAAACCCAATTAAGGAGTGCTCATTAAAATGAAAAAAATAATTTCTTCTTCTAATGCTCCCTCTGCTATCGGGACATATTCTCAAGCAGTTTTAGCTGATAATTTTTTATTTATATCTGGACAAATTCCTCTTGAGCCTGAATCTATGGAGCTAGTTGACGGAATAGAGAATCAAATTAGACAAGTTTTTAAAAATATTTTAGCTATTTTGGAAGAAGCTAGAATGGACTTTTCTAATGTTATTAAGTTAAATGTCCTATTAGATGATTTGGAAAACTTTTCTTTAGTTAACGAAATAATGTCGGAAATATTAACTGAGCCTTACCCGGCAAGAGCTGCTTATGAAGTATCTAAGCTACCTAAAAATAGCTCTATTGAAATAGAAACTATTGCTTTCAAAAATAGTGACGACTAATTCTTTAAAGTCTCCTATTGATAATATAAAAGGCGTTGGTCCTAAGGTTAAGGAGCAACTTGAAAACCTAGGTATAAAATATGTGGAAGATGCTTTATTTATGCTTCCGAGAAATTATGAAAATAGAACAAAATTAACTTCTATTAGAGATATTTTGCCCGGGCAGGCATACCAAGTAGAAGGAGAAATTGTTGAAAGTAAAGTTTATTATCCAGGCAGAAGATCTTTTTATGCAAAAATTACTGACGGCACTGGATACTTGCAAATTAGACTTTTCTTTTTTTCTCAAGCTCAAGCAAAATCTTTTGAAAAAGGGATGTCGGTCAGAATTTATGGCGTAATAAGAAATTCAGGAAATAAATTAGAAGTTATTCATCCAAGTTATAAAATATTTAACTCTAAATTTAGCCCTCCGTTAGATGATACGCTCACTCCCATATACTCACTTGGGTCAAATAAGATAACTCAATATAGATTAAGAACGGTTATTTCTAATTGCCTAAAACAAATAAATGAATCTAATTTAGAAGAAGAAGAAATAGATAATATTTTTTTAAAAAAAGAAATTTCAGATCTTAATATCAAAGATGCTCTAAAAATTATCCACAACCCATCTATTGAAGATGATATTTTAAAAATAAAAAACTTTGAACATCCTGCACAAAAAAGATTAATTATTGAAGAGCTTGTTACAAATTTAATAGGCGTAAAAATTTCAACCGACAAAATAGATAGAATGACTGCGCCTTTAGTTAAGAGTGAGGAGAAAACTCTAAAAGGCTTTTATAAAAAACTGCCCTTCTCCCTTACCAACGCTCAACAAAGAGTAATTAACGAAATTCAAAAAGATATCATGAACGCTAAACCCATGAGGAGACTAGTACAAGGTGATGTTGGTTCTGGAAAAACTGTTGTGGCTGCTGGTGCCATGCTAACTTGTGCAAAAAATAATTTACAGTCTGTTCTGCTTTGTCCTACTGAAGTTCTAGCTGAACAACATTTCAAAAATTTTTCTAATTGGTTTGAAGATGAAAAAATAAGTGTGGAATTATTAACTGGAAAAACAAAAAAAAAGGAATGGGAATTAATTGATAAAAAACTTAAATCGGGAGAGATAAAAATTCTCATAGGTACTCATGCTGTATTTCAAGAAAGAGTTAAAATGAATAATCTCTCTTTAATAGTTGTCGATGAGCAACAAAGATTTGGTGTCAAACAAAGATATGAGATGCTACAAAAAACTAATGATAATCTTTTACCTCATCAATTATTTATGACGGCAACGCCAATCCCTAGAACTCTAGCAATGACAATATTTGCAGATCTCAGTGTTTCTAAAATAGATGAAATGCCTCCTGGAAGAAATCCTGTCATAACTTCTGTAATGTCTAATGATAAAAGAGATAATTTAATTGAGCGTCTAGAGGTTATTTGTAAAGATGGAAATCAAGCCTTTTGGCTATGCACTATGATCGAAGAATCAGAAAGCTTGGATGTTCAGGCTGCAGAATCTGCTAAAGAATGGATAGAGAAAAAAAGTAAGAATTTAAATATTGGATTGGTTCACAGTAAGCTCAATAAATTAGAAAAAGATTTAGCTATCGAAGATTTTCGAAAAGGCAAAACAAATGTTTTAGTTTGTACGACAGTTATTGAGGTTGGAATGGATGTACCTAATGCAAGCCTAATGATAATTGAAAATGCTGAACGTCTTGGGTTATCTCAACTCCATCAACTTAGAGGTAGAGTTGGAAGAGGTCCAGATATGAATGCTCATTGTGTTCTGCTTTACCAAGGGAGTCTTGGAGATATAGCGGAAGCAAGAATGTCAGCAATGAAGAAAACTAACGATGGCTTTGAAATCTCTGAAATAGATATGAAATTAAGAGGTTCTGGAGAAATTTTAGGCACAAAACAATCTGGCGGAATGGAATTACGAATCGCAGATCTTATTAGAGATGCACATTATCTTGAAGAAGCTCAAGAGCTAGCAAATATTATCTCTAATTATCCGAAAGAAATGAATATTTTAATGAATAGATGGATTGGGCATAAACAAAATTTAATTGCAGCTCAATAAAAAAAAGCCGGCTTTTAAACCGGCTTTTTTATTTTTATATTTCTTAGAGGAGAGGAGAGATCACCAGACTGACTATCGCCATGACATTAATAAGAATGTTCATTGCTGGTCCTGAGGTGTCTTTAAATGGATCTCCAACAGTATCTCCAACAACTGCTGCTGCATGAGTCTCTGTTCCTTTGCCACCAAGATTTCCTTTTTCAATATATTTTTTAGCGTTATCCCATGCGCCTCCTGCATTGGCCATCATTAAAGCCATAGAGACACAACCAACTAAGCCTCCGCCAAGCATTCCTCCTAAGGACTCTGCTCCTAATCCAAAACCTACTACAGCTGGAGCTCCGACCGCTATAAAGCCTGGAAGAAGCATTTTCTTTAATGCTGCTGAAGTTGCTATATCTACACATTTTGCAGTGTCGGGCTCAGCAGTCCCTTCTAGTAATCCTGGAATTTCTCTAAACTGCCTTCTAATTTCATTGATCATTTCAAAAGCTGCATCGCCGACAGCGGTCATAGTGATAGATGAAATTAAAAAGGGAATTGAAATTCCAATAAACATTCCAACTAATACTTTTGGATCTGAAAGGAGCAGCACAAATTCTGGAAGATTTTGTAACTCTCTATTATGGGTAACTGTTTCTACAAATGCTGCAATGATTGCTAGTGCGGCTAATGCAGCAGCTCCAATTGCAAAACCCTTTCCAATAGCTGCGGTAGAATTTCCAACTTCATCTAATGAATCCGTAATTTTCCTTGTTTCTTCTCCCATGCCAGCCATCTCAGCAATACCGCCTGCATTATCAGCAACTGGTCCATATGCATCGATTGCCATGGTGATTCCTACTGTAGCTAACATTCCTACTGCTGCAATTCCTACGCCGTAAAGGCCAGTCAAAGAAGTAGATATCCAAATAATTGAAGCTAAAACTAAAATAGGTAAAACAACAGACTGCATGCCTACTGCTAATCCTGTAATCATAACTGTAGCAGCACCCGTTTCTCCAGATTCTGCAATTTTAACGACAGGAGAGCTTCCAGTGTAATACTCAGTAATTAACCCTATTAAAACTCCTCCAACTGCTCCAGTTAATACAGCAAGCCATACATTTAAGCCGTCTTCTCCAAGCATTGCTTCGGTTAAGAAGTATGCTGCAATTATAAATAAAACTGCTGAGCCTATTGTTCCGGTTCTTAATGCTGTTGCAGCATCTAATGAAGCTACAGCTTTAACAATAAATATTCCTAATATAGAAGCTACTAAACCAATTGATGCTAGTGCTAAAGGCAAAAGCATTCTTCCTGAATCATCAAGAGTCGCAGCAATGGCTATCGAAGCAATCATTGCTCCACAGTATGATTCAAAAATATCTGATCCCATACCGGCAACATCGCCAACATTATCGCCAACATTATCTGCTATTACGCCAGGATTTCTAGGATCATCCTCAGGAATTCCTGCTTCTAGTTTTCCCACTAAATCAGCTCCAACATCGGCACTTTTAGTAAAAATTCCTCCACCAACTCTTGAGAATAAGGCAACACAAGATGCCCCCATTCCAAAACCTTCAATAGATCTTGCTGTATCAGGATCTCCACCAAAATAAAAATAAAGGCCTCCTAATCCAACTAAACCTAAAGAAGCTACGCATAGTCCCATTATGGAACCGCCGTAGAAAGCTACAGAAAGAGCTGTTTTTGCTCCATGATCTGCAGCAGCGGTAGCTGTTCTAGAATTTGCTTTTGTAGCTGAAAACATTCCTAACCATCCCGCTAAAGCAGACGAAATAGCTCCAGCTGTAACTGCAATAGCAGTATTAGCTCCGAGAGCGAAATAAGAAAGAATGATTAAAACAGAGACGAAATAGAATAAATATGTATATTCTCGACGCATAAATACCATGGCGCCTAAATGAATTTGATCAGCTATTTTTTTTACTTTATCTGTGCCTCCATCATACTGAAGCAGCAAAAAATAAATAAAAAGTGCAACTAATAAACCTGCTACTCCAAATACTGGGGGAATAAACAACATCGATTCCATAAAATTTCTCCTTAAAAAACGCTAATTTAACAGAAAGTATAGTCAATTTCATTGATTAACTATTACTATTTTTCTATAAAAATACTTTCATCCAGTTGACCTTCAGATTTGGCAACGATACACGCAACCATTGCATCTCCCGAAACATTAACTGCAGTTCTCAGCATATCCAACAATCTATCCACTCCAATTATTAAGGCTATTCCCTCAACTGGCAGGCCTACTTGCTGAAGAACCATTGCCAACATAATGAGTCCTACTCCTGGCACTCCAGCAGTTCCAATTGAGGCTAAAGTTGCAGTTAAAATTACCATTAAATACTCAACCAAAGTTAAATCTATAGAATATGCCTGAGCAATAAATACAGTTGCTACTCCCTGCATTATTGCAGTTCCATCCATATTAATTGTTGTGCCCAATGGAATACAAAACGAACTTATCGATTTTCCTACTCCTAATTTTTCTTCAACAGCTTTTAAAGTAATTGGCATGGTTGCGCTACTTGATGAGGTGCTAAAAGCAAACAACATAGTTTCTCGCATTTTTGAAAAAAAAGTAATTGGGCTTAAATTACTCAAACCAATTAATAACAAGCTATAGGTAAAGAAAGCATGGAAAATTAAAATTGAAGAAAGGACTAAAAAGTAATTTATTAAATCAAGAATAATGCTTATTCCTAGAGATGCAAAAATATTAAAGAGCAGACAAAAAACCCCTATTGGAGATATCCAAATAACTACATTTACAATTTCTAAGATTACTTTGTAAAGATCATCAAAAAAGACTCTAACCTTTTGGCCAGAATCACCTAATTTTAATAGTCCAAAACCAAAGAGCAAAGCGAAGACAATTATCTGAAGCATATTTCCTTCTGCCATTGAGCTAACTGGGTTGGAAGGAAAAATATTTATAAATGTCTCTTTTAATGAGGGCGCTGCTGGAGCAATAAAAGAATTTGACCCTTCGATGTTCATACCCTTTCCAGGATTAAAGAAAGATGCAATCAATAAAGCACTAAAAATAGCAAAAGCAGTGGTCAACAGATACAAAGATACTGCTTTAAGACTAATAGATCCTAATTGTGAGCCTGATTTAACCTGACCTACTCCACAAACCAAAGAAACAAAAACTAGGGGAACCACAAGTAGCTTTAATAAATTTATAAAGATTTGCCCTAATCCATCAAAAAGACCTAAAACTAGATAATCATAAATAAAAGTAGTGAAGGCAAAGCCCTGCAAACTGTTTAATAAGCTTCCTAAGGCTATGCCCAGAAACATAGCTAGCAAAATCTTGGCTGTAAAAGACATAACTTTAGTAGCTTTTCCCGCCTTCAAAAGGAACCATATCAAAGTCTTCTTTTCCTACTCCGCAATCGGGACAAACCCAATCTACCGGAACATCATCCCATTTAGTTCCAGGAGCTATTCCCTCTTCGGGCAATCCTTCTTCTTCGTCGTATATCCAACCGCATACGATACATTCCCATTTTTTATATTCTTCCATAATGTAAATCTTGGTGCGTTATAATTTTCCTAAATTATATAACACTGTGCTTAATTCTATTAAAAACTATTTCTATCTTATGAGATTAGATAGACCTATAGGAACTCTCTTGCTTTTATGGCCAACTTTAATTTCGTTAATCTATGCGGGAAATGGTTTTATAAGAATTGATCTTCTTATTATTTTTTGTTTAGGCACTTTGATAATGAGATCTGCCGGTTGCGTCATCAATGATTATTTCGATAGAGATTTTGATAACAAGGTATTGAGAACTAGTACCAGGCCTATTGCTTCTGGAGCTGTCTCAAGAAAAGAAGCATTAATTTTATTTTGTTTTTTGATCTTTCTAGCTTGCTTGCTTTTAACTTTTTTAAATTTGTTGGCTTTAAAAGTAGCGTTAGCCCTTTTTTGTATTCTTTTATTTTACCCATTAGCAAAGCGATTTTTTAAAGTTCCTCAATTAGTTTTGGGCCTAGCTTTTTCAGGGGGAATATTAATGGCTTTTGCTGCGACTATGAATAATTTATCAACTCCTGCTTTTTTATTATTTGTTGGAAACTATTTTTGGGTGCTCGCTTACGATACCTCTTACGCGATGACAGATAAAAAAGATGACCTTTCAATCGGTATAGGAAGCTCAGCAATTTATTTTGAAGGCAGAGAAGAAAGCGTAATCTGGCTAGGCTGTTTTATTAATTTATTAATAATTTTTATGGTTGGTCTATCTAAAGAAATTAATTTATTTTTTTATTTAGGAATGTTTTTAACAAGTGTCTATCTAATTCATTTAATATCTACGACTGATTTCAATCATGAAGATTCTTGCTTAAAATTTTTTAAAAAAAATAACTGGGTTGGAGCTCTGATCTTCTCTACTGTATTAATAGGCCTAAATTAATTGAAAATAATTTTTAATAAATCTATAAGTGAAATTAAAAAAAAAGATTGGGATTCATTGATACCCCAGAGTGAGTATCCTTTTCTTAAATATGATTTTTTAAATTTACTTGAATCTTCAAATTCTGTCGGCCAAAATTCCGGTTGGGTGCCCATGCATTTAACTGTTGAAGAAAAAGGCAATATCATTGCAGCAGTCCCTCTTTATCTCAAAAATCACTCTCAAGGAGAATTTGTATTCGATCATGCTTGGGCAAATGCATTTTACCAGCACGGCCTAGACTATTATCCTAAGTTAGTAAGCTCTATTCCTCACACGCCTGCATCGGGTCCAAGAATACTTATTAATAACGGTTATAAATTAAAAGACTTGGTACCTGTCATCGTAGAAGCAATTAAATCAATATCAGAAATAAATAATATTTCATCTTGGCATATTTTATTTCCAGATGAAGTTGAACTAGATGCATATCAAGAATCTTCTTTAAGTGTGAGAAAGAATGCGCAATTCATTTGGTTTAACGAAAATTATAAAGATTTCGATGATTATCTTGATTCTTTTAGAGCCAGGCATAGAAAGAATGTTAAGAAAGAAAGAGAAAAGCTCTCTCAACAAAATCTAGAAATAAATCACTTTTCAGGTAAAGAGCTTAATCAAAATTTAATGGATAATTTCTACAATTTTTATCTTTCAACAAATTTAAAAAGAAGTGGTCACGAAGGTTATTTAACTGAAAATTTTTTTAAACAAGCTATAAATAATCTTTCTGAAAATATTGTTCTCATGATGGCAACGGAAAAATCATCGGGCAAAATAGTTGGTGGATCTTTCTTTTTTAAAGACAAAGAAAATTTATATGGAAGATATTGGGGATGCTTAAAAGAGTTTGATTGTCTACATTTCGAATGTTGTTATTATCAAGGCATTGATTATTGTATTAAAAATAATCTTAAAAAATTTGATCCTGGAGTTCAGGGAGAGCATAAAATAAAACGGGGATTCAAGCCTACTGAAACTTTTTCGGCTCATTGGATCGCGGATGACAGATTTAGATCTGCAATAGATGATTTCGTAATAAGAGAAGAGTCACATATAAGAAAATACGTAAATGAAGCAAAAAAATATCTCCCTTTCAAAACTATTTAAAAATCATCCTTACAAGAAAGAAGTACTTTTTCTTTCAAAAAAAGATAATGATTTAAAAAAATTATTCGAAGAAAATCCAAATTTTAGGAATTTTAGGCGCCCAAAAGGTTTTGAAGGCTTAGTAAGACTTATAACCGAGCAGCAACTTTCTGTAGCTTCAGCAAAGGCTATTTTCTTAAGAATAAAAAAACTACTCAATACATTTAATCCAAAAGAATTTTTATATTTAACAAATGAAGATTTGCAAAAAACAGGCTTAAGTAGGCAAAAGATTAATTACTGTCAAATTCTTGCTAAACATATTATCTCGGGAGAGCTGTCTTTCCGAGCTTTACATAGACTAGATGATGATGATTTAAGAAAAAAACTTTGTGAAATAAAAGGAATTGGAGATTGGACGGCGGAATGTTACATGCTTGCCTCGCTATCGAGGAATAATATTTGGCCTGTAAAAGATTTGGGTCTGCAAGCTGCTCTTCATGGTATTAAAAAATTAAAGAAAAGGCCGAATGAAGAAGAAATGATTCTTTTAGCAAAGCCTTGGGAGCCATATAGATCGATAGTTGCTAATGTGCTATGGGCTTCTTACGACTAATTTGAATAATATTTATTTATAAGTAGACTTAGTTGAAATGCGATCAAACAAAAAATATCTATCACTGAAAGAGCTTCATTTTACCTATGAAAAGAATTTCTTATTGTTTTCTAAGCTTTTACCAAATTTATGTGGAACATATAATTTTTTATATGGACTGCCAAAAGATGAATTCAAACTCCATGAAATAAAAATTACTTCAAAAAAAATCTCTAAATTCACAACTGATATCAATATATATTTTAAAGATTCTTCTTTGGAGGGAAATGTAGAAATAGAAGTTAGGCTTTATCAAGAGGCAAAAATGGCGGAAGTGATGAAATTTCAAGGATTTCATAATAGTTTAATTTCAATCCTTCCTGTATACAAAAGATTCGGCTTTACGAAAGACGAAAGATTTCAGTGGAATTCTTTTTTAAGTCATTTTCTCACTCATAGTATTAATTCTGGAAGATCTCTTGAAAATCATTTACCTGCACGGATTTAATTCGTCCTCTAAGTCAAAGAAAGCTCAAATTTTAAAAAATTCCAAAGCTATTAAAAATCTTGGATTTGAGATTTATCTTATTGACCTTCCTAATTCTCCATATAAAGCTATAAGCGAAATAGAAAAAGTAATTAAAAATGACTCGAAAGATACCTCGCTTATTGGAAGTTCTCTAGGTGGCTTTTATGCGAGTTATTTGTCAGATAAATACAACCTAAAGTCAGTTACTATCAATCCAGTAATTTCCTTGCATCTTGAAAAGATGGAAGGTTTAATCGGACCTCAAGTAAATTATCATAGTAACGAAGAATATGAATTTACTAATGATATGTTCAATGAATTGTTGAACTTAAAAGTTAAAATTCTAAGAGAGCCCTTAAATCATTTTTGCCTTGTTAAATTAAACGATCAGGTTCTCGATCATAAAAAGACCATTGGCTATTTCGACAAAGCAATCATGAGCATAGATCGTGAAGGATCTCACGAATTTTCTGATTTTGAATCAAAAATCCCTTCCATATTGGATTTTTTGCGTTAATTTAGTGCAAATAATGCTTTAAAATAGTACAATTTATGCACTAATTAGATACATTTTTTTTGATAAGATTAATACGCCTCATTTAGAGGATTGTTAATTTTAGGAGAAAAAAATGTCAGATTACAAAACGTACGAATATATATGGTTAGATGGATACAAACCAGAGCCCTTCATGAGGAGCAAGGTAAAAGCAACAGATGATAAAACTCCACCAGATTGGTCATTTGATGGATCATCAACAAAGCAAGCAGAGGGAGGAAGCTCAGACTGTCTCCTTATTCCAGTTCAAACATACTCTAATCCCAATGGTCATGATTTAGTAATGACTCAAGTCCAATCAGCAGATCATACAACTCACCCTACGAATTATAGAGCTGCTGCAGCTGAAGTCGTTACAGATGATTGGTGGTTTGGGTTTGAACAAGAGTTCTTTTTTACTGATCCAAAGACAGGCGAGCCTCTCGGCTGGGAAGATGGAGATCCTAAAGAACAAGGTGAATATTATTGTGGAGTCGGAGCAGGAAATGTTGTTGGTAGAGAAATTTCTGATGACCATCTGCAGGCATGCTTAGACCTTGGAATAACTTTAACTGGAACCAATGCTGAAGTAGCTTTAGGTCAATGGGAGTATCAATGTCTTGGAAAAGGTATCAAAGCAGCAGATGATTTATGGGTTAGTAGATATCTTTTGTACAAAATAGCAGAAGAATATGGTGTTGGCGTTAATATTCATCCAAAACCCAAAACAGGAGATTGGAATGGATCGGGAATGCATACTAACTTCTCAAACGAAGCAATGAGATCTAGTGGTTCTGAAGAACTATTTTCATCAATGTGTGAAAAATTAGGCGAAGTTCATAAAGAAGGAATTGAGGCTTATGGTTCAGATAATGAAATGAGACTTACTGGTCTTCACGAAACTCAAAGTATTGATCAATTTTCATATGGTGTTAGTGATAGAGGGGCAAGCATTAGAATTCCTGTCTACACTGTTGAACATAACTGGAATGGCTACTTAGAGGATAGAAGACCTGCATCTAATGCAGATCCATACAAAATACTTTCACATATTGTTGGAACATTAACTAAGTAACTTTTTATAAAAAAATGTCCAAAATTATAGATCTGATTAAATCTAATGACGTTAAATGGGTTGATCTAAGATTTACGGATACAAAGGGTAAAGAGCAACATGTAACTGTTGCCTCAGAAGAGGTGGATACTGATTTTTTAAAATCAGGAAAAATGTTTGATGGCTCATCGGTAGCCGGCTGGAAGTCAATCGATGAGTCCGATCAAATTCTCATGCCAGATGAAAATACGGCAGTAATGGATCCATTTTTTGAGGCTCCTACCCTTAATGTTACTTGCAGCGTAATAGAGCCGTCTACAATGAAAGGATATTCAAGATGTCCTAGGTCTACAGCAGAAAAAGCAGAAGAATATATGAAAGATTCTGGTGTAGGAGATACAGCTTACTTTGGACCTGAAAATGAATTTTTTATTTTTGATGATGTTAGATATGACGTCCAAATGAAAGGTAATTTTTTCGAAATTGGATCAGAAGAAGCCGCTTGGGAAACCGGAGCTAAGTATGATGGAGGAAATTTAGCTCACAAACCAGGTATTAAAGGCGGCTATTTCCCAGTGCCTCCAGTTGATTCCCTTCATGAAATTAGATCTTCTATGTGTGAATCTATGCAAGAAATGGGCCTTGGAATAGAAGTGCATCATCATGAAGTGGCTACAGCTGGTCAGTGTGAAATTGGAGCAAAATTTAATACTTTGGTTCGTAAAGCTGATGAAGTTCAGACTTACAAATACTGTGTACATAATGCTGCCGCTGCATACGGTAAAACAGCTACTTTTATGCCTAAACCTTTAGTTGGCGATAATGGAAATGGGATGCATGTTCATCAGTCCTTATTTAAAAATGGAGAACCTATTTTTTATGATAAAGATGGTTACTCTGAGTTATCTCAAGAAGCAATTTGGTATATAGGTGGGATTATAAAACATGGTAAAGCTCTTAATGCATTTACCAATGCCTCAACTAATAGCTACAAAAGACTGATCCCTGGTTTTGAAGCGCCTACAATCCTTACCTATTCAGCTAGAAATAGATCTGCAGCTATAAGAATTCCTTGGGTTGACTCTCCAAAAGCCAGAAGAATAGAAGTTAGATTTCCTGATTCAACAGCTAATCCATATTTATGTTTTTCAGCATTATTAATGGCTGGTTTAGATGGAATTAAAAATAAGATTGAACCTGTTGGTCCTGGAGATGAAGATCTCTTTGAAAACCCTGAAAAGTCGGCTAAAAAGTATCCAACCGTTGCAAAATCTCTTGAAGAAGCTCTTGGCGCTTTAGATAAAGATAGAGCTTTTCTTAAAGAAGGAGATGTTTTTTCAAATGATTTGATTGACGGATACATTGCTCTTAAATCTGAAGATGTTACTTACTTAAACCAAACGACTAGCCCTGTAGAATTTGATATGTACTACAGCGTCTAATCTTTATGAATATAGAGATATGCAAAATTCATTTGATACGGCACTAAAAAACATCTCTTCAAAACTATTAATAACAGACAAGAGTCTAAATATAATTTTTATAAATAATTCAGCTGAAGATTTCCTTAATATTAATTTTTCTGACTGCGAGGGAAAATCGGTTAATAAAGTTTTTACCGAAAAGCCTGATAATAGTCTTGAACTTTCAGAATTAGTTACATCTAAAACTCATCTTAAAAGACACATAACAACTTTATTTTTAAATAATAATTTGAAAAAAAAATGTTCATTTTTAGCTACATATTATGATGAAGGTGAAGAATTTATCTTATTTGAGTTTTTTGATGTAGATAAACAAGCTCTGGCGAAAAAGAGAAGAAGAAAGTCAGCTGGAGGAGTTGTGACCGCAGCCTTTTCTAAAGGCCTTGCTCATGAAATTAAAAATCCTCTAAGCGGCATTAAAGGAGCTGCGCAATTATTAAGTAATAAATTGAAAGCAAGAGATAATCAGGATCTTTTAAATATTATTCTGAGGGAAACTGACAGGATTGCCGATATAGTTAATCAAGTTTCTGAGAAGAATTTTAAATTAAGCTTGGCAATGGAGAATATTCACAGTGTTCTTGAAAGACTGCCTGATTTTATAAACTCCTTAGATTGCGAAGATATAAATTTCGAACGTGATTACGATCCAAGTCTTCCTTTAATCAAAATTGATTCATCTCTAATCATGCAAGTTTTTTATAATCTCACTAGAAATTCCATTGAGGCAATGGCGAAGAGCAATACCGGAAATAAGATAATAGCCAGAACTAGAGTTGCTTATGAAGTTCATATAAATGGAAAGTTTTACAAAACTGCCTGTGAAATTGATTTCATCGATAATGGTCCTGGCATTTCTGAAGATTTTATTGACTCAATTTTTTTCCCTCTTGTTTCAACGAAGCAAGTTTCTTCTGGTTTAGGGCTTGCAATAGCTAGAGGAATAATTAATCAACATGATGGGTCCATAGATTGTTCTAGTGACTCGACAGGAACTAATTTTTCAATACTCATTCCGATTTTAGAAGACAGCTATAAAACAAGAGATGTAGGAGCATAAAGTGCCTAAATTAAAAAAAGTGTGGATAGCCGATGATGACGAATCAATAAGATTTGTACTTAAAAAAGGTCTTGTTGATGCTGGTTTTAATGTATCAGTTTTTGAAGATGGAAATGAGGTCGTTAATCAGCTTGATCTAGAAAAACCTCATGTCCTTCTAACTGATTTAAAGATGCCAGGTAGAGATGGCATGGATCTTTTAGATACTTTTAAAACTGAACATTCAAATATCCCAGTAATAATGATGACTGCGCATTCAGATCTTGAAACAACAGTGGATGCTTTTGAAAATGGAGCTTGGGACTATATTGCAAAACCTTTTGATATTAATGATGCTATTTCAAAAATTTCCAAAGCATTAGAAGAAAGAAAAATTAAATCAAAAAAAATAACTAGTGATGAAGAAATTCATTTAGAAAAAGGCAGAATTGTAGGGAAATCTCCAGCAATGCAAGATCTGTTTAATTCAATTGGGAAACTATCTCATTCTAGCTCGACTGTATTATTAGTAGGTGAATCTGGAACTGGAAAAGAACTAGTGGCTCAAGCTATTTATGAACATAGTGACAGATCTGAAAAGAAACTGATTTCATTGAATATGGCAGATATTCCGATTGAGCTTTTAGAATCAGAATTATTTGGATATGAAAAAGGAGCCTTTGCCGGCGCAGATCACAAAAAAATAGGAAGATTTGAACAGGCTGATAACGCTACTCTATTTTTAGATGAAATAGGCGATATGCCTTATGAGACTCAAACAAGAATTCTCAGAGTTCTTTCAAGTGGGGAGTTTTACAGAATGGGAGGTAGCGATCCTATAGAAGTAGATGTAAGAATAATAGCTGCAAGCAACCAAAATCTAAATGATAAAGTCGTAACTGGTGCATTCAGAGAAGACCTTTTCCATAGACTTAATGTTATTAGAATTGCACTTCCCGCTTTAAGGGAAAGAAAAGAAGATATTCCCTTGCTTGCAAATTACTTTTTCGGAAAGTTTTCAGAAGAAATGGGGTCAGAAACAAAAATCTTATCATCCGATGTAGAAGAACTATTTTCAAAACTAATTTGGCCTGGTAATGTTCTTCAGCTTCAAAATCTTTGTCATTCACTTACCGTTCTTTCTTCAGGGCAAGAAATCCAAATATCTGATCTTCCAGACGACTTGATGTTGCAAAAAAAAGGACCTGAAATGAACTGGAACGATTTATTAGAAATTTGGGCTGCTGAAAAACTTTCTAAGGGCGATGATCATCTGCTTAATTCTACAATTCCTATATTTGAAAAAACCATGATTAAGGTTGCTATGAAAGCTACTAAAGGGAAAAAAAGTGAAGCTGCTAATCTTCTTGGTTGGGGAAGAAATACTCTTGCCAGAAAGATGAACGAATTAGATATCTAACTAATTAAAGGCAACTTTTCGTTAGTCCAAGAATTTATTCCGCCTTTTAAAGTAAATATTTCCTGTCCCTCTTTTTTTAAATCATTTGCCATTCGAGAAGAATAATTACCGTTTTGACAAACAATAATTACTGGTCGTTCTGGATTTTTTTTGATCTCTTTTTTACATAGTTCTATATCTGGTCCGACGCATACAGCTTGACTGATATGACCATTTAAAAAATCTTTTTCATTTCTTATATCAATTAACAAAGCATTTTTTCTATTTAAAAAAAACGTCATCTGCTGGGGTTCCAGTAGAAAAGAATTTCTTATATTTTCTAATTTAAAAAAAATAAATATTGAACCTAATAAAGGTAAAACGATAAACCAATTATCTAGTAAAAATTGAATAAAATAACCCATAGGTCGGGTATCATAAACTGAAATAAAATTATTAACTACGCATATGGAAAAAAAAACTTCTCATCTCGTTTTGGTTCGTCATGGTCAAAGTGAATGGAATGAAAAAAATCTTTTTACCGGCTGGAAGAACCCTCCGTTAACGCCAAAAGGGATTATTGAGGCTGAAAATGCAGGAATTAAAATTAAGAGTTTAAATATAAATTTTGATATTCACTTCACTTCAAAACTCGTTAGAGCTCAGAAAACTGGAGAAATTATTTTAAATAAATTAAATCAAATAAATTTATTAACTATTGAAAACCAAGATTTAAATGAAAGAGACTATGGTGATTTATCAGGTTTAAATAAAGATGATGCTCGAAAGAAATGGGGTGAGGATCAAGTTCATATCTGGAGAAGATCTTTCGATATTCCCCCACCGGGAGGAGAGAGTCTTAAAAATACATCAGAGCGAGTTTTACCTTATTTCGAAGCTGAAATTAAACCATTAGTGAAGTCTGGAAAAAACATTTTGGTTTGTGCACATGGAAATTCTTTAAGGTCTTTAATAATGTCACTAGAAAATATTTCACCTGAAGAAATAGTGAAACTAGAGATAGGTACTGGCGAGCCTATAGTCTTTGATTATTTCACTGAGGAAGAGAAATTTCAGAGAAGTGAATTATAATCTTGTACTCAAGCCTTCTTCTTGAAGGGCTTTTTTAACTTCTTTTATAGATATTTCTTGATAGTGAAAAATACTAGCAGCGAGAACTGCATCTGCTTTTCCTAATTTAACAGCGTCAACTAGATGATTTAATTTTCCAGCTCCTCCAGAAGCAATAAGAGGAATTTTTAATATATTAGCTAACTTACTGTTAAGCATATTATCAAATCCTGACTTGGTTCCATCTTTGTCCATAGAGGTCATAAGAATCTCTCCTGCCCCTAACTGTTCTACTTCTTTTGCCCATGACAACGCCTCTAATTCTGTTTTATTTTTGCCTCCATGAGTATAGACATGCCAGTTTTCAGAGTCGTATTTAGCATCTATTGCAACAACGATGCACTGCGATCCAAATTCTTTTGAAGCCTCTGAAATGAGCTTAGGGTTTGTAATTGCAGAAGTATTTATAGAAACTTTATCCGCTCCTGATTTTAAAAGAATTTCAACGTCTTTGATGCTTTTGACTCCCCCACCAACAGTAAAAGGTATAAAAACTTGATTGGCTATTTTTTCTACAGTTTCTAAAGTAGTAGATCTAGCCTCATATGAAGCATCTATGTCCAACATACATATTTCATCAGCTCCTTCTTGATCGTATCTCAATGCTGCTTCGGCTGGATCCCCAGCATCTATAATATCTTTGAAGTTTATTCCTTTAACTACTCGACCTCCTCGAACGTCTAAACATGGAATTATTCTTATCGTTAAGCTCATATTTTTTTAAAATACTCAGTCGCTTCAGAAAAATCTAAGGTTCCTTCGTATAATGATTTTCCACAGATTGCTCCATAGATATTATTTATCATAGAAAGTTCTATCAAATCGTTTAAATTTCTTACTCCGCCAGAAGCTATAACAGGTATTTGAGTACTTAAAGCAATTTGCTTTGTTTCCTCGATATTAGGTCCCTGCATCATTCCATCTTTGCTTATATCGGTATAAATCAAAGCTTTTATTGGTAAATCTGCAAAACTTTTCACAATATCTGTAGCTAAAATTTCCGAAGATTCTGTCCAAGCTTCAGTTGAAACATAGCCTTTTCTTGCATCTATTCCTAAGATTATTTTTTTAGGATATTTCTTGCAAGCTTCTATAAAAAAATCTTTATTTTTAATAGCAACGCTTCCTAAAATTAAAGAATCAATTCCTTTGTCGAAATAATTATCTAAAGTTTTCATATTTCTTATCCCTCCTCCTAATTGAATATCAAGTTCAGGGAAAGTTTTTCGAATTGAGATTACCGAAGATAAATTAGAAGAATCGCCAGCCAAAGCTCCATCCAAATCTACGATATGGAGTTTTTTCGTACCTTTATTTAACCAAAATTCGGCAGCTTCTAAAGGATTTTCATAATATGTAGTAGCGCTACTCAAATCCCCCATTTTTAATCTCACACACCTGCCATTCTGTATATCAATCGCTGGTATAGGAATCAATTAAGGCCTCCAGTTTAAAAAATTTTCTAAAAACTTTAAACCCAGCTTTCCGCTTTTTTCAGGGTGAAATTGGGTTGCAAATATATTATCTTTTGAAATAGCTGAATTAAAAGTTTGACCGTGCTCTGTTTTTGAATAAATAAACTCTTCTTTCAGTTCACAAGAAATATAAGAATGTACAAAGTAATAATCCTCTCCGCTTTCTAGTCCATTCCATAAAAAATGATCTTGACTAAAATCAATTTGGTTCCATCCCATATGTGGAATTTTTAGCTTAGTATCTTTTGGAGAATTAAATTTTTTTATTTCTTCAGAAAACACTCCGAGTCCTTTCTCTTCAGTGCTTTCTTGACTGCCTGAAAATAAAACTTGAAGCCCCAAGCAGATTCCTAGAAAAGGTTTTTCCTCTATAAATTCTTTCATGGGGATAGTCATTTCAGCCTCATTAAGCCTCGACATACAAGAACCCATAGAACCCTGACCAGGAAAAACTAACTTATCAATTCCATTAAAATCTTCTGGTTTTTTTACAACAGATGTTTTCGCGCCGAGACTATTTAAAGCCCTGACAACAGAAAAAATATTACTTGCACCATAATCAATGACGCCAATTTTCATAATTTTTATGCCTTTTTAAAGACATCCCTTAGTTGAAGGAATCTGGCCAGATTTTGCCTCATCTAATGAACAAGATTGTTTTAAAGCTAATGCAAAAGCCTTAAAAATTGTTTCAGCTTGATGATGGGCATTTTCACCTTTTAAATTATCAATATGTATTGTCGCTAAGGATTTATTAGTAAAGCCTTGAAAAAATTCTTTTATTAATTGTAGGTCAAAGTCATTTATTGTCTGTTTAGTAAAATTAACATTCCATATCAAACCCGGCCTTCCAGAAAAATCTATCACTACTCTGGATAAAGCTTCATCCAATGGAGCATAAGCATAACCGTAACGAGTAATTCCTTTTTTATCACCCAAGGCTTTATTAAAGGCGTCACCTAATGTAATTCCAACATCTTCAACTGTGTGATGAGCATCAACCTCCAAATCTCCAGTTGCTTTAAGGTCTATATCAAAGTCTCCATGTTTTGCGATTTGATCTAACATGTGAGCAAAAAAGGGAATATCCACATCCTGAGAGCTTTTGCCTGCCCCATCTAATTCTAAACTCAAAGAAATTTGCGTTTCTTTTGTGTTTCTTTCAATACTTGTATTTCTCATAGTTATCTCTTCTAAATGATCATTATAGCGGACGGAAAAGGTTAAAATAAGCTTGATGACGACATTCTCAAAAAAAATTATTAATTGGCAAGCACTAGAAGGAAGAAATGATCTGCCATGGCAAACAAAAAACCCTTATCACGTATGGATATCAGAAATTATGTTGCAACAAACTCAAGTTCAGACTGTAATTCCTTATTTTCATAAATTTATTAAAAATTTTCCTACCATCGATGCTCTTGCCAAGGCAAAACCTGAAAAAGTTTTAGCTTTATGGTCGGGACTGGGTTATTACTCAAGAGCTAGAAATATTCATAAAACTGCGATCATCCTTCAGAAAGAGTTTAAAAATATGCTTCCTAATTATTATGAAGATTTAATAAAGCTTCCAGGAATTGGTATATCAACAGCAGGGGCAATTTTGAGCCTTGCCTTCGAAAAACCAGGAATAATTCTTGATGGGAATGCAAAAAGGGTCTTACTCAGGTATTCGGGAGATCATTCGCCTAGCAATAATACTAAAACCCAAAAAAACTTAATAAAGCTTGCGGAAAAGCTACTGCCTAAGAAAGATTTCAGATCTTATTCGCAAGGAATGATGGATTTGGGTTCATTGTTGTGCAAACCTAAAAATCCCATATGTTGTGAGTGTCCAGTTAAAAAGAAATGCTTAGCCAAAAAACTAAATTTTCAAAATCAAATTCCTTTTAAAGTTCCTTCTAAGCCAAAAAAAGAAAGAGATATAAATTGGTTTTTTATTTTTTCGAAAGATAAGATTTTACTCAGAAGAAATGAAAAAAAAGGAATATGGCAAAATCTTTGGCTTTTCCCTGAAAAAAATATATTTAGTCAAAGTAATCTGGATTTATTAGAAAAAAAAGAAATTCTTCCGCTGTTGACTCATAATTTATCTCATCAAAAATTAACGATATCTACTGTAAGATATTCAATAGAACATAGAGATAGACTAAAAATTGATGGATCTTCTTTTGCTTGGGTTAAAAAATCTGATTCAGGTAAAATGGGTTTACCTAAACCTGTTAAAGAAATTATTAATAATTACTTATGAGTAGTACTGTTTTTTGTAGAAAGTATAAAAAAGATCTTCCTAGAATGGACAGAGCTCCATTTCCTGGTCCAAATGGAGAAGATTTATTCAATAATGTCTCAAAACAGGCCTGGCAAGAATGGCTTTCTTTTCAAACAATGTTGATCAATGAGAAACAGCTAAGTTTAGCCGATAGCGCAACGAGAAAATATCTCAACGAACAGCTTCAAAATTTTTTAGATAATAAAATTACAGATCAACCAGAAGGCTATCAACCAACTTAAGACTGGAATATATTCATATGCCTGATATAGATAATCTAGTTGATGATTTAACTTTAGAAGAAAAAGTCTCCTTATTGAGTGGATTTAATTCTTGGTATTCGAATAAAGTTGAAAGATTGTCTATTCCATCCATAAAAATGTCTGATGGACCTAATGGAGTTCGAGGAGACTCCACGTCAAATAAAAAGTCGGCTTGTTTCCCAAGTCCCATTTTAATGGGGGCTACATGGAATTCTGACCTGATAAATAAAGTGGGTGTTGCTCTCGGTGAAGAAGCTAAAGATAAGGATGTAGATGTTTTATTAGGTCCAACGATAAATATTCATAGGCATCCTTTAGGTGGGAGGCACTTTGAAAGTTATTCTGAAGATCCTGTCCTTACAGGAGTTCTTGCTACTAATTATGTTAAAGGAGTTCAATCGCAAAAAGTTGCTGCTTGCGTTAAGCATTTCATAGCAAATGATACTGAATACCAAAGACATACAGTGAGCTCAAATGTCGATGAGCGAACACTAAGAGAGATATACCTTTTGCCTTTTGAGATGAGCATAAAAGAAGGGAATGCAAAATCTGTTATGTCTGCCTATAACAAACTAAATAATATTTACTGTAGCTCTCACAAAGAACTTCTCATCGATATTTTAAAAGATGAGTGGCAATTCGATGGCTATGTTGTAAGTGATTGGGGTGCAGCATTAGAAACAGTAGATAATGCAAATGGTGGATTAGACATGGAGATGCCAGGTCCGGGTGGAACTTGGGGTGAAAAACTAATAGAAGAAATTAAAAAAGGAAATGTTGAGGAAACTTTGATTAATGACAAAGTCAAAAGAATACTTTCTATGGCTTCGTTTACGGAAAGGTTTGCGTCACCAGAAAATAAAGCCGAAAAAGAAAATAACAGGCCAAGTCATCAGAAATTATTAAAGCAAGTGGCTTGTGAAGGAATGGTGCTTTTGAAGAATGAAAATTTTTTACCCTTAGTTAAGGAAAAAATTAATTCCCTGGCTGTTATTGGACCGAACTCCAAATTCAGTCAAATAATTGGAGGAGGAAGTGCTAGCTTAAAACCTCATTATGAAACTCATCCGCTTAAATCTATAGAAAAATTTGTAGGTGATTCTGTTGCAATAAATTATGCAAAAGGAGTGCACACATATAAATATCTTCCCAAGCTTGATGAAAAACTATTCAAGAATTCTAAGGGGTTTTTAGTTGAATACTTTGAAGGTCAAATAGAAAAAAATATCCTTATTGATTCGGAAATTTTGACTGGTAATAAATATTGGGTATTCGATGGGTTTGCTAAAGAAATTATCAATAGGTCTGAGAGACCAGATGTAACAGTGAAATTTTCCTGTGATTATATTCCTGATATTTCTGGAGAATTTGAGTTTGAGGTGTTTGCTATTGGCAAAAGCAGATTAAAAATAAATGGAAATGAAATAATAGACAATTGGACTGAGACAGAGCCAGGAGAAGCCTTCTTTTCATTCGCATCTAGGCCGAAAAGAGAAAAACAAAGTTTAGTAAAAGGAGAAATTTATAAAATAGAAATAGAATATTATTTTGAGGGTAGATTTCCAGCAATTCAATTTGGGTGCAGTGTTCCTGATTCTTTTAATTTACTTGATCAAGCTAAAAAAACTGCAAGCCAAAGTGATGCGGTAGTTCTTATCGTGGGTACAAATTCAGATTGGGAAACGGAGGGCAATGACAGAGCAAATCTAGATTTGCCGGCTGATCAGGATCTATTAATTACAGAAGTATTAAAATCTAATCCTAATACTTTAGTTGTAATTAATTCCGGAGCTCCAGTGTCTATGCCGTGGCAAAGAGATGCTCGCGCAATAATTCAATCTTGGTTTGGCGGCCAAGAGCATGGAAATGCACTAGTTGATATTATATTTGGTAATGTGAACCCCTCTGGAAAACTCCCTACTACTTTCCCAATTAGCATAAAAGATACTCCAGCCTACTCTTCATACCCTGGTCAAGATTTACAAATGAATTATGAAGAAAAACTTTTGGTTGGTTATAAGTGGTATGAAAGAAAGGATATAAATCCGTTATTCCCTTTTGGCCATGGGCTTTCTTATACTTCTTTTGAATACAATGATTTATCTATTTCAAAAGATGATTCAGGAGATATATCGTGTTCTTTAGTTATCAAAAATACTGGTCTTATGGATGGTCAAGAGGTTGTTCAGTGCTACATAAGTTATTTAGATGGTGATAAAAATGAGCCTATTAAAAGCCTGCAAGCTTTTGAAAAACCTTTGGTAAAGCAAGGAGAAAGCTGTAACTTAAGATTTGTATTAAATGATCGAAACTTCGCCTTTTGGAATATTAAATCAAAAAAATGGGATGTCAGAAAAGGAAATTATAAAATTCTGATTGGTTCGTCTAGCAATCAAATTGAATTAGAGGAAGAACTACTTATTGATTAATTTTGATCTCTATTTTTGCGAACAAATATAAATGACTTCACATTTATATAAGTAAAAATTAATCCAGTTATTAACAACATAAGTTTTGAAGAGTCTGCCCAGATATTTTCAAATGGACTGGATAGGCTTCTAAAAAAATCTAACCCGCCTAAAAAAACGATCAATCCAATCGTTACGATTATATGCATAAAAAGTTTTTTTCTTTCGGGAATGAGTAATGTCGTAACTGCAAAAATTAAGATGGGCATACCAAAAAAAGAAGGTATGAAAGAAGTAGCTGATTCGCTTCCTGATAAAAAAGAAACGGATACTCCCCAAATAATTAAAAAAGAACCATAGATAATTGAAATTTTTTCTATATTTATTCCTAAAAATAAAAATTCTTTATTACTCATAATTTCTCCTTAAATTAAAAAAACTCTTATAATTTTACAGTTAAACTTTAATTACTCAACAAGCCAATCCATTTGGCTTTTAGATAATTCTATTTTCGTTGCTTTCATACAACTTTCTGACTCAAATACAGTTCGCGGACCGACTAATGGAAAGATATTTTCATTTTTATTTAAAACATATGCCAAGGCCAATTCGATAGGTGAACATTCTAGCTCTTTCGATAATTTAAAACATTTCTCTCTTCTTTTTAAATTTACTTCGTTATGCCAAACTCTTTTTTCTTCATCTAAGGTTGGGTTAGAAAAATGATCTCCTTTTGGAAATAAATCTTTTTCAATAAAAAATCCTCTAGCTTGACTAGACCAAGGAAAAAGTTTTACTTCTTTTTCTGTCAAATATGATAAAAAATCCTCATCGCAGTGAATACATCCAGGCCACACTGGGTTAATCATGGTTGCCAAACTAAAATTATTACTCAGCACTGTAAAACCTGTTTTTTCAGATTTTTCTGAGTATTCCATTGCTTCTTTAAACCTTTTAAAAGACCAATTAGATGCCCCTATAGATTTAACTAATCCTTCATCTTTAAGTTCATTCAAAGCGTCTATGAATTCGCTAACTGGAATTTGTAAATTATCTCTATGAAGACAATATATATCCAAGCTATCCAATTTTAATCTTTCTAGAGACTCTTCTAATTGGGGTCTTATAAATTTAGGCTCACATTCGGGAGTGTGCGCACCCTTCCCTAAAACAATAACTTCCTTGGATATATTTCTAGATGCGATCCATTCTCCGAGATAAGAATCTGATTTTCCTGAATTGTATATATATGCAGTATCAAAAATATTTCCACCCAGCTCAAAAAAATGATCGAACATGGCAGAGGCATGTAGAGAAGAGGTTTGATTGTCACAACCAAAAACTATTCTCGATCCTTTTTTTTCAAGCTCAGAAATATTTACTTTTTTAAGTAACTCTTTATTTAAATTGTGTGTGGGAAAAATAGGGGACTTTTCAGGAAGGTTCTGAGAGTATTTAACTCCAGCATCTTGATACCACTTTTCTAACCAGATCATATTACCCAAAGTATCGGCATGAGAAATTTCATCAGATTCAATTTTTTCTTCCATAATCATTTTAGATGCGTGATCTATTTCTCTGGTGAAAAGTCCAATCTCATCATGAAAATCAAAATCTTTTTTTTCTCCGTTTTCAAAAACAAGTCTTATTGAAGAGTTACCATTTTCAAATTGACCACAGTGCCAAGGTTGTTTGACTTCTATTTTCTTTTCCTTGGACATAATAACTAAATCATTTGTTAGCTCTTCATTTATTGCTGTTTTGATTTCGGCTTCTATTTTTTTAGAAAAAACTATTTTTGCAGTTGCATTCAAATCAATTCCAGTTTCGTCCAAGATACTCGAAACTTCCATTTGTAGTGGATCCAAAAAATTTTTATTTTCCATAGCTCCGGCAATTAATCTAGACATTGATAATGGATAACATCCAACATCGAGAATTGCTCCTCCAGCTAGATCGGGGTTTCTGAGTCTGTGCTGCTGATTAACATCTGCTTTAAATCCAAAGGAACTTTGTATCTTAATTTCTTCTCCAGAAAAATTTTCCTGAAGAAGCTTTAGTAAATTTTTGGTTTGAGGATGCACTCTGTACATAAAGGCCTCCATTAAAAAAACTTCATTCTTTCTTGCTTCATTTACAAGGATCATCGCCTCGACAGAATTCACTGATAAAGGCTTCTCACAAAGTACGTGTTTTTTACTCTGTATTGCCTCCATAGAATATAAAAAGTGTGTGTTGTGAGGTGTTGCGACATAAACTGCATCAATCTCTTTAGAAGAAAGAAATTTTTCTAAAGATAGAATTGCTTTGATGTTAAATTTTTTTGAAAATTTATTTGTTTTTAACTCTGATCTTCCGTGAACACTTATCAATGTTGCATTTTTACTACTCTTAATAGAATGAGCAAAGGCTGAAGCTATACTTCCAGCACCGATTACCCCCCAATTAATTTTTTTAGTTCCTTTCATTTATTTCTGATATTAAGTTTTTGTGAAAATTTGCATCTATTGGATAAAACCATACAAGAATAAAACTTATGAAAATACCTACGATAGGAATCCATGTCATAAGTGATTTTAGACTCATTATTGTTTCTTCGGATTGAATGTTGTTTGGCTCAAACCCTATAAATGTCAATACATATCCTAAAACTAAAGCTGCTATAGCGATTGCGCCTTTTTGTGCAAATGTCATAAACCCATATAAAGAAGACTCCGTTCTTACTCCTGTTTTCCATTCTCCGTATTCAATAGTATCTGGCAACATAGACCAAAAAAGAACACCTGTTGCTCCATTGCCTATTCCAATGAATCCTAAAATTATTAATAACTCTTTTAAATTTAAGATCGGGTAAAAATAGAAGGATAAAAGACCAGTAAATAAAACAATCATAGATATTAACCACGCATTCTTTTTACCAATTCTTAGTGCTAAGAATGACCATAAGGGAATGGACAATAAAGCTGTAGCGCCCAGAACACCAAGAATTAAACCTTGAAATTCATGCATATCCAAAGCGTACTTAACAAAATAAATTAAATTCTTATTGAACATTATTGCAGTTGATCCAAGAATCAAAATAGAAGTAAAAACAATCCAAAAAGGGTAATTATTAGCAACAGATTTAGATACTTTAGAAAAACTAGGCAAACTTTCTTGATTGAAATTAAAGCTTCTTTCTTCGACAGAAAAAATCGTAATACTAAGAATGAAAATTGCGATCAATCCAGAAATTAAACCTAAGAATATAAATCCCGAAGATTCATCCCCTCCTCCGAAATAATAGATTAAAGGAAATCCTAAAGCTGATACCGATAGAGTTCCAAATGAAGCCCCAATCATTCTAGCCGTAGTCAATTTGGTTCTCTCGTCACTGTCATCTGTTATTCGAGCAGTTAGCGAAGAATAAGGAACGCTTACGATGGTAAAACAAGATCTATGAAAAAGATTAACAGCTAATAAAAAAAAGAATAATGAATCACCTTCGAATGGAGGGGTCCAGAAAAGCAAAACATAAGAACCTGCTAATGGGATAGATCCAAAAAACATATAGGGTCTATAACTTCCCATTTTAGTTCTAGTTCTTTCAGCTATGTACCCCATAAAGGGATCAGTAATTGCATCCCATGCAATTCCCAAGGCATAAATTGAACCTGCTAATAAAGGTGAAATACCAACAACGTCTGTATAAAAATAAAGTAAGTAAAGCCCAACTCCACTCCAGTACAAGCATATTGCGTAGTCGCCAATCCCATAACCAATGCGTAACTTATTTTTTGAAGAATTTATAATAATGACCCTCTTCCTAAGACTTTTAATAATTTATTTTTTAAAAAAACTTGTAATGATCATACTATTTAAACTCTTGAAGCTACATAATTTCCTATAGCCAAACTGCTGGTTAATCCTGGACTTTCCATTCCTTGCAAATTAATTAAACCATCCACTCCATGCGAATTAACTTCCAAGATAGAAAAATCTTGCATTTTTTCTTTAGGATTTTGAATTTTTGGTCTGACCCCGGTGTAATCTGGATTTAACTTTTCTGGATCCATTTCTGGCCAATAATTATGAATGGCTTTTATAAACTTTTCTTTCAATGATTCATCAAATAAATAATTAATATCTTTTACCCAAGTGATATCAGGTCCAAATCTTAACTGTCTAGATATATCAAAGCCTAAATGCAAGCCTTGGGAAAATTCATCAGGCACTGGATAAATTAAAGAAGAGAAAGGATTCAGACCAGAATATTTGAAGTAGTGCCCTTTCGCATAATTGATTTTATAAATATATTCCTCTTTTAAAGATTTTATATTTCTAGAGACAAGATCTGAATTTAAAGCTGAAGAATTAATCAAAACTTTAGATTGAATCTCAAATTTCTCTTTGTCTCGACAGATAATTGAAAATGATCCACCTTTCTTTTTTGCAGAAATAAATTCAGTGTTGAATGCGATAATGCCTTCGCTGTGTTGAATATCACCCTCTAAAGCCGTTACCAACTCGGGAACATCTATAATTCCAGTTTCAGGAGATAATAAACCTGCTTCAACATTCAAAACCGGTTCAATTTTCTTTATCTCTTTGCCTTCAAATTTTTCTAAAGTTACGCCATTTATTAAGCCTTGTTTATAGATTTTTTCTAACTTAGTGATTTCTTCTTTTTTTGAGGCAATAATGAATTTACCTGTTTTGTTGTGAGAAATTTTCTTTAAATCAGCATATTCATAGAGCAATCTATTTCCTTCCAAACAAAATTTAGATTTCATGGAGTTCGTTGGATAATACATTCCTGCATGAATGACTCCAGAGTTTCTTGAAGATACACCCTCTCCTGCTCTACCATCTTTTTCAAGCACAATTACCGATTGTCCTTTTTCAGAAATAGCTTTAGCAATTGATAACCCAATTACACCTGCACCTATAATAACTACATCAAAAATTTTTATTCTCCAAAAACTATGCTTTGTTTATATGCCAAAGTTATATAAAATCCAACTTCTTTTTGCCCAGATAGCTCAGTTGGTAGAGCAAAGGACTGAAAATCCTTGTGTCGGTGGTTCGATTCCACCTCTGGGCACCACCACCGTTGAGTTTCACTTAATTGTATACGATTTAAAACTGTTCACACCCGTGCACACTCTTCTTTGTGTGCACAAACACCAAATATTTTGATTCACAGCATTTATGTTAATATACCCCCCATGGGTATAAGAATTATTTGTCTCTTGTCTTTTATATCATTTGGGCTTGATGCTAGGCCTGTATCTTACACAGGCGGTTCAACCATAATGACGTTTTCAGATAATTTAAAAAATTCTTTCTATTATCATTATTCGCCATCATATAAATACTCAGTTGGTATTGAAAATATAAAGGATAAATATTTCAGTGACGATTATTCATATATGAGATTTACTTATTTATTAAATAGAAAAAATACTAAGGACTCTCAAAGAAATTTATATTTTCAATCTGGTATTAGTTCAAAAGGATTTAATGAGTTTTTTTATGGTGTTCACGGGGACTGGGAAACAAGAAGATTTTTTATTGGTTTTGGATTAAAGGAAACTGAAAAAAAAATTCAAGATTATTTAGAACAATACTATCAAATAGGAGTGGCACCTTATCTTGGTGATTATGGTGATTTTCACACGTGGATAATTTTAAAGGCAAAAGAAAATTCACTCGAGAATAAATGGTCAACTTATCCTGTATTAAAGTTTTTTAAAGGCAACATTTTCATGGAATTTGGTTACCACAAACAAACTAATTGGGATGTTCATTTAATGTATAGATTTTAGGAAAAAATATGAAAAAAATATTATTGTTACTAGTTTTTACTTCAATTACTTGGGCAGAAAACCCGCATGATCATATGCATAATTCTCATGAGGGACATCTGCATGAAAAACTAGTCGATGGAAAGAAATATGAAGTTGATCCTGAGAGATTTGATAGATTTATTATGGATCTTAAAGATTCTCAAATTGCAGTCTTGAATGTTAAAGGCATGGTGTGTGATTTTTGCGCTAGAGGTATTGAAAAAACATTCAAGAAGGAAGCTAATGTTAAAAAAATTGACGTTGATCTGAGCAAAGGCAAGGTTTTAATTGCATACAATAATACTCAGAAAATAACCTTTGAAGATATCAAAGAGAAGATTCTAATAAACGGACAAAATGCAATTGATATGCAGGTCATTAATCTATAAAAGTTATGCAAGATAAATCTGCAAATTTTTTATCCTTATTTGCCTCTTCTTCAACTTTAATATGTTGTGCACTTCCTTCATTGTTTGTTGTTATTGGTGCGGGCGCTTCTTTTGCAAGTTTCATTACAGTTTTTCCATTTCTAATTGTTTTATCGCAATATAAGTTATACGTAACTTTATTTGCATTTTTGATAATTTTTATTGCCGGTTATGTGAACTATATAACCTACCACATGCCCTGTCCTGCTGATCCCGAGTTAGGAAGGTTGTGCATAAAAACTAGAAGTCGCTCAAGATACGTTTATTACTTTTCAGTTGCATTATTTATTTTTGCTACAATATTCACTTACATAATCCCAAAATTTATATGAAACACCCATGCCATAAAGAAGAAATTCCCAGTCTTAATAGAATTGAGGGGCAAGTTCGTGGAATTGCCAATATGATTAATGAAGATAAGTATTGCATTGATATACTTAATCAAATCAAGGCAGTTAGAAGTGCTATTACAAGAGTGGAAGGAAAAATTTTAAAAAAACATATGAAAGAATGCGTTAAAGATGCATTAAATGATGAAAAAAGTTTTGATGATAAAGTTGATGAAATATTGAAAACCCTTAAACGATAAACTAAATTATTGCTCTGACTTATTCCGCCCCTGGGCACCGCCTTAAAGTAATTAAAAATCCTTTTTAAGGAATAGGCAAAAAAGTTTAAGCAATATATTGATATGAAACTTTTTAAAAAAGATAACAAACTATATCCATCTATTGAGCCATTTGATTCGGGCTTTATTAAAAAAGGTATTCACGAAATTTATTATGAGCAGTGTGGCAATCCAAAAGGCAAACCAGCTATTTTTCTTCATGGGGGGCCTGGTGGTGGCGCGGGAAAACTCTCAAGAAGATTTTTCAATCCAAAAAAATACAGAATAATTCTTTTTGACCAAAGGGGTTGTGGCAAGAGTAAGCCTCATACCTGCCTTGAGGAAAATACCACTTGGCATCTTGTTGAAGATATTGAATCCATAAGAAAAAAATTGGAAATAGATAATTGGCTTGTATTTGGTGGCTCATGGGGAAGTACGCTTGCTCTTGCATATGCTCAAAGTTACCCGGAACGAGTTACAGAAATGGTTTTAAGAGGCATCTTTATGCTTAGAGATAAAGAACTCAGCTGGTTTTACCAATATGGAGCAAGTGAAATATATCCCGAAGCATGGCAGAGATTTATTAGTCAAATACCAGAAGATCAAAGATCGGACTACATAACTGCTTATAGAGAAATCTTCAATGGCGAAGATAAGGAAAAAAAATTATCTGCCGCTAAGGCTTGGTCTAAATGGGAAGCGTCAGCGAGTTTTATCAATCATAATCCTGATGCAGTAAAAGATTCTGTCAACGCAGAATTTGCCTTAGCCTTTGCTCTTATTGAAAATCACTACTTTATAAACAAAGGATTTTTAGATAATGAAAATCAACTTTTAGATAATATAGATTTGATTAGACATATTCCTGCTGTAATTATTCAAGGAAGATATGATGTTGTTTGTCCTCCAATAACTGCCTATGAACTCTACTCTGAGTGGCCTGAAGCAGAACTGAGAATTGCTCCTTTCTCTGGGCATTCTGCCTTCGAAAAAGAGATATCAAAAATGCTTATCGAAACAACGGATAAGTTTTGCGAATAAAAATAATAATTTTTTTTAAAATTATATTAATTTCCCTTCCTGTAAAAATATATTACTATTACGCCTTGAAATTCATTACTAACAAAAACTTTTTATTATTATCTGCTCTTATATTAATTGCAGCAGCGTCTATAGACCCTTTAGTTCATGATCATTTCACAGAAGAATCTTCTGAAGTAGCATGTCAATTTTATAATAATGAGCTTACTAATTTACTTTCATCATGTTCTATTGATGAAAAGCTTTATGTAAGCACTATTTTTGTTTCTGAAAAACAATTAATTGTTCTCCCTCAAGGACCAAAAGAATTTTCAATCTAGAGCACCTCCTAAAATTTAAATTTTTCTTTTCAAATTTAAATTTTAATTTTTCATAGGAGGTATTATGAAAAAACTAGCATACATGCTCAGCATTTTGAGCATCTTTATAACAAATCTAGCCTACGCTGATGAAGTTGAATACGTAATTGGTAAATTCATCCATTTTAGGCTTATCAGAAAATCAAATCGAAAATCCAATTCACATCGTCTCTGAAGAAGATCTTAATAAAATAGGAACTCTCAGTTTAGGTGAATCTCTTGATGGTCTTCTAGGAATTGCTTCATCTGACTATGGTTCGGCTGTTGGGCAACCTGTCATTAGAGGTCTTTCAGGCCCTAGAGTTAAAGTTCTAGAAAATGGCTTAGTAGTCCGTGATGTTTCTGGAATTGGTTCTGATCATCAAAATGATGTTGAATTGAGTAATGTTCAGCAAATAGAAGTTGTGCGAGGACCAATGTCTTTGCTTTACAGCAATGGTGCTCTTGGAGGAATTGTCAACGTTGTTGATAATTCAATCGCTACAAAAGATCTATCCGAACAGAAAATAAATCTTGGAGTCGAGCATAATTCGGTTAACGATGGAAAAGTTCACAACATCAACTTTAGCGATAATATTCAAGATATTAATTTGAGTCTTTCATATGCTCATTCAAACTTTAATAACTTTGAAATACCAGCTGAAGCAGTTATTCACGAAGAAGGTGATGATGATGAGGAAAAAGATCATATGCCTAATTCCGATTCTAAATCTTCTGCATACAAAGCTGGTTTTTCAGTTGTAGAAGATTGGGGTTACTTTGGCTTGTCTTTCAAAAATATAGAAAATCTTTATGGAATTCCTTTTCACGGCGATCATGATGATGAAGATGTAGATGAAGATGAACACGAAGAAGAAAGAATCTTTTCTGCTACTGACTCAGACACTATCAATCTTAAAGGTTCATATTTAGTTTCAGGTGATTTGTTGAATCAAATAGATTATTTTTACAGCAATACTGATTACTCTCTTATAGAAGGTCATATAGGCGGAGAAGATGATGGCAAAAAAACAACTTTTACAAATGATGCTAAAGAATATGGAACAATATTAGATATATCTTCTGATGATTCTTTAACGCAAAAATTTGTCATCCGTTCAATGGATGAAGACACTGCTATCCTTGGAGATGAAGCTTTTATGAATTCTGTTCAAAGCGAGGAAACGAGTATTGGGTATTATTTAGCAAAACAATTTTCCTCAGTCCATTTAGACTTTGGAGTAAGAAGAGATGAAGTTAATAGAAAAAGTTTGATTGGCTCTACTGCTTATGACAAAGATTTAGACCTTACTAGTTATGTAATGGGATTATGTTATGAGCTTAATGCAATGACAGATTTTAATATTAGTATTGGTTCAGTAGAAAGAGCGCCTTCGTCGGTTGAAATGTTTATGAATGGTAAACATGCGGCCATAAATAGATTTGAAAAGGGAAATCCCAATCTTCAATCTGAAGAGGCACAAAATATCGATCTTTCTTTAAACTTTGATAACGATGGCGTTTATGGATCGGTTAATTTTTATCAAAATGATATTGATAACTATATCTATCTTAAAGATTCTTCTAACACAATCAGTGGAACGATAGTCGCTAACTATCTTCAGAAAGATGCTGAGCTTGAAGGTTACGAAATTCAGTTTGGTACCAAAATGGATTTCTATAACGGAAGCTTAGATCTTTCAATTGGAAGAGACCAAGTAGAAGGAACTTTTGCGAACGGTGAAAACATCCCTCGAATTCTTCCGGCTAGAGTCATTTATTCGCTTTCTTATGAAGAGGATAGCCTGTCTGTTGATTTAGGTTTGACTAATGTTAAGCCGCAAAACGACATAGGTGCAGGAGAGACTGCTACAGCTGGATATGAAATGCTTGATTTGAGTATTGGCCAATCTTTTGCAGTTGAAGGCGTTGAAAACTTTAGAGTAATACTTTTTGCAAATAATTTATTAGATGAAATTGCAAGAAATCATTCTTCTATTGTTAAAAATGAACTGCCTTTGCCAGGTAAAAACATAGGCTTAAAACTAGCTATACAACTTTAAAAAATAAATATTTATTAAAGTTAATTTAGACGTCAAATTATATAAAAATTTGACGTCTAATAATAAAATTTATTTCAAGCCATATGAATACAAGATTTGTATCCGATAAACTAGCTATTTCTTTATCGCTGATGTGCGTGGTGCACTGCTTTTTTGTTCCATCATTTTTAATTCTATCATCCGGCTTCATTTCTTTTTCTTTTGATAACGAAGCTATTCATAAATTAATTTTAATTACAGCGATTCCCATAAGTTTATTTGCTTTGATTTCAGGTTTTCTAAATCATAAAAATCATTTTTTACTTTTCGCTGGCATGACAGGTTTATTCTTGCTTTTTTTGGCGGTGGCCCTGAGTGAAAGTTTTCTTGGAGAAACTGGAGAAAGAACTTTAACTTTAGTTGGCTCGTTCGTTGTCGCTTTTTGTCACTACAAAAATTACAAAATTTGTGAACATATAAACTGTCAATGTCATGAAGAGCAAACTCTTTAAATCAATATAATTTTTTAGCTTCCTTCAAATCTACATCTAGAATTTCTTCGATATATTTAAATTTTTTATATTGCGTGTACTCATGGTTAATAAGAATGGAAAAGAAAATTAAAAACAAAGCGATGTACACATATTTCATACTACAATTCGAACATTTGATCTGACCATAAGCAATAGAATTATTTTTATATTTCTATAGAATGATTTTTTTAAATCTATTCGAAAAGGAATATATGCGTTTTTTTTACTTTTTAATATCGTTTATTTTTTGTAATTTTATATTTTCTGACGACGTTGCTATAAGTCATGCACCCATAGGAGTTATGGGTGATCATTTTCATAAATCTGGTGAAAAAATGATTTCTGCTAGATTTTCTAAAATGCAAATGGAAGGAAATGTCCTCAACGGAAATGATATAAATAATCATTCTTTAATTACTACTCAAGATAATCCTTTCGCTGCAATATCTGGAGCTCCTAATAAGTTAAGCGTTGTTCCGGAAAAAATGGATATGGAGATGCTCATGCTGGGTGGAATGTATGCTCCCTCTGATGACGTTACTTTAATGGGAATGATGATGTTTATGAAAAATAAAATGAATCTAAAAACTTACAAGGGCATGATGGCAAGAGATTTTTTAGGAAGTTTTCAAACTAGCAGTAAAGATATTTCTAATATTTCTTTCTCGGTTCTCTACAAATTGACCAAAAGTGACCAATCAAGAATGCATTTGGAAATCGGGCTTGATAAATCAGTGGGAGACGATGATAGAAAACATAAAATACTTACGCCAACAAACACAATCATGAGCATGGTAATGCCTTATGCAATGCAAAATGACAAAGCAATGCGATTAGTTTTCGGTTTAACTAATAGCGCAAATTTTAAAAATCTTGTAATTGGTTCTCAATTTAGAATGAAATATGTGATCGATGATAAAGCTTGGGCTTTTGGAGACAAATATGAATTTTCAACTTGGGTTCAAAAATCTTTGAACGATGACTTATCGTTTTCAACTAGATTGCAATTTATAAATCAAAATAAACTATCTGGAAGCAATCCTGCAATAACCAGTCCCGTTCAATCTGCTAACCCTTTAAATTATGGTGGAAGAGTTTTAAATTTAGGATTAGGATTGAATACATTGTTTAATTTCTTAGGCGGTACGCACAAAGACAGGTTTGGTGTGGAAATTCTATTGCCTTTAAGTGAAAATAGAAATGGTCTTCAAATGAAAGGTCACTATGAGATTCAGTTCGGCTATCAAAAGTCTTTTTAATTCAGTAATGATAAGTTGTCATGTATTATAATTTGTAGTAATTAATCTTATTGATCTTTTCTTCGGGGAAACAAATGTTCAGAATTAATCGTATTTTTTTTAGTTTAGCCTTGTGTTTGGGATTTTCAATTGCTCCAATAACTTTTGCGCAATCTTTTTTGCAAGAAGAGGTAACCGTTACGGCTAGAAAGAGAGAAGAAAGCTCGCAAGACGTTCCAATTATGCTTTCAGCAGTCTCTGGAGATTTTTTAGAAGATAATGCAATGCAGGACTTCACGCAAATAGAGGCTACTTCACCTAGTTTATTTGTCAGAAGAGATGGTCGTAATTCATCTGCTGCGATGGTCTCTATTAGAGGGATAGGAAGTTCAAGATACTCTATTAATATTGAAAACGCTGTTGGTATATATTTAGATGGAGCTTACGTTCATAGAAATACTGGACTTCTCTCTGATTTATTTGACGTCAGACAAGTAGAAATATTGCGGGGTGCTCAAGGAACACTTTTTGGAAAGAATTCGACTGGTGGCGCCCTTCAAGTTTTTTATAACAAACCTTCTTTGGATGGTTTTGATGGAAAAGTTAGCCTGACCTATGGTTCTAGAGAAAAAGAAGGCAGGAAATTAATGTTGAATGTGCCCTTGACTGAAAATACCGCTGCGCGATTTGTCGCAGTCAAAAATGATCAGGATGGGTTTGTAAGAAATATTGATACCGGAAATAATTTTGGTAACGAAGATACAGCGACTTATCGAGCCTCAATCTATACTGAAATTGATGATAAAACTGACTTAACTATTACCAGTCATAACTATCAAGACCATAGTCGAGGTTATCTAGCCGACTGCACTGATTATTCATATGACACAGAGAATCGTGCTCCTACCGCTTCTATTCCATGGGTCAACAGTATTGCTGGAATAGCCGATGATCAGTTCAATACTTGTAATACTTCATCGCCATTTGCTTCTTATGCAGATGAATCAAGAGGAGTTAATAAAGTAGATGCAGATCGAATGATTTTGGAATTGAATACAGATACCAATTATGGATTGGCTACTTTGATATACGCTGATAGCACTGAACATGTCTTACAGAGTACTTGGAATATGGGAATTCATAGAGCTTCAACTGCAGAATATGCCAACGTAGGTCCATTAGTTTCTGATACTGAAAGTAACTCCCTAGAACTGAGATTAACAGGTGATTATGATAAATTTACATACACTCTTGGATATTTTGAATCAAAGGAAACTGGCTATTCACAAACAGATGTTCAACTCTATCCTGAAGTAGATATTGCAACTTTATATAGCTCAGCAGCTTCTTCTGCTGGAGGTATATTAGCTGGTTCATCTGGATCTTTACTAGCTGGTGCAGGCGCTGCTCTCGATGGAACAACTTTTGCAATAACCGCTCCAAGTATTGCTACATCAGGAACAAGTGCGACTTCTGGAACAATAGCTTTGGCCACACAGTTGGGTAACGAAGCTGGCTCTGGAGCAACCACAACTGCATTTACAAACTTCATGATAGCCGCAGCAAACCAAGCGCCCTTCGGAGCATCTTTTGTTGGAAGTAGGTACGATGAATACGATGTAGTTAATGAATCTCAAGCAATATTTGCTGAGATAGTTTATGACTATACCGATAAGATCAATATTACTTTTGGTATGCGAACTTCTGACGATGATAAAACTTTTAATATTAGATCTTGGGCTAATTCAAATAAAGATGCTTCAACGGCAGGTAGAGGATTAGCAACTAAATGTTCAGCTGGAACATATGCAAATGGTGAATGCAGGGTATATCAAAGTTTTAGTAATACTTCTGGACGTCTTATAGCTGACTATACTTTCGATAACGGCAACATGATTTTTGCATCGTATTCCGAAGCTTACACTTCAGGAAATGTGAATAACTCGCCACCAATAACAGTTACAAAGCCTCAGGATATCGAATCTTTTGAAATTGGTCATAAAGGAGATTATCTTGATGGATTAATTAGAGTCAACGCGTCAATTTTCTCTTCAACTTACAACAATAGACAGGATAATTCATGTCAGGTAGATGCTACTGGCGCGATTGTTTGCACTCAAACAAATATCGGTGAAATTGATATTGAAGGTATGGAAATAGATGCTACAGCATTCATTAATGAGGCATTAAATCTTAGAATTTTTGGTTCCATTATTGAAGGCAAATACCCTACTCCGAGGACTAGATATGACTTTCTAAACAGCAATGCTGCTTATAAAATAGATGAAGTGGAACTGCCCGGAACTCCAGAACAATTTGGTGCTGTGTTAACTTATAGTCCTAATGAAATGCTATCTTCAAGTGTGACTTGGAAATATTATGGCGCAGATATTACTGAAGACAATATAACAACTCCAACTTCTATTCCCCTCTTCACTCAATCTAGAAACCTAACGACTCCTTCCTATAGCTTAGTTGATATCAATGCAAAATGGAGCTTTGATGAAAATACTAACGCTTCTCTATACGTAAAAAATGCTACTGATGAAGTTTACGCAAGAAGTAATAACGATGGCTCCGCTGCTGGATTTATTTTCCGTTTCTATCAACCGCCCAGGGAAGCTGGCATTAGTTTTACGAAATCCTTTTAAGATGTCTAGAGTATAAGTAAACTCTTCTTTATAAAGAGTTTATTACGGCACCTTTTCAGACTAAATGTGTTCTAAAACATCAAATGCATTAGACTATATTCCTAAAAAGAGAAATATGGATATGCCTAAGTCAAAAGAATCAAAAAATGATCTTTCTAATCTCAAAGGACTTTCAACTTTGCTGCTTAACTTTGAGTTAGAAAAGTATAAAACTTTTTCGAAACTCCAGAATAAAGAAGGTTGGAATAATATTTATATCAACGATTCTCGTTATGAAATAATTCGTTTAATCATGCTTTCTTGTTGGATAGAAAAAGGTTTTTTCAAAATGAGCGATTTGATAGGGATAACAAATCTTAACTCTAGAAGCATAGAGAGACTTATCAGTCGATCGACCAAACAAGGCTACTACATTAGAAAGCCTGGAAAAGATAAACGAGTTGTGGAATATTATCCAACTGAGAAAGCTTTATATTCAATTAAGGATCATATTGATTTCTTAGCTAAATTGTTTTTAATAATTGGAGATTCAAGTATTCTTAAAAAGAAAACTGTTCTTTCAAAGAAAGAGATAGATGTGGTCTTAAACAGCCTTATAAGTAAGAAAGAAAAATAATATACGATTAGCTGACGGACGATTTTTTTTTAAATAAATCTCTTAGGTATATAATATTCTTTCCCCCAAGGATTTGGGATTAATCAAAAAAGGATTTTTGAGGAAAGCCCTGCTTATGTGGGGCTTTTTCATATATATTAGTTATTCATATATATTTCTAGGGAGGAAAATAATGTCGGAAGTTAAAGTTTATTGCATTGCAAACGTGCTTATAAAAGATGCTGAAACCTTTAGAGGCTATGAAAAAGGGTTTTTTGGAACGATAGCGGAACACAATGGTCAATTTCTAACTATGGATGATCATCCTAATCACTTAGAAGGAACATCGCCAATAAAGGGAAGAGTCATTATGTGGACTTTCTCTAATGAAGAAGACTTAAATAATTGGTATAACTCAGATAACTACCAAGAATTATCAAATAAATATAGAAGACCTGCTACGGAATTGGTTAACTTGACGGTAGTTAAAGGTATGCCTGCTAGATAGATTTATAATTATGATCAGGATTTTATCAGCAACTTTAATTAGTCTTATATTTTTTGCTTGTTCTCAGAGTTCTTTGCCTGATTTTACAAAATACACAGATGATCAGAAAAAATTATTTGAAACTATTCAATTTCCTGGTTTCGATAAAAATCAAATAAAAATTGTCAAAATAAATAAAAGTTTATCTGTTCTATTTGCTGATGGTCCAGTCGTTGGTGGCAATATCTTAGTTTCTATTGGAGATAATGGTGTAGTGATAGTGGATGATCAGTATCCTCAATATCATCAGAAGGTTTTGAAAGCTATACAAGAGTTAGGTGGAGAACAAGTGGATTATGTGATCAATACTCATTGGCATTATGATCATGCTGAAGGCAATAGAGCTTTTGGTCCGTTAGGTGCTGAAATAATTGCGCATGAAAACTCTAGAAAATTTATGATGAAAGACAATCTTGTAAATTTAGTAATTTTAAAATATCCGCAACAAGCCTTCGAAAAAGAAGCTCTGCCTAATATTACTTTCGATGAATCTATCGATTTATTTTTAAATAACGAAAGGATTAAGGTCATGAATTTTGGTCCTGCTCATACTACTGGGGACGCTTTTGTCTATTTTTCTAAATCGAATGTCTTGCATACTGGAGATATTATTAATTTGTCTGGAGATTTTGTATTTATAGATGCTGATAATGGTGGCTCCATCAATGGAATGATTAACTCTATCAATGAGATTTTAAAAGTCATAGACAATGAGACAATTATTGTGCCCGGACATGGCGAATTATCAGATAAAAAAACAGTTGAAATTTATTTAGAAAAATTAACAATAGTAAGAGACCGTATTGCTTCTTTAATTTACAAAGGAATATCACTTGAAGAGGTTCTTGAGATCAATCCGGCAAAAGAGTTTGAAGACGTTTTGGGTAGCAATTCTTTGATTCTAGTCAATAGAGCTTATACATCTTTAATAAATTAATAAGGAGAAAAAATGAAAGCATATCAAGTAGTAGAAAATGGTAAGCCGCTAAAGGAAATGGAATTAGAAACTCCAACTCCCAAAGGCAAAGAGATTTTAATGAAAACTATTTCATGTGGAGTTTGCCATTCCGATGTTCATATTCTTGATGGTTACTTTGATCTTGGTGGCGGCGCTCAGCTCCCTACTCCTGTTAACGATCCATTAACTATGGGTCACGAAATATTTGGAGAAGTCGTGGCTATTGGCGAAGAAGTTTCAAACATAAATATTGGAGAAAGATATGTTGCTTATCCTTGGATTGGTTGTGGAGATTGTGAGCTTTGTAACTCCGATAAAACTCATTACTGCATGAACAATTCTAACTTAGGGATAAACGTGGGCGGTGGTTATGGAGATCATGTTTTAGTTCCAGGAGCTCAGTATTTATTTGGAGCAGGCGATACTCCTGACAGCTTGGCTGGAAGCTATGCTTGTAGAGGCTTAACCGCTTACAGTGCTCTCAAAAAAGCTGGGCCGTTTACGACTGATAATTCTTTAGTAATAATTAGCGCTGGTGGACTGGGACTTTTGGCTTTAAAAATTGCTAGAGCAGCTTTCGGGATTAATCCAATAGTCATGGATATAGACGAAGATAAATTAAAGATTGCCAAAGATTTGGGTGCCTCTCATGTAATTAATTCTGCCTCTGAAGATGCTGCAGCAAAACTTAGTGAACTGACAGGTGGAGGTGCCAAAGCTATTGTTGATTTTGTAGGAGCCGAAGCATCTGTAAATTTTGGTTACAACAGTCTAACCAGAGGCGGCGTACAAGTTGTAGTTGGGTTATTTGGTGGACAAATAACCATTCCTTTGCCGATACATACATTGACTGAGAAGAGATTACTTGGGTCATATGTAGGCAGTCTTGGCGAGATGAAGGAGTTAATGGCTCTTGTTGCAGAAGGAAAAATTGAACCTGTTAAGGTGGAGTCTAGAAATGCATCTGAAGCGAATAGGACTCTCGAGGAGATGAAGGAAGGTAAACTTGTAGGACTTGTTTCCTTAACCCATAATTAAAAATATGGAAAAAGTCTGTTTAGTTATTGGTTCTGGGGCTGGCGTAGGAGGCAACGTAGCTAAAAAATTTGCTCGAAAAGGTTTTCATGTCTATCTCTGTCGAAGAACTGATCAAGATGGTTTAGATAAACTCATCAGCGAAATTGAAGCGGAAGATGGTATTGCATCTGGCAGCTTATTAAATGTAGTGGATGAGAACAGTATCGAAGATATCGTCAATCATATTGAAAAAGAAATAGGCCCTATTGAAGTAGTTATTTATAACATTGGAGCTCAGATCGGAAATAGAGATCTCAAAGATACTTCTTATAAGGCTTTTGAAATGGGCTGGAGAATGGCTACCTTTGGTTTGTTTCGACTGGCTCAGGTTTTAATTCCAAAAATGGAAGAAAGAAAATCCGGAACAATTTTAGTTACTTCAGCGACTTCTGCCGTTAGAGGAAATAAAGGTCAAATTTCACACGCTTCAGCTATGGCCGGTAGAAGAATGATTTGTCAATCTTTGAATGCTGAGTTTGCTTCTAAAAATATTCATATTGCTCATATCATTATAGATGGTGCTGTAGATGCTCCTGATACATTAGGAAAAATGCTTGGAGAAGAGGAATTTCAAAAACTGAGAGAAGCCATAGGCATGGAAAAAGATGGTTTATTGATACCTGAAAAAATTGCCGAAACTTATTGGCATATTGCTGATCAACATAGATCAGCTTGGACTCATGAAATAGATATTAGAGCTTTCACGGATCAAGCTTGGTGGAATACCTAAAATGCTGGCTTTTTAAGAACAAAAAAAAGATTGGTTCCTAAACTTCAATGGTTAGGAACCATTTTTCCTTAATTATTCCTGAAGAAAACCCTCGAATCTTTCGTATGCTTTAATAAACTCTTGTTTAAATTCTTGCACAACTGTTCCTGCTGATAAACTTTCAGTCATCATACCAACTCCTTGACCAACCCAATAAGTAGCTAGGTCAACTGCTCCATCATGACCACCTTCCGCAAGTTGGTTAACTTTTCGCAGTGCTGGTTCCGCAACAATTGGTTGCAAAGGCATTGGTAAAGGTTCAGGAGCGCCCTCCGCTTCCCAAGCATCTGTCCATGAAGATTTTAATTGTCTTGAATGCTTGCCAGTTCTACTTCTAGATCTTACGGTGTCGCTTGAGCTAGCTTTCAACATTTTTTCTTTAACAATAGGGTGTGTTTCTGCTTCTGCAGTTGTTAGCCAAACAGATGCTGTCCATACTCCCGAGGCTCCCATTACCATTGAGGCAGCCATTTGTTCGCCAGTAACTATGCCTCCTGCTGCTAATATAGGAACATCTCCATAGGGTTGTATTGCTCTATGAACTTCAGGGACTAAGACCATAGTTGAAACACTTCCACAGTGCCCTCCAGCCTCAGTACCGGATACCACTAAAATATCTACTCCTGCTTTAACTTGAGCTATTGCATGTTCTTTAGTTCCTAAGAGAGCTGCAACCTTTACGTCATTATCTTTCCCCATTTTAATCATCCATTCTGGAGGAACACCTAAAGCATTTGCTATCAATTTTATAGGATGAGAAAAGGCAACATCTAGTAACGCTTTTGCCCCTTCATCTGCGGTATTTTCTGCAAAACCAGAAGATGATAAATCATCTTGATTTGTTCTTAATTCCGGTGCATCGATATCATGGTTTTTTAAAACATCTGTTCTAAAATCTCTGTATTCTTGCGGAATCATATCTACAAGCTTTTTTGCATTAAATTCTTCACCTTTACCCAACATTTTATTTGGAATCAAAACATCAACTCCGTAAGGCATTCCATCGATTCTTTCATCTATCCATTTAAGTTCTTGCTCTAAAATTTCAGGTGACATACCTACCGCTCCAAGAACTCCTACTCCGCCAGCTTTAGATACAGCTACCACTACATCTTTACAATGGCTGAATGCTACAAGTGGAAATTCTGCCCCGAGCATTTCGCATATTGGTGATTTCATTTTGACTCCATTTTTTTACTTATATGGTTAATATCCTTTAAAAAAAAACTTAAATCAATATATACTTTAAACAAACTATGTCTCCAAAAATAACAATACCCTCAACGATAGTATCTATTTTAATTGGAGCTTTGGTAGCTCTAGGGATAGACCAAGGTAGTGTCTCTGTTTCAGGTGTTTCTTTGATTTTTACATGTTTTTTTATGATTTTTATAATCCAATGGATTGTCTTCATCCCTTCTTATATTTATTCAACAGAGCATTATTTTGATTTAACAGGGTCTTTGACTTACTTATCAGTAGTTCTATTAGCTATGTTGTTAACGATTGATATTTCGTTAAGAGACGTTCTTTTAACTGCGTTAATTTGGATTTGGGCAGCAAGACTCGGTTCTTTTCTCTTTTCAAGAGTCAAAAGGGATGGCAAGGACGGAAGATTTGATCGCATGAAATTAGATTTTTGGTGGTTTTTAATGACTTGGACAATTCAAGGTTTATGGGTCTTTTTAACCTCGGCAATGGCTTTAGCTGCGATTACATCTTCTGATAAACAAGCCATAGATTTGTTTGCTTTAATAGGCTTGATTGTCTGGGTTTCTGGCTTCCTGATTGAAGTTATTTCGGATCAACAAAAATCTAATTTTAAATTGAATCCGATCAATAGAGATTCTTTTATTACTAGCGGTTTATGGTCTTGGTCTCGTCACCCTAACTATTTTGGAGAAATTACACTCTGGATCGGCATAGCCATAATTGCAGCTCCTACTATTAGTGGATGGCAATCTGTTGCTTACATCTCGCCTATTTTTATTATCTTTCTTTTAACTAGGGTTAGTGGAGTAAACCTGCTGGAAGCTCGAGGTTTGAAAAGATGGTCAGGTAACCCTGAATATATGGCTTACCTTGAAAGAACTTCAGTTCTAATTCTCTTACCGCCAAAAAAATAGTTTTAACCTATTCTTCAAACTTATAGCTCTTCGATTTCTTAAATGCTTCTCTTTCAAAGAGCATATCTGTCCATCTTTTTATATTAGGTTTGAAAGCTTGATGAATCCCCAAGGAATCTGCCAAATTAATTGCGTAACTGACGCAGATATCGGCAATAGTAAATCTATCCGAGCAAAGATATTCTCTATCTTCAAGAGTTGCCTCTAAAAGTTTTAATCTTGAGACAAACCATCTACTGTAGCCTTCTACCGCAGCATCAGCAACGCCAGGTTCTTGCAGTTTATACCTCAGTACAACCGTCTGCGGAAAAGTTAAAGTTGCATCGGAATGGTAAAGCCAATTTAAATAAGCAGGATAATCTTTTTCTTCAGGCATTACCCTTAAATCAGTAGGTCCATGTTTCTCAACTAAATACTGAGACATTGCAACTGACTCGGTCATTTTTACATCTCCATCGATCATATATGGAATCGTTCCTAACATGTTTACATCTAAATACTCTTTCATAAAAACTCTCGGTGGAAAAGGCATCATATTTAGCTCGTAGTCCAGCTCCATTTCTTCAGCTGTCCATATTGGTCGCATTGCTCTTGAATTTTCTGTTCCCCATATTTTTATCATGATTTCTCCTCTGGAATTAAATGGTTATACTAAAAACCTTATATATTAATCATAACAAAAAAAGAGGATAAAAATGATTGGAGCAATAGCAAAATTAAAAGTTAAAGAGGGTGATAGAGATAATTTTATCGAAGCGATGAGTAAGCTAGTTCATGCTGTCTCAGAGAATGAACCAGATTGTTTTTATTATGAAATGCATGAAACTGAAGACCCTTTAGTCATAATGATGATTGAGCTTTATAAAACAGAAGAAGCTCATGCAAATCATGTAAAAACTGATCATTTTAAATCTTTAGGTATGGCCCTTGCTCCTTTTCTTGATGGCGCTCCAGAAATTACAGTTCATAAAAGCGTAAGCTGAAAGATACATATTTAAAGGCTGTTGATAGCGGTCAGATTAAACTGGATGAATTCCAGCTTTCATTGATTGAAAGACTGCAAGAAAGAGTCGAAGCGTTAGATGCCTCTTCAAACTTTTTCAGTTTCTTAAAAAAAAATAAGAAACCAAGAAGTTTATATATTCATGGTGAAGTGGGAAGAGGTAAAACGTTTGTCATGGATTTATTTTTTGATCACTTAAAGACAGAAAGAAAAATACGTCTACATTTTCATAGGTTCATGAATAATTTGCATAGAGACTTGCACTCTTTAGATAAGCAAAAGGATCCTATAAAAAAAATAGTGAAAAGTCTTTCTAAAAAATATTCAGTGCTTTGTTTTGATGAATTTTTTGTTGAAGATATTGGAGACGCAATGCTCTTGGGTAAATTTATGACTGAACTATTTGCCACGGGGGTATGTTTAGTCACAACATCAAATATAGAGCCTAAAAATCTCTATCTCAATGGATTACAGAGAAAATTATTTCTACCTGCAATTCAATCTATTGAAGAGAACTGTGAAGTAATTTTTTTAGATTCTGAAAATGACTATAGGTTGAGAGCTTTAGAACAAACCGATCTTTTTTTTATGCCGCTGGGAACTAATGCAGAAGAAAATATGTCTAAAGCTTATGAAACATTATCTAAAGCTTCAGAACATAATGAAAAGTCTATCAAAATATTAGACAGAAAAATCAGCATAATAAAGAGCTCTGAAGGAACAATTTGGTTTGATTTTGAGGAAATATGTTCTTCGCCAAGAAGCTCTGCTGACTATATTGAAATTGCTCGTGAATTTCACAATGTTCTAATTTCAAATATTCCTATAATTAAATCCGATGATGAGGCTAGAAGATTTATAAGTTTAATAGATGAATGTTATGACCGAAAAGTTAAGGTAATTGTCTCGTCGGAAACTCATTTTCCAGAGCTTTATTCAATGCCCAAATTAATAGATAAATATAAAAGAACAGTCAGCAGACTCATAGAAATGCAGTCGAAAGCATACTTAAGTGAGCCTCATAAGCCTTGAATTTTATTTAAATGCCACCAAATATAATAGTGTAAGATGAGAATATAAAATGAATGAAATTATTGAAACAAATTTTGCCATTGGGCAAGTAATAAGACATAAGTTTTTAGATTTTAGAGGAGTAATCTTCGACGTAGATCCTGAATTCAACAATACTGAAGAGTGGTATCAAAGCATTCCTGCCCAGATGAGACCAAAGAAGGAGCAACCTTTTTACCATGTATTTGCTGAGAATGATGACGTTTTTTATACGGCTTATGTTTCACAACAAAATCTTTTAGCTGATAGTTCAAACGAACCTGTTTCGCATCCAGACGTTATGGATAATTTTGGTCCTTATAAGGATAATTCATACGAAATATTACAGGGCGCTAGAAATTAATTAATTCTTGAAACAAAAAAAGGCATTTTTTAAAATGCCTTTTTTGTTATTAATCTTTTTTAATTTGTGATTACAAAATCAACTTGAAAGGGGTCTGCACCCAATTTAACTGCATAAATTTTGCTATTAGATAATGAGTGATCAACACTTACTGAATCAGTTAATTTAAATTTTAGTTCAATCTGACTATTTGGGGTGACAACTTTATCAGTAGTGAAATCTAGTACTACTAACATTCTTTTTGCGTCTGCATAAGAGGTGGCTGTAGTAACATTATCAATTTGTAATAATCTGGCATCCATAGTTCCAGCTTCCTGCTGAAAAGGGTCTTCTGTATCAGCCATCCAAGATCCTTCTCCTTCACCAGGTCCAATGGCGTCAAAAATTTCACTAGTATATCCATAATTGACTAGGGTAGCATTGGCAGCCCCGCAAGTTAGGCCAGAGTTGTCTGGAGATCCTTTGCCGTCGAATTCAGTCCCCCAGTTACCAAAAGAAGTACCGTAATCTGCAAGAGACCAGCATTTAACTCCAGAAGTTTCTGTACCTCCATTAGGCTTGGCATAAATAGTTCCGTCATATGTTTGGGTATGTTTTATTTCTAATTTATTAGTCATTAACATGACCATATAACCATAGGCACCTGGAGCTATAGTACTATTGGTGTTTAAAGTGCTACCTACCCCTACCCCTGAAATTACATGAGTAACTGCAGTATCGCTATCAATCAAAAAAGAGCAACTAGATAAATCATTTGCTGGTAGAGGATTAGCTGTACAAAGTCCAAATTTAAATATGTTAATACGATAATTATCAGGAATCTCTGAACATGCATCCGTAGCAGCACCGCTTGAAACTTTAAAAGGATTGCTTGATGCTGCATCTTCTATTTTTATGATATTACCAGAGCTTTTAGTACACGATTCAGTGCTTTGTGCAGAAGCAATGGATGCCGATAGAGACAAAATTGTCGTTAATATTATTAATTTTAATTTATTCATGATTAGTACCCGCTTACTATTACTTTATTATTAGATGAAGTTTCTTTAACAATAGTATTTGTTCGTCTTACCTTTTCAAAACGACGATCTGTTATTTCGGTGAAGTTAAATGCTTGTTCAGAGAATAAACTCATTTGCTTTGACTTTACACTTCCTAAATTTATTAAATATGACAATCTGACAAACTCTTCATCTAGCATCGAAGACGAATCAAAAGATTTTTTTCCAGCCTCCAAAGTTAAATTATCTGCTCCAAATGGAATTCTAATGATTATAGAATGTACTTCGCCCTCTATATCTGGGTTTGTTCCTGTTCCAGACCAATTAAATAATTTGGCTGCATACTTAGTTGTTGGCATATAAGGAAGAGGCAAAGACAACTCTAGGTCATAACCATCGAGGGCTGTTTCAATTCCATGTCTGGTAGTTAAAGAATTACTAATTGCCCAATACTTATTTGCTCTAAGATCGCCTACACTTGTTAAATACTCTCCTCCAAGACTAACTCGTTTATGATCATATTTAAATTCTTGATCATAAAACGCATTTATTCCAAAAATTCGTTTGCCGCCGTCTGCAATCTTTCTAGCACCTATTCCTAGATTAGCAGTATTTCGATGATCTTTTGAAATAAGGCTTCCTTGAAAAAAAACTGCTTTTCCACTTACCTCATCGTCCATCAAAGGCTGAACTAGAAACATTTCAAATTGAGAAGCAGAGGCATCGAAATTTATTCCTGAAATCTCTATATTAGGTAAATATGATTTTGCAGTATCGGTAATTTTTTCAGAAACAGCAGATTGTATTTTTGATTTGGCTGATTCTTTGAGTGCCAATTCACCACCACCGGCAAAAGTGAAGCTACTTATCCCTATGGCCATTAATAACATTGCTTGCTTTTTAAACATAATTCCTCTAGAAAATTTGAGTGTCCAGAGTAACGATATTTAGTTATTAAATCTATCTTTTTATTCAGACAAGAGCACTGCTAAAGTAAATATTTCCATAGATTTCTTTAAATCTGAATTTTTTACTTGAGTTGGTGATAGACGAAGATTTTGATTATCAGGGTCTTTGCCATAAGGAAAGGTTGCTCCAACAGGAGTTAATTTTAGACCTGCTTCAAAACAGAGCTTATAAATCTTAGAAGCTTTTCCTGGCTTAGCAGTAAAGGATACAAAATAACCCCCTGTAGGCATGCTCCATTGAGCTATTCCTTCTGGAAGCTTTGATAAATATGATTCAACGATATCGAATTTTGGTTTAATCAAAACGCTCAATTTTTCCATATGCTTTTTTAAAGCGGTGGAATCTTTTAGAAATTTTACATGTCTAGCTTGATTGACTTTATCAGAGCCCACTATTATTTTACTAAAGTAGGACAAGAAGTTTTTTAAAGTTTTATCTGAGCCTCCAATAAAAGCTAATCCAGACCCTGCCATAGTAACTTTGCTGGTACTTGCGAATAATGAAATATTATTTGTAGTTTTAAATTGTTCACACAGTTTATAAATATTTGCTAATTTTTTAGACTTTGAAAAGTCATGAACTGCATATGCATTATCATAAAAAATCATAAAATCTTTAGAACCTAATTTAGGCAGTTTTGCTAATCTCCTTACAACTTCTTGAGAATAAGTCTCGCCAGTAGGATTAGAATGCTTGGGCACGCAAATAATTCCTCTTACAGACTTGTCTTTTTTAACTATATCTTCAACCAAGTCCATATCCGGACCATCGCCGGTTAAAGGCACGCTTATCATATTAATTCCCATCTCTTCGCACAAAGAAAAGTGCCGATCAAATCCAGGAACAGGACATAAGATAGATATTTTTTTTCTTTCTTTCCAGGCCAAATCTCCATTACCCCTAAAGTATAAAGTTTGCATCATTGCAGCCATTAAGTTGAGACTGCTTGTGCCATTAGCAATCACATTAGAAGGTTTTATACCCAGAAAGGCTGATCCCAATTTTTTGGCATCTGGAAGGCCATCTATTTCTCCGTAGTTTCGGATATCTACGTCATTTAATTTATAACTTTTTGCTCCAGATAAATTTGTCATCAATGAATTAGCAAGGTTTAACTGTTCTGCGGAAGGTTTGCCCCTCGTTAAATCTAAGTTAAGTTTTAACTTTTGAAAGTCTTTATATTTTTTTTGTAATTCTGTCTTGCTTGCCTTCATTATTTTTTTATCTTTATCTATGTATTATTTCTAACAAATTATTTTCTGCATAATTTTTTAATTTTTCGTCAGGTGAAATAATAATACTATTTTTACATGCTTTTACGAGTGGCAAATCATTAATGGAGTCAGTATAAAAGTATGCATCACTTAAAATATAGTTTTTCTCTTTACACCACTTTGAAACGGCAGATAATTTTCCCTCTGCAAAAGTCGGAGTTCCTCCTAAATTTCCTGTAACCAACCCTTGGTCTAACTCTACCGGAGAGCCTAAAGTATTATTTACTGAGAAAAATTCAGAAAATCCTTCAACAATAAAATCTAATGAGCCAGAGGCAATGATAACTTCATCGTTTTCATGTCTAGCTAATAGATCATAAGTGAGTTGATCAATTAGCTGATCTTTATATTCAGATATAAATTCTCTTACCAATTCTTTGACTTCATTTATATGTTTACCCACTAGAGGATTGATTAAAAATTTACAGTACGCCTCAAAGTCTAGATTTCCACTTCTGTAATCAGTTTCAAATTGAGATATCTCTTTTATATAAACTTCTTCCGCTATAAAGCCTTTTTTTACAGTGAATTGAGCCCACTTGAACTCACTATCTCCACAAAGTAATGTGTCATCCAAATCGTATATAGCTAATTTCACAGCATGTACCTCAATTCCGTTAAAGCTAAGCGATAAGCCTCTTTTTTAAAGTCTATTATTCTATCTAAAGGACGCCAATAAGAAACCCACTCATACTCTTCAAATTCAGGAAAAGCTTCGTTTTCTAAATTTATCTTAAAATCATCATTTTTGATTCTTGCAAGAAACCATTTTTGTTCTTGGCCTTTGAATTTACCCCCCAAGACCATTGATCTTAGAGTTAGAGGTATGTCATAAGTTATAGTTCCCTTAGATTCCCCCAAAACATCTATATCTTTTTTAGATAACCCTACTTCTTCAAATAATTCTCTATACATTGCTTCTGTAACATCTTCATCAGAATCAATTCCTCCTTGAGGAAATTGCCAGGTCTGGGTATTTCTTCTTCTACAAATTAAAACTTTATTTTTACTATTGACTACAACCATAGCAACATTAGGCCTATAGCCCTCTTTGATTTCTATATTCATTTAATTTGGAACTCGAAATTAGTAATTGATCCATGCACTCCGCCCTTTTCGTAAAGTTGCTCAGATATAGAAACAACATTGTCATAATTTATTGTCATTACGGTTGTGGATCTGGTTCCATATATTTTTGATTTAATAAATCTAGCTAAAAATTCATTTCCGTGACGAGACTTAATAGTATTTTCTTCAAACTCATATTGCTCTGCAGGCGACTGCATTAATTTCAGAAGATCTGAATTTTTAAAGTTTTTTTTCAAAATATTCTTAAAATCTTCTTTTGCTGAGTTAATTTTTTTAGATTCCTCGCCAATTTTTTTATTACCTAGAACAAAAATATTTTCTTTTTCCACCTCTTCTTTACCTTTTGATGAAAAAAAAGAAAGTTCTTCTTGATCATAGAGACATAAATTAAAACCAAGATAATCATTATAATTAAGATTGCTTATATATTCTTCCGGTGATTGTGACGAGATAAAAAAATCTTTAACCAAGTCACCTCTAGATAAATAACTTATATCTGAATAATTCTCTGCATAAAAATCTCTAACATTTGTTACAGCAGCAAATTTTCCATTCTTTGACATACCCATCCAAGTTCCGCCTTGTTTGAGATCTTTTCCAGCAAGAAGATCTTTTATATCTGGCCACCAGTGCGCAGGCGTTGTTGGTCGAGAATAAAATTCATCTCGATTGGATGCCATTACAAACTTAAAATCGTTTGAAGGCTTTTGAGCAAGCAAAATTAAACACATAATTGGAAAACATAAGTTTATCAGAGCTTATAGATAAGAGATAATGACATATAAATGATTGAGCTAATTCTTCCTTTAATAATTCTTGGTATATTTTCCGGACTTCTTTCTGGATTTTTTGGTATTGGAAGTGGAATTATTTTAGTTCCAGCATATATTTTTTTATTTGAATATTTAGGCTTTCCTCCAGAGATAATTCCTTTTATGGCAACTGGCTCGTCTGGAGCAACAATGGTTTTTGCACTTTCGTCGGGTGCTTATGTTCACAATAAAAATAAGAATGTTGAGCTTAATATTATTAAATTAATGATCCCTGGAATCATTTTAGGAACTATTTTAGGTAGATTTGCGTCCATAGAAATTGGCTATGAAAACGTAAATTTATTGATATCGGTATTTCTAATTGCTGTTGCATTTCAACTTGCTCTTAATTTTGAACCAAAAAAGATTAAAGAAAAGTCTTCAGCCTTTGAAAAAACTATTGGTTCATCTTCGATAGGCTTTCTAGCGTCTATAGTTGGTATCGGTGGCGGAATTATTATGGTGCCTTATTTTAAATACAGGGGGTCAAGTATGCATAAAGCTATTGGAAATTCTTCTACGCTTGGGTGGTTTATAGCTCTTACAATGACTATTTCTGCCTATTTTATATACCCAGAAACTGATCAAAAAATTCCTTATGCCTTAGGATCTCTTCATCTGCCTGCAATATTAATAGTTGGGCTAACGAGTATCTACTTTGCAAGAATTGGTGCTAATTTATCCTCTAAATCACAGGATAAGACTCTTAGGTATGCATTTGCAATACTAGTTATTATCGGCGCAGTAAGAATATTTTTTAAAAACTTTTTATGAATATTCTGATAGATCCAGTTGCTTTTTCAATCCCGCTCCCTTTTTTAGGATGGTGGCCAGTTCATTGGTATGGTATTTCTTGGCTTTCAGGAATTCTTGGAATTCATTGGTATGCAAAAAGGATAGTGACAAGTAATTCTCCTTTTACAAAAGATGATATTGAGGACTTTCTTTTTTATGGGGTGCTTGGCGCAATAATTGGCGGCAGAATTGGATACATGTTTTTTTATGGCATTGATCAAATCTTTTATGATCCTTTGAGTATTTTTAAAGTCTGGGAAGGTGGGCTTTCTTTTCATGGTGGATTATTAGGAGTTCTCACATCTTTTCTTTTATTTACAAGAAAATTAAATATTAATTTTTTCCAATTATCAGATCATATAGCCTTGGCATTTCCCATTGGCTTAGGTTGTGTTCGAATCGGAAATTTTCTAGGAGGAGAGTTGTTAGGAAGACCTACAGATCTTCCATGGGGTATGACATTTTGGAGTGATCCCCTTCAATTAAATAGACACCCTTCTCAGCTTTATCAAGCATTTTTTGAAGGATTAGTACTTTTTATTATTTTGTTCTGGTTTTCTAGAAAACCTAGACCTAGAATGTTTTTATCTGGATTATTTTTAGCAATCTATGGGTTGTTTAGAATTATTACAGAAGTATTTAGAATGCCAGATGCGCATATAGGCTTTGATTTTTTAGATATAATTACCAGAGGTCAATTACTATCCATTCCTATGGTTATATTTGGTTTAATTTTATTAATCTTGAGCAATAGAAATAGAAATGAAACAGTATCTTGATTTGATGCAAAAAGTTCTAACCGAAGGTCAGAAAAAATCTGATAGAACAGGAACAGGAACCTTAAGTATCTTTGGTCATCAAATGAAGTTTGATTTAACGGAAGGCTTTCCGTTGGTAACAACAAAAAAAGTGCATTTAAAATCTATTATTCATGAATTGATTTGGTTTCTGCAGGGCTCAACCAATATTTCTTATCTCAAAGAAAATGGAGTCTCTATTTGGGATGAATGGGCTGACGAAAATGGAGATCTTGGTCCGGTCTATGGAGCTCAATGGCGATCATGGCCCGATGGCAATAACGGATCTATAGATCAAATTCAGAATTTGATAAATAGTATTAATCAAAATCCAGATTCAAGGAGGCATATTGTCAGTGCTTGGAATCCAGCTGAAGTGGATAATATGGCTTTACCTCCATGTCACTCCCTTTTTCAGTTCTACGTTGCAAATGGTGAGCTTTCTTGTCAGCTTTATCAAAGAAGTGCTGATATATTTTTAGGCGTCCCTTTCAATATTGCTTCTTATGCGCTTTTAACTCACATGGTCGCGCAAGTTTGTAATTTAAAAGTAGGTGAGTTTGTTCATACTTTAGGAGATGCCCATCTTTATACCAATCATCTTGATCAGGCTAAACTTCAACTGTCGAGAGATACCAAGAATCTTCCTGTATTAAAAATTAATCCAGAAATTAAGAATTTATTTGATTTTAAATTTGAAGATTTTGAAATTTTAAATTATGAATCTCATCCTAGCATTTCTGCTCCGATTGCAGTTTAATGAAAATTACTTTGGTGGCGGCAATTGCTAAAAATAATATCATCGGTATTAATAATTCTCTACCTTGGGATATTCCTGAAGATTTAAAAAGATTCAAAGCTATGACTTCTGGTCATCCCATCTTAATGGGAAGAAAAACATTTGAATCGATTGGAAGACCTTTACCAAATAGAAAAAATATAGTCCTCACAGGCGATGAAGATTACTTTTTTGAAGGGATTGATGTTACTAACAATTTTGATGAAGCCAAAGAGCTCATAAAAAATTTAAATGAAGAAGTATTTATTATAGGCGGCTCTTCAATTTATAAACTATTTGAATCTAGCGCAGATGAATTAGCCATAACTCATATAGAAAAAGAATTTGAGGGTGATTCCTATTTTCCTGACTTTGATTGGTCTAAATGGGCTGTAAAAAAGGAAGAAAGATTTTTTGATGAAAAGAGTCAAACAAACTGCCGCCTAACTATATACGAAAGATAAGTTTAGCTTTTTTCTAAATCTTTCCTTCTGAGCTCCAGCATTTTAACTCTCTTAGCTTCTTTCTCTGTATATGTGAGCCAAGTCAATGCTTGAGTTCTTAATGTATCTTGTCTTTTCTCTAAGCGTTCTTTGTTTTTAATTTTTAAATCAGATAGTCTATCTAGTGCCGTTCTAAAAAACTTAGTAGCATCTTCGAAATTTTGCATCTCATATGAAACTTGCCCTAAAAGAATATTAACTGTAACTGGATCTTTAAGTTTTCCTTTTTTTAATCCCAATTTTAATGTATCCATAGCAAGGCCATATCTATCTGTAGCTAAGTAAATTTGACCCAGAAAAACATAAAGCTCACCTTCTTCAGATTTTTTCGCAGCCTTTTCATAAATAGGTTCAGCGGTTTCTAATTCTTGAGCTAAGTGCCAACCTTGAGCTAACATTTTTAAATGTTTTTCATTATCTTTTACAAATTCTTTTTCTATACCGTAACTCATTACTTTTGCAGCTTTTAAAGGAGCTTCAGCTCTCATTAAAAGCTGGTATAAGGCAATATATTCATTTTTTTTATCAAGCAGCTCTTGGTCAAATGCTGCTTCTAATGCAGTCAATTGATTATCTTCTTGTTTCAATTCTCCGTAAATTCCAGATAATTGAGTCCAATACTTTTTCTTAGGATGAAATCTAACAAGCTCTTCATAAAGGGGAAGCATTTTATTTGTTTGCTGTTTTTCATTATATAAAGCTAATAGCAAATTGTAAGTTGATTCTCTGGGTTTTGATTTATTAGCTTTAGCTACACATAGCCCGGTTTGTGCATTCTTAAGAGCACTTTTTTTATCCTTTAATTGCCAATATGAAGCGGCCATAATATCAAACCCGGTTGAACTAGGATTTGCTTCTATAGAAAGCCATTCTTTCATTTTAGAAATAGATTCTTTAAATTTTTCTTCTGAATAGGCAATTTGAGCTAAGCTAAAAATTACATTGGATCTCAATCTTGGATCAGCATCATCAATACTTAAAAAGCTTTTATAAGCTGACTTAGCTTTTCTTAGGTTTTCTTGGCTCTGGTATACGTAAGCATAATAATAATACATCTGAGCTTTATCTCTTTCTTGAAGGTCTTTGTCTGCTTTCATTCTATCTAGAATTTCTAAAGCCTTAGGTAAGTTGTCTTCTTCAAAAACAGGGAAAAGAGTTTTTAAATATTTTTGAGCTACTCTGCTTGGAAGTTTTGCTACCCTTCTTCCTGATTTTTTTTGTATGTCGTAATCTTTTAAACACTTTGAAAGAGTAAACCCTGGAAAATTAAATTCTTCTTTTTCATTCTCAGCAGTGTTTACAAATAAATTAAAACTTAACAAAAGTGCTGTCACATATAAATAACTAAATTTCATTACATCATACCTCTACAATTCTCTGGAATATATCCAGCTCCCTTTCCTTCTCCTTCTAAAACAAAGGTTATTCTTTGCCTTACGCCCTCAACTGCGACAGGAACACCATCTCTTATTAAGGGCTTATATTTATATCTTAACGCAGCTCTTGTTGCCGCTCTATCAAAAAGTCCTTTAGGAATAGCATTTATTACGGTCGGTTCACTCACAGATCCAGCTGGAGTAACGGTATATTCCAACAAGACGCATCCTTCTATACCTCGTTCTGCTGCTCTTCTTGGATACTGAGGTGGTACTTGGAAAATTGGTACATAAGATCCATCAGCAAAGACTCCTTGTCTTTTCGCTTTAAATTTAAAATTCAAATTTAGAGAATCATCTAGCACCTGGTCTATTTGTTCTATATCTACCTCTGGAGGAACTTGATCTGGTTCAGGTTCGGCTTCATCTGGACGCTCAACATTATCGAGAAGTTCAGGGTCTCTTTGAGGCATAACTATATCAGCTATTTTCCTTGTTTTGATTTCATCTAACTGAACTTCGCCGGTTGCAATTAAAAATGCCATGAGCAATAAAGAAAATAAAGCTACAGCGGTTGCGGCTGCGGCAGCTATTCCGTATTTTTGATAAATGTTTGAATCATCTGATGACCCTGACATTAATGCTTCTAAATCAATAGGAATATATTTTTTAAATAAATTTAGTAATTTTTGAAACATTAAAAATTAGGTTCTGATGCAATTGAAATATCAATAACGCCAGCTTCTCTAACTTCATCCATAACGGCAATTATTTTTTCAGCTGTCGCTTTTTTATCTGCTTGCATGACAACAGCCCCTTGAGGGTTTTCTGCCATTAAACGAATTACATTTGCTTTTACTTGGCGGACATCTATTCTTCTGCCATCCATATATATTTCTCCGGCAGGGCCAATGGCAATTAAAATAGCTGCATTTTCTGTAATTTCTGCAGTTTCTGAGTCAGGTCTATTTATTTCTAAACCAGGATCTTTGATGAAGTTTGCTGTAACGATAAAGAAGATTAAAAGAATAAATACAACATCCAACATAGGCGTTATATTTGGCTCATCTACTTCTTCTACTGCTTGGCTTATTAAAGATCTTCTCATTTCTCTTTACTCATATGTTAAACGTTCTGATAATAAATCTGACTTCTTTTTAGCATTATTTTCTAACCATCTAGCGGCTATACTTGCTGGTATTGCGGCCATTAGGCCCGCCATTGCAGGAATAGTAGATCTTGCCACACCGCCTGCCATTGCTTTTGCATCGCCTCCTCCGGTTACAGCAAGAATATGAAAAACTTCAATCATCCCTACTATTGTTCCTAGGAGTCCAAATAGAGGGGCGATTGCAACACAAACTCTTATTAATTCTAGATTGTTTCTAATCTGTAAATTTGCTTTAGAAACTAGCATTGATCTAATCATGTGACCTTTCCATGATTTATGTTCTGGCACTTCTGACCACTCTTTAATTGTTTCTTTCTCAACTAAGGGGTGAACTAATGAAAAGTACCAAATTCTTTCAAAGATAAAAAACCACATCAGTACAACTAAAAGGCTAATTAAAAGAACCACCCCTCCTCCCTTTTCAAGGAAGGAAAATAGAGTGTCCTGTAAATTAAAAAACCAAGCCATACTTTTTAAACAGAGCTTTCTGCGTGGGTTTCTTCTGACCTAACTGCAACCATACCGGTACTTTGTTCTTCTAGAATAGCTAAGATTCCTTTTGAATAATTAGACAACGCTGCTGCCATAAAAGTAGTTGGAATAGCACACATCAGCCCAAGCATAGTTGTAACAAGAGCTTCTGATATTCCGCCAGCCATTGTTTTAGGGTCTCCAGTTCCGAATAAAGTAATCGCTTGGAAAGTATTTATCATTCCTATTATGGTTCCAAATAATCCAAGTAAAGGAGAAATAACTGAGATCAGTCTTACAACCCAGATGTATTGATCTATATCAGCTCTCTCAATTAGAATTTGTTCTGATAATTTGAGCTCTAATGTTTCTGTGTCAGTTTTATTTTTATCTGCTACGTCAAATATTCTAGATAAAGGATTTTCGTCAGCTGTTTCTCCAGCTGCTTGTTTTTTCACATTTCCATTTATTGTAAATAAAGCATAAAAACGCCATCCAAAGACACCTATTGCTATTAGGAATAAAACTATGATTGTGTAACCAGTTATTCTTCCATATTGGATTTGTTCAAAGAAAGATGGAAGAGAAATAAGATTTACTAATAAGGCTCCTCCTTGAGGTCCAGTTGGATCAACTGCAAACTGAACAAAACCTGAATCTTCATCAAATACATCATAAGTTCCATCTAAATATCTTCCGGGTTGTTTTGGAAGAGTCTCAAATGCGCCTCTTTTAGAAAGATAAGTTAAGTACCTTCCTTCTGCTACAGCATTAAAGTTTCCTATTCTTACAACATCTTCAACAGAAGCTTCGCCTTCATTATCAACAACTGTAGCTGAAAATCTTTGTACATTTCCTGATGCAACTAACTCTCTTGAAAGTTCGTACCAAAGTCGTTCTATTTCTTCAATTGTTGCAACACTTACCCCTTCTCCCATTTTCCTTGCTAAATCACCCAAGAAAATTTCTCTTTCTTTGCCAAATTGGCCTGATGTAATAGCTGTTTTAAAGTAATCTTCTGTGTCAGAAGCTACTCCCTGAAGATGTCCAAAAGTTTCGTACAAAGAACCTAATCTGGTCTTTAATTGTTCTTCTAATAAAGTTAATTTTGCATCATTTGCTTCAAATCTAGTTTCTAAAGTTGTAGCTATCGCTTCTAATTTTGCTCGCTCTATTTTCGCGTTAGCTAAAAGAGTTTGCTGTCTGTTTTTTTCTTTTGAGAACTTATTCTCTCTTTTTGTTGCATCTTCTGATTCAGCAAACTTTCCAGCTTTAACTAATTCTAGAAGCTCATCTAAATTCAGAGCCTCTGATTGAGGTTTTTCATCAGCTGCAATTGCATGGAAAGATCCAAAAGAAATTGAAGCTATTAATAAGATTTTAAATATTATGTTTCTCATTGAACTATCTCCGCTGCAGGAACTGGAAGTTCAAGCATGTCTACTGTTTTTAGTTTTTTAGCCATGCTAATACCGTCTCGAACAACTCCTCTGTATCTACCAGGCAACCTTTCCCATGTTTTAGTTTCTTTATTCCAAATACCTGTTCTGTCTTGATCTGAAGTTTGATATGCAAGAACCAATCTTCCAACTCTAAGAATATTTACATCTCTTTCTTTATCACCAATTAAGATAGTATCTTTGTAAGTATCTATTTTTCTTCCATACTCAGCTTCAATATCGAAACCTTCCAAAACTTGCCTTAGTTTTTCTGCAGGAGAGACAGTTGGGTTGTCCAGCGCATCTTTAATGAATTTAAGTCTTTCAGTTCTTTCACCGGAACTAAAAGGAAGGTCTAGGGCAACAAATTGTTCTAGGCCAGCATGCATTCTTCTCGCTAGTGGTGGAATTTGTCTTTGTAAAACAGAGGCATACTTCATAGTCTTTTCTATTTCTCGCATGCGTTCAACTTGCCTTTTTATCTGCTTTCTTTTTTGAGCGTTATAAACTTTTAAGCCTTCTATTTGCTTGCTTACACTTTTATATTCTGTAGAAGCTTTATCTGTCTTAATTTGAGTTGAGTCAATTTTGGCTTGTGAAACTGCTGCTGCTTTTGTTCTATCTTTATTTTCATCCATAACCGAATCTAATTGACTCATCGTGGATATAGAAAACACTACCAATAGAGGTATAAGCGTTATTTTTATTAAATGTCTAATCATGAAATCCCCATCTCCTAAAAAATTATTATAAATTTGTAAAAAAAAACAAGAAAAACTTGCATCTCCTTAGGTAAACTACATCTTAATGCAAGTACTTTAAAATTTTGTAAAAAATATTGCAACACTATGTCACCTTTTTAAAACACAATTAAGGTTTTTAAGCAAAGTTTCTAGGAGGTTTTATGGCAATGATCAGTACAAACGAATTTAGACCCGGTTTAAAAGTAATAATAGAAAATGAGCTATGTGAGATTGTAGACAATCAATTTCATAAACCAGGCAAGGGTCAGGCTGTAATGCGAGTTAAATATAGAAGCTTAATTACCGGAAGAGTTTTAGATAAAACTTTTAAAACTGGTGAATCGGTTGAAAAAGCTGATATTTCAACTTTAAATATGCAATATCTATATAAAGAAGCAAATAGTGCTGTTTTTATGGATCTCAATACTTATGAGCAAATTAATTTTGATCTTGAGGTTATGGGTTATAAAAGCCTCTGGATCAAAGAAGGTGAAACTTATGAGATTGCTCTTTGGGAAGATACTCTAGTTTCAGTAGATATTGATACTTTTGTTGAAATTGAGATCATAGAAACAGAACCAGGATTCAAAGGGGACACAACAACTAATACCTTGAAGTCAGCTAAATTAGCTAATGGGATTGAAGTTAAGGTGCCTCTATTCATTGATCAAGGCGATGTAATAAAAATAGATACAAGGACTAATGAATATCAAAGCAGAGCTAAGTAAGTGAAAAAAGATATTCAGAGTTTATTAGAAAAAACCATCTCTAAAATAACTGAAAACAATATTTCGGTTGAGGTTCTCAGGACTAAATCAGACATTCATGGAGATTGGACTTCTAATGTGGCTATGATTTTAGCTAAAGATTTAAAAAAAAATCCACGTGATTTAGCTGATGAGATAATTTCTTCATTAGGAAGTCACAACTGGTTAGATAAAGTTGAAATAGCGGGCCCTGGATTTATTAATTTTTTTCTCTCAAATGACGCATCTTTATCTTATTTAAAAAAACTTATAAAAAGTAAAGACTCCTATTTTCCATTTGTTGAAGAGATTCCAAAAAAAATTCTCATCGAATATGTTTCCTGCAACCCCACTGGTCCCATACATGTTGGCCATGGAAGAGGAGCGGCTTTTGGATCTGCTTTAACTAATTTATTGATTAAGTCAGGTAATGATGTCATCCAAGAATATTATGTGAATGATAGAGGACTCCAATCGGAAACCTTGGGTTTGAGTGTATTCCTAAGATATCAAGAATTATTTGGCATCGAGATAAGCTTTCCTGAAGATTGTTATCAAGGAGATTACATCAAAGACACCGCTATAGAACTTAAACGGTCTTTCCAGGATAAGTTTCTTATCAGTGATGTGGATAGATTTTTAAAAATTGATGAATCAGAGGAAATGAAAAAATTTATTAATAAAAATTTTAAAGACTTTGACTTGCTGATTAATTTTTCTATTGAAGTTGAAATTAAAAAAATAAGATCTGATTTAGAAAAATTTAGAGTGCACCATGATACTTGGTTCAATGAATCGTCTCTTTATAAACCACCCAAAAAAAGTAGTTTTTTAAAAACTAGTGAAAAGTTAAAAGCTACTGATAATTTGTCGATAAAAGATGGCGCTTCTTGGTTTAAGTCATCTGATTATGGCGATGAAAAAGATAGAGTTTTTATTAGAGAAAATGGCGAACCTACATACTTCGCTTCAGATATTGCTTATCATGACTCGAAATACGAAAGAGGCTTTGATTTACTCGTGAATATATGGGGAGCTGATCATCACGGTTATTTGCCCAGAATAAAAGGAGCCGTTGAGGCTTTAGGCCTTAATAAAGATATTTTGAAAACTATTTTTATTCAGTTTGTTTCTTTAATAAGAGATGGAAAGCTCGTATCTATGTCTACGAGAGCTGGTGAGTTCATAACATTAAGAAGTCTTATTGATGAGGTGGGTGTTGATTCTGCTAGATTTTTCTTTTTAGCCAGAAAAGGAGATCAATCTCTAGACTTTGATTTAAACATTGCAACCGCAGAAGATAAGAATAATCCTGTTTATTACATTCAGTATGCCTATGCAAGAATTTGTAGTTTAGAAAAAGAATTGATCAAAAGAGGTATGAACTTTGATATTGAAGAAGGATGTGAAAATCTACTTCAATTAGATCAACCCCAAGAATCTGAAATAATTTCTTTTATTGAGTCTTATCAAGATATTCTTGAACAATCATATCGAGATCTAGAAATACATCCCATATGTTTTTACTTAAGAGATTTGTCTTCAAAGTTTCATACGTTTTATAATTCTGAAGTAATTATTGACGAGGACTCAAAGAAAAGAAATGCTAAATTTGCCCTTCTTCTTGCCATCAAGAAAACTATTAAAAGTGGTTTAGATGTTCTATCTATATCTGCTCCTGAAAAAATGTGATGTTAGAAATACAAAAGAAAATTTCAACGACATTAAAATCTATAGAAGAATCATTAAATTTTTCTCATAGAGATAACAAAACTTTAAAAATAATAGCCGTAAGTAAAAAAAAACCTATAGAAATGATTTCTCAAGCTTTAGAAGCAGGCATATTAAATTTTGGTGAAAATTATCTGCAAGAATCTATAGAGAAAGTTAAGTTCTTTAAAGGAAGCAAAATTATTTGGCACTTTATTGGTTCTATTCAGTCTAATAAGTGCAAAGATATTGCCGAAAATTTTGATTGGGTTCATACAGTTGATAGAATAAAAACTGCAAAGCTTTTATCTAAATTTTGTCCTAATGGGAAAAGACTTAATATTTTAATCCAAATAAATATAGATTCTGAAGAAACTAAATCTGGAGTATCTGAAAATGAGTTAATAGATATTGCAATGGAAATTGATAATCTTCCTAACTTGAACTTAAAAGGAATAATGGTAATACCGGAAAATAAGGAAGATAAGAATGATCTTAGTGAGAGTTTTAAAAAAACTTTTTTACTATCTAATAAGTTACAAATGAAAATTAAAACTGCTGATGAGATTTCCATGGGAATGAGTGGTGATTATAATCTTGCAATAGAAAATGGATCTACAATGGTTAGAATAGGTACAGGTATATTTGGTGAAAGGAATTAAAAATAACAGCACTATAGGTTTCATTGGCGTAGGAAATTTAGGCAAACATGCTATCGAAAGATTATCGCCCAATTTCAATATTTTAGCCTTTGATCCGATTGAAGATGAAAAAATGCAGAACATTGGCGTCAAGTATGTAAATATCGATGAACTAGTAAATAGTTCGGAAATAATTTTTTTAACGATCAAACCAAATAAAGTAGAAGAAGTTGCTTTAAATATATCTAAGCTTCTTTCTTCTCAACTAATTATCTCTTTTGTAGCGGGTTTAAAATTCAATGCCCTAAAAAAATTACTCAATAATTATGAGAATATTTACAGAGCAATGCCAACACTAGGAATAAGTAGCGGTTCGAGCCCAATTGCTATTTATACTGAAGCCGATATCAATGAATCCAAAGCTTTACACATTCTCAGTTTATTAGGCAGGTGCTTGCAAATTGATGAAGATCAGTTTGATGCTTTTACTTCAATATTTGGTGCTGGTCCTGCTTACATAAGTCATCTTTCAGACACTCTTGCCGAGATAGCCAAAGAACATGGGTTTGTAGAACCTGAACCGTGGATAAGAGATTTGCTTGATGGCACTTCTTTTATTCATAAATCTGGTGAAGGGTCTACAAAGTTTGAAAATATAAAAAATATGGTTGCATCAAAGGGGGGAGTTACAGAAGCAGCTCTAAAGAAAATTGATTCTTCTGGACTGAAAGATATTTGGCGTGAGGCAATCAATGATGCAATCAAAAAATCTAAATCTTTAGGAGATTAATAAATGGATCTATTATACGCCTCATCAGTTTTAACAAATCTTATAGCTATTTTGTTTACTTTTTATCTTTTATTAAGATTCTTTCAGGTAAGCATGCTGAACCCTTTGGTGAAAACATCCTTTGCGACTTTAGATCCACTTTGCAAACCTTTTCGTTTTGCTTTACCGATTTTTTTTGGTATCGACCTTGCTTGCGTAGCATGGATAGTTGATTTGAAATTTCTCTCTTATTATTTGTTCAGCTCAAGTAAAGATTTAGAGTTTTATTTTTTAAATGCTCTCGGTTGGGCTTCTTTAAGTTTATTTTTTATAGTTTCTCAGATTTTAAGATTTTCTCTATTCATATCTATTATTGGCAGTTGGGTTTCTCCAACTAGTAATAATCCTTTTTTAAGTATTTGCCATAATATTACCCAGCCTATTCTGAAGCCCTTTCAAAGATTTACGGCGGGAGGAGGAATTGATTTTTCTCCAATAATTGTATTTTTTATTTTAATCCAGTTTGACAGAGTTTTAGAAAATCTAAGGTTCTCACTGGGGTTTCCCGCATTATATTAAATGAGCAATAAGTCTTTAGGTGTCATCAAACCAGAAACCTTCTCTTATAAAGAAGAGTTCCTTCTTGAATCAGGAAAAAGCCTAAAAAGATTCGATTTGATTTACGAAACTTATGGCCAACTATCTGAAGATGGAAATAATGCTATCTTAATATGCCATGCCTTAAGTGGAAATCACCATGCTGCAGGCTTTTCTAAGGATGATGATAAAAAACCTGGATGGTGGAATGAATTAATCGGGCCTGACAAAGCATTTGATACCAATAAATTTTTTATTGTTTCCCTTAATAATTTAGGCGGATGTCATGGCTCTACTGGCCCTTCTAGTATAGATCCAGAAACAAATAATAAATTTGGAAAAGATTTTCCTTTGGTTACAGTTAAAGACTGGATAAACAGTCAAAATATTTTGAGAGAACACCTTCAAATAGAACGTTGGCACTCTGTTGCTGGCGGAAGTTTAGGAGGCATGCAAGCTCTGCAATGGGCAATCGATTATCCTGAAAAAATTAAAAAAGCCATAGTCATAGCAGCAGCTCCAAAATTAAGCGCTCAAAATATAGCTTTCAATGAAGTTGCTAGACAAGCCATTGTGACTGATCCTAATTTTGAAAAAGGCACTCACCATCCAAAAAGAGGTTTGGGACTAGCAAGAATGCTTGGGCACATAACTTATCTATCAGAAGAAGTCATGAAAGAAAAATTCGATAGAGATTTAAAGAAAGATAAAATTGAATATGGCTATGGAATTGAATTTGAAGTTGAAAGCTATTTGAGATATCAGGCTGATAACTTTTCAGATAAGTTTGATGCTCATACTTACCTTCTTATGACTAAAGCATTAGATTATTTTGATCCATCAAAGTATTTCGAAGGAGATTTGGTATCAACTTTTAAAAATACTAATTCCAAGTTTCTTGTTGTCTCTTTTTCATCCGATTGGAGATTTTCTCCTAAGAGATCAAAAGAAATAGTGAATTCTTTAATCGCTGCAAAAAAATCTGTCAGCTATGTCAATATAGATTCTTACCAAGGTCATGATGGGTTCTTATTTCCTGATGATAGATATGTTGAAACTATTAAAACTTTCTTGAGCTCCGATGTTTAATATTATAAAAGAATGGATTCCAGAAGGTTCGCATGTTTTAGATTTAGGTTGTGGCGATGGGACTGTGCTAGCAAACTTAAAAAAAGAGCTTAATGTAAATGGTATCGGGGTTGATTTTGAAGAAAAAAATATACAACTCAGTCTTGCAAAAGGATTAAACGTAATTGAACAAGATATTGATCTTGGTCTTGAAAATTTTGAAAATAAATCATTCGATGTCGTTCTAATGAGCGAGTCATTTCAAACCCTTAAAAAACCTGAAATTGCTTTAAATGAAATAATAAGAATTGGAAATGAATCTATTGTAAGTATTCCTAATTTTGCAAACCTTCGTTGTAGAATCCAATTATTTATAACAGGAAAAATGCCAATATCTTCTGCTCTTCCTCATGACTGGCACTCTACTCCAAATTTACACCTATGTTCTTTAAAAGATTTTGAAGAATTATGCTCAAAGTCAGATATAACCATTATTGAAAAGAAATTAATTAAAAGTTCTGGCGAAACAACTTTTTTAACCAGGTCTTTTCCTAACTTATTTGCAGAGATCGCTGTTTATAAAATATATAAAAAATCTTGAAAATTGTTCTAGCTTCAAAAAATTCTGGGAAAATTGAAGAATTTAATTTTCTTTTAAAAAAAACAAATATTGAATTAATCTCTATCTCAAAGTTCACTCAGGAAGATATTGATGAAACTGGAAGCAGCTATGAGGAAAATGCTTTTATAAAATCAGAGGTGGCCTCCAGATTAAGTGGGCTTCCTGCAATAGGCGATGACTCGGGTTTAGAAGTCTTGGCTCTCGATGGGTCACCTGGAATTTATTCTGCTAGATATGCTGGCGAGAAAACTAACGATGCAATGAATAATCAAAAACTTTTAAATGCTATGAGAGATAAAAAAGAAAGAGATGCTAAATTTATATCAGTTTTATCTTTTTTTGATTTTAAAAGTAAGAAAAGTATCTTCACCTATGGAGAACTCTATGGAGAGATAATAGATAATCCTAGAGGTAGTGAAGGATTTGGATACGACCCAATATTTCAAGTCAAAAATAATCATTTAACTCTAGCTGAAATGGGCAGAAATAAGAGAATGGATATTAGTCATAGAACTATATCTACCAATAAAATGATTAAGCATCTAACGTAATTTCGAAATTAAAAATTTTTCTTTTTTCTTTAATGGCAATTTCTTCATACTTAGTTTTAAAAAAGTTTTCACCTTCGTTGAATTTAAATTCTAAGCCTATTTCATTTAAATTTGTCTTGATCTCTTCTGCATAGTCTTCCCAGTCTGTTTTGATAATTAATTTGCCATTTTCTTTAAGGAGGTTTTTTAAACCTAAAATAAACTGCTTTTTAAGAAGTCTTCTTTTTTTATGTTTTGATTTTGGCCATGGATCAGGGAATAAAACATAGATTTTTGTAAATATTTCTAAGCTTTTATTTAAATTTATTATTTCAGCGATATCTCCCTGTATAAGTTTTAAATTTTTTAATTCGTTTTTTATAATTCTTCTATAGGTATTGGTTAATCCAGATTCAAAAACTTCTACACCAAGAAAAAAAACATCAAGATTAAGTTCAGCCTGTTGATATAGATGTTTTCCATCTCCAAACCCTATTTCCAAAATATTTTTCTCTTCTACTTTAAGCAGATTTTTAAAATCTTTAAAATTTTCTTCTTGATAAAATATATTTTTATCTGCAGCGCTTAATAACCTTTTATTTTGTACAGAAAATCTTGATCTCGCTTTTGAAAAACTTTTAATTGTCTTGTTCAAGAATTTACTATTCCCTGCATGGGTGAGCTTGGATTAGCTTTCGCTTGAGATTTCATTCTTCCAGCTAAAAAAGATTTTCTTCCGCTTCGAGCGGCCTCTTTCATGGCCTCCGCCATTAGTATTGGGTTTTTTGCTTTTGCAATAGCTGAGTTAAGCAAAACTCCGTCACAACCCATTTCCATTGCTATTGCAACTTCAGAAGCTGTCCCTATTCCAGCATCAATAATAACTGGACAGGATATTTTTTCGATAATTGATGATATTGCTTTTGGATTTACTATTCCTTGGCCTGAGCCAATTGGAGCAGCTAAAGGCATAATTGCTACGCAACCTATATCTTCTAATTCTTTTGCGTAATTCAAATCATCTGTGCAATAGACCATTATTTCAAAGCCTTCTTTAACTAAAGTCTTGGCAGCAACTATCGTCTCATCCATCAAAGGCAGAAGTGTCTCTTTATCTTTTAGAACTTCTAATTTGAGTAAATTTGCTCCTTCTAAGATCTCCCTACCTAAATATGCAATCCTAATTGCTTCTTTAGCGTTAAAGCACCCTGCTGTATTTGGAAGGATCGTATATTTTTGAGGAGAGATGTAATTAAGTATAGACTGAGTTCTCTTATTTTTTTCTAACTCAACTCTTCTTACGGCTACAGTAACAATCTCAGCTTCAGAAGCTTCAATTGCTAATATTGCTTCTCTTTCATCTGAATATTTTCCTGTTCCAACGAGCAATCTTGAAGAAAAATCTTTTCCAGCAATATTAAATATATCCGCAGGCAAAATTAACCGCCGCCTATAGCTCTAACTATTTCTACTTTATCATCTTGAATCAACTTAACTTTTTCCCAATTAGCTCTAAAGACTATTTCATTGTTAAGTTCGACAGCAATAAATTTATCCGAAAGGTCTAGAAAAGAAAAAAGACCATTTATAGAAGTTTCTACTGGAATTTCTTGAGCGCTTCCATTAAGAGAGATTTTAATTAATATCATTAAATTTATAAAACTTGTTTAAGAGATATAGCTCTTAACCTTTTCCATAGCAGCTTTTTCTATTTGTCTTATTCTTTCTGCACTCACCCCATATTTATCAGCGAGTTGATGCAAAGTTAATTTTTGCTCTTCTAACCATCTATCAACCAATATTTCTTTGCTTCTCGGGTCAAGTTCGGCCATCGCCTCATGAAGAAGTTCGAAACTATGATTATCTGAATTCTCTTTCTCTACTAAGTCAGCGGGATCGTTTGAGTCATCTGTAAGAAATCCTGAAGGGCTAAAAGAAGCTTGTTCATCGCTTGCTTCAGTAGGCGGATCGAATGACATGTCAGAAGAGGAAAGTCTGGATTCCATTTCTTTAACCGATTTTTCATCGACTCCAAGCTCATTAGAGATAACTTTTATCTCATCAGGTGTAAGCCATTTGAGTTCTTTTTTTTGACTTCTTAAATTAAAAAAGAGTTTTCTTTGAGCCTTGGTTGTCGCAACTTTTACAATCTTCCAATTTTTAATGATGTATTCATGCATTTCGGACTTAATCCAGTGAACGGCAAAAGAAATAAGTCTTACACCGACTTCTGGATTAAATTTTCTAACTGCTTTCATTAACCCGACGTTACCTTCCTGAATTAAATCAGCCTGAGGCAAGCCATAACCAGAGTAACCCCTGGCAATATGAACAACAAATCTTAGATGAGCCATGACTAATTGACGAGCTGCCTCCAAATCATTTCTATAGTAGAGATCCTCTGCCAGTTTTTTTTCTTCTTCTGGAGAAAGAATTGCTATGTTTTGAACAGACGATAGATAAGCTTCCAGGTTTTGGCCTGGAGTTGAAACGTCCATAGGTTGAAGTTCTTTACCCATAATTGCGGATTTTATACCCAAAAAACTGTTATTTACATATAAAAAGTTATTTTTTTTTGTAAATTATTGTAATTATTGTAATTTTTCTTTCCAAAAGGATAGTTCTGACAGTGCAAAGAAGCCTTTTAGCTTCTTTTTACGAGATGATGAGTAAATGATCTTTTTTAGATTTAAATCTGTAATTTCTCCCCCTGAGGCATTCAATATTGCATGTCCCGCAGCTATATCCCACTGATATACATCTCCAAATCTCGGATAAATATGACTTTTTCCTTCGGCAACTAAGCAAATTTTAATAGAGCTGCCAGCTTTAATAACTTTATTGTTTTCAAATTTTTTACTTAAAGAGTTTATAAACTCATTTTCTTTATCGCTCCCATGGCTTTTACTTTGAGAAACTATGCAAGCTATTTCATTTAATTCCGTTTTCAAATAATTTTTAACCTTATTTTGAATCTTGAAAGCAGGAAGATTTTTGCCTCCCATATATAGTTCTCCTGTCACAGGTTTGTATATAGCTCCAAAAACTGGCTCTTGATTATTAATAAGGGCTATATTTATAGTGAAGTCATCGCCTTGATTTATAAATTCTTTGGTTCCATCGAGAGGATCAACTAACCAAAATAAATCTGAAATAATTTCTTCGCTCTCGTCACCTTCTTCAGAAATAACTGGTATCAGAGGAAAATTTTCTAATAACTCTTTTGTTATGAATATGTGAGCCCTCTTATCGGCTTCAGTAACAGGAGAAGAATCTTGTTTTAAAGAACTTTGAATTATATTTTTATTTTTATAAAAATCTAAAATTAGCTTCGAAGCATTTTCTAATATATTTGATATGGGCGAAATAAGCTTTGAATTATTCATTTAAATTTAAGTTAAATTAATTTTTAAAAATTTGTTTTTAATTTACAATATCTATCGAGGATACTACCAATAATGAATGAAGAAAATAATGAAATGCTAGAAAAAGCAGAAGAAATAGCTGAAGGCTTAAAAAGGCTTAGTAAAAAGAGCAGGAAAGTCGTCATGCCTTATCACACATCCTACGATCTAATTGAAGAATTAGAGGAAGTTGCAGAAAGCTTAGTAAAAGAATTAAAATCAAAAAATTAGGAGAGAAATATGACATACGAAAGTTTTGATTACACATCTGAAAATGGTGTAGCCCATTTAGTAATGAATAAAGGCGAAGAATTGAATAAAATGACTTATAGTTTTTGGAATGAATTACCAATTGTTTTAGAAGAAATTAATAGAGACTCATCAATTAGGGTTCTAATTCTATCTTCTACTGGAAAACATTTTTGTGCTGGCATGGACTTACAAAATTTTGGAACTCTTGGTACAGGTGATTCCGATACTAAAAATAATAAACCTGATGCTGCAAGAAATGGTGAAGGTCTTTACCGAGTAGCCATGGAGTTACAAGGCATGCTTTCAAAACTAGAAAAATTAAGAATTCCAGTTCTATGTGGCATTCAAGGCGGTTGTATTGGTGGTGGCTTAGATTTAATAACTGCAACTGATGTTCGTTTTGCTAGTAAGGATGCTTTTTTCTGCATTCAAGAAATTAATATTGGTATGGCAGCAGATATTGGAACATTACAAAGATTGCCTAGAGTCATTCAGGAAGGAAAAGTTAGAGAACTAGCTTTTACTGGCAGAAGAATGCCTGCAGAAGAGGCACATGCCTGTGGCCTAGTTAATGAGGTTTATGAAGATCATGCGGCTATGCTTTCTGCAATGAAGGAAATGGCAAAAGAAATTGCATCAAAGAGTCCGTTAGCTTTGCATGGAACAAAAGCTATTTTAAATTTCTCCAGAGATCACACTGTTGCAGAAGGTCTAGAATATAACGCACTTTGGAGTGGCGCTATGCTTCCTCAAGATGACATGATGGAAGCAATGACATCGAGAGTAGAAAAACGTGAGCCCGAATTTAAAGATATGCTGGATATTAAAGACTACGGTAAATCAGCGAAATAAATTTATTTCTCTTTTCTTGTAAATGTAGGCATAAGCTCGGTGGATAACTTTTTATCAAGTTTATAGCCGCCTAAATCAAAATTATTTATTTCTTCTGATTTCTCAATTTTATTTTCTAAAATATATCTAGTCATCATTCCTCTAGCTTTTTTTGCATAGAAGCTAATAATTTTATAATCACCATTTTTAAAATCCTTAAAAACAGGAGAAATGATTTGCCCTTTTATTGTATTTTTATCCAAAGCAGAAAAATATTCATTGGATGCTAAATTAACCAAAACTTTGTTCTTTTGTTTATTTAAATCTTTGTTGATAGATTTTGTTAAGTCTTGTTTCCAAAATCCATAAAGGCCATTTATATCACCTGATTTAAGTTTTGTTCCCATTTCTAAACGATATGGAGAAATTAAATCTAATGGTTTTAATAAGCCATAAAGCCCAGAGAGAATTCTTAGATGACCTTGTGAATAGGTTATAGCCTTTTTAGATAAAGTATCTATATCTAAACCCTGATATACATCTCCTTTAAATGCAAAAATTGCCTGTTTAGCGTTATTAGATGGTTTTTTTCTTTTTTCCCAAGTTTGATACCTCTCAAAGTTTAGAAATGCCAAATTGTCGCTTAGACCCATAAGATCTGAAATAAAATCAGGCTCATAAGAGCGCATGATATTTATCAGCGCCTCTGACTTACCTAAAAAGCTAGGCGTTGTATAATCGAATCCATCTACAGGAGATTCGTAGTCAAGGGTTTTGGCTGGTGATAATACAATGATCATAATTAACTGTTATTTAATCATAATTTTATTATGAAAAATATTAATCAAACAATACATTCTTTACTTACACTTTTTCCACGCCTCATTGGCAAAGCAAGTGCTTGGTCAATTTTATTAATGATTATTTTCACAACAATCGTTGTTTTTTTAAGGTATGTCTTTGGTATAGGCGTGGTTGGCTTGCAGGAGTTAGTAATTTACTTGCATGGAATTACTTTCTTATTGTGCTCTGCTTATGCATTGGAAAAAGACGAACATGTCAGAGTGGATATATTTTATCGTCGTGCGTCGATTAAAAATAAAAGAATCATTAATTTAGTCGGTCATTTATTTTTTTTACAACCAATGGCTTGGGTGATTTTAATTCTTTCTTATGATTACGTATCATTTTCATGGTCGATAACCGAGGTGTCTCCTGAACCTGGAGGCTTGCCTTTTGTTTATTTATATAAAACAACACTTTTAATATTTGGCATTATATTAATAATGCAAAGCTTTGCGTCACTACTATCTCTCTTTAACAATGATTGAACTAATACCTCTGCTTTTATTTTTTGTTGTTTGTGCAACTTTACTATTAGGCTTTCCCGTAGCTTTTACTTTGGGCGGAGTGTCTTTAATTTTTGCAGGTCTTGGACATATTTTTGGAATATTTGATTTGTATCTTTTAGGAACTATTCCCAATCGTATTTTCGGAATCATGAATAACTCCACTCTTCTTGCGGTTCCTTTGTTCGTATTTATGGGTGTTATTTTAGAAAAATCTAAAATAGCAGAAAGACTTTTAGAATCTATGTCTTTGTTTTTTGGAAAACTGAAAAGTGGCTTGGGTATATCCGTTGTAATAGTAGGAGCTTTGCTGGCGGCTAGTACTGGGATTGTTGGAGCGACAGTAATTGCTATGGGCTTAATATCATTACCAGCAATGTTGAACCGGGGTTATTCGGAAGAGGTTTCTACTGGTTTGATAGCTGCCACAGGCACGCTGGGACAAATAATTCCTCCATCGATTGCTTTAGTAATTCTTGGAGATGTCTTGGCTACTGCTTATCAACAAGCTCAATTGAATATGGGAAACTTTGCTGCAAAGTCATTTTCCGTAGGCGATTTATTTATGGCGGCAATCATTCCTGGTTTGATTTTAGTTTTCGCTTATGCACTTTATTTTATATTTTCTATATCCAAAACAGATATTGCTGATTGGGAAGAAGATAACAATTCAGATCAATCCCTGTTAACTTTGTTATCAATTCTTCTTCCCCCGTTTTTGCTTATTTTTTCTGTATTGGGAAGTATTATTTTAGGAGTAGCTTCTCCTACAGAAGCAGCTGGTATAGGGGCAATGGGCGCCCTAGTTATTACTTTTTTTCATGGCAAATTATCAAACTCAGTGTTATCTAGCGCAGTTACTCAAACTGCTTTCATCACTTCAATGGTTTTTATGATTTTAATAGGCGCCTCTATTTTTTCTTTGGTTTTTAGAGGATTTGGAGGCGAAGAACTAATTACTGGTATTTTTAATGCCGTTCCCGGCGGACTGTTTAGTGCAATGTTAATAGTTATGGCGCTGGTTTTCTTGCTTGGGTTTATTCTAGATTTTATTGAAATAAGCTTTGTCGTTGTTCCTATTGTTGGGCCTATTTTAATAGCTATGGGAGCTGATCCTTTATGGTTGGGAATTATGCTTGCAATTAATTTACAAACCTCTTTTTTAACACCTCCATTTGGATTTGCTTTGTTCTATCTAAGAGGCGTAACTCCGGAATCTATAAAGACAGAAACTATTTATAAGGGTGTGGTGCCATTTATTATTATTCAAATTTTAGTTTTATGCTTGGTGGCTTATTTTCCTGCTCTAGCAACATTTCTTCCTTCTGTAGTATATTAAATCCATGAAAAAAATTATCTTATTGACTACCTTTATATTTTTATCTTGTTCAAACAATTCATTAGACAAAGCAAAAACTTTAAGTCAAGAACTTATAATTATTGATACTCACATTGATATTCCTTTTCAGCTTTATAGACAGAAAACTAATGATGGATCTAGCGAAGATATAACTGAATTAACTACGTTTCATTTTGATTATCCAAGAGCCTTGAAAGGAGGTCTTAATTTGCCTTTCTTTTCTATTTATATACCTGCCAAAACAGAAGAAGAAGGTACATCATTTGAGTTAGCGAATAACTTAATAGAAATGATGAATAATATTATTGATCAAAATCCTGACAAATTTATATTTATTGATAGTCCTGACCAGATTGAAAAATTAGAACAAAAAGATATTGTTGGAATTGCTTACGGTATAGAGAACGGAGCACCTATAGAAGGAAATTTAGAAAATATTAAATATTTTGCTGATAAAGGAGTTAATTACATAACTCTGGCTCATTCAAAAAGTAACCACATATCTGATTCATCATATGATGAAAATAAAAGATGGAAAGGACTTAGTCCGTTTGGCATTAAAGTCGTTGAAGAAATGAATAAACAAGGTGTAATGATCGACATTTCTCATGTCTCGGATGCAGCTTTTATGCAAGTTCTTGAATTAAGTGAAGCTCCGGTTGTTGCTACTCACTCCTCTCTTCGTCATTTTACTCCTGGGTGGGAGAGAAATGTTTCTGATGAAATGTTAATTGCGCTGGCAAAGAATAATGGAGTGATTCAAATTTGTTTTGGTTCTGATTTTGTAGTTGATCGGAAAGCGAATCCAGATATTAAAGTTTCAGTTAAAAATGTTGCTGATCATATCGACAGAGTAAGAGATCTTGTAGGAATTGATCATGTAGGTCTTGGATCAGATTTTGACGGTGAAGTGCCGCTGCCTGATGATTTAAATGATGTCTCTAAATTTCCTAATTTAATTGAGGAATTATTGAATAGAGGTTATTCAAAAGAAGACTTACAAAAGATACTAAATGGAAATATTTTAAGAGTATGGAGAAAAGTGAAAACTCTGGCAGATGCATAACTTTTTAAAGAGTTTAGGTTATTTTTTAATTTGGGGAGATTTTTATCTGGTTCTGTTTTTTATACACAGTCTATTTGTCAGTCCAATAACCGTTGAAGATTATTTCTTAGAATATTGGCAAGTTGCTCTCGATCTTTTTCAATGGTTTGGTTCACTAAACGAAATTCTGAACATTTATCTTCTTTGGTGGTTATCTTTACCTGCTTCTCTTTTATTCTCTTTAAGATTTATTTTTTCAACTTCAATTGGAATCCTAATAATTAAAAAAATTAATTAACGAAGTTCGTATAAAGCTTTTTCAGAAATCTCATGATAATCAGAAACATTTTTCTGAAATTCAGATAACGATTTATAAATTTTTCTTGAAGCGTCATCTTTTTCGATCATTTCTAATAAAAGTTCGTCTGTAATCTTCTTAAACTCTGCCAAAACATCGTCAGGTAATTTTCTTAACTCAATTCCATGATCATTTATTAAAGATATTAATGCTTGATTATTTCTCGCAGTATATTCATCAAGCATATCTTGATTAACTGCTCTTGAAGCAGTAACTAGAATAACTTGAAGATCTTTTGGTAAAGAATTGAACGCCTCTTTATTAACTAAAGTTTCAAGAGTTGGTCCTGGTTCGTGCCAACCTGGATAGTAATAATATTTAGCTGCTTGATGAAAGCCAAAAGTTAAATCATTGTATGGACCAATCCATTCTGCAGCATCAATAACGCCAGTTTGTAAATTTGTAAAGATTTCACTGCCTGGCATTAAAACAGCTTCTCCCCCAGCTCTAGTAAATACCTCTCCAGCCATTCCAGGAATTCTCATACGAATACCTTTCAAATCATTTAGTGAATTTATTTCCTTATTAAACCAACCTGCCATTTGAACGCCAGTATTGCCGCCGGCCATTGGGATTAAATTAAAAGGCTCGTATAACTCTTCCCAAAGCTCTTGACCACCACCATAATGAAGCCAGGCATTCATTTCTTGAGCATTTAATCCGAAAGGAATGGCAGTAAAAAATTGTGCTGCGGGAACTTTTCCAATCCAGTAATAAGACGCCCCATGGCCCATTTCTACACTTCCTCTTGAAACGGTATCAAAGACTTCTAAGGCTGGAACCAATTCTCCATTTCCAAATACTTTTATCTGTAATCTACCATCGCTCATTTCATCGACTAGCTTGGCAAGATTTTCAGCACCTAGGCCGACACCTGGATAATTCTTTGGCCAAGTGGTGACCATTCTCCACTTAAATGTTTCTTTTATTTCGTTTGAAGTATTTGATATTTGCTCTGGAGAACAGGAAAATAAAAAAATACTCGATAAAAGAATTATTAAATTTTGTTTAACTTTGCAAAGCTTAAAACTAGCCATTTAGTCCCCTCTTGATCGAAATTAACTTGAACCCTAGCATTAGATCCGTCACCTTCGTAATTTAATATTACACCTTCTCCAAATGATGGGTGACCGACTCTATCGCCTAGAGCAAATCCCCCAACCTTGTGATCGGTACCCCCTACTATTTTAGGAGAAAAACTTTTTGATTTGCTAATATTTTCAGAGGCCATTCTAATTTCATATTTAAATTCATCTGGTATCTCCTTTAAAAATCTTGAAGCTGGACTAAAGCCATCTACACCATAAACATTTCTAACTTCTGCATAAGTTAAATATAACCTCTCCATAGCTCTCGTCATTCCTACATAACAAAGTCTTCTTTCTTCCGCTAATTGCTTAGGATCTTCAGTTGACCTTTTATGAGGGAATAGTCCCTCCTCACAGCCCGCCACAAAAACTACTGAATATTCTAGTCCTTTAGAAGAATGCAGTGTCATCATTTGAATAGCATCTTCATTTTCTTTAGCTTGATTTTCTCCAGCATCAAGTGATGCTTGATCTAAGAACATTTCTAGTTGCGATCTTTCGTCATCTGCATCTTCTCCAATAGAAAAAAATCCGGCTGCTGCAGAAATTAATTCTTCGAGGTTTTCCACCCTTGATCTGCCTTTCTCTCCAGGTTCTTTTCCATGGAATTTTTTTAGATCTGTGTTGTCGAGTAACTCTTCAAAGAACCCTTCTATTTCTTTTTTTTCAGCACTTTCTGAAAGCTTTTCAACTAACTCAAAAAAAATCTTTAGGGAGTTTGCAATTTTAGGACCCGAAGAATTGGCAAAATTTTGAGCTGCTACATACAAAGAAGAGTTTTCTTCCCTGGCGGCTTCTCTTATTTGATCCATAGTTTTTGCACCAATACCTCTTGTAGGTACATTTATTATTCTTTCAAAGGCCGTATCATTATTTTGATCTAGCGCTAGTTTTGCGTAAGCCAAGGCATTTTTTATTTCTAGTCGCTCATAAAATCTTACTCCACCATATATCCTGTAAGGCAATTCTGCTCTTAAAATAGAATCCTCTAAAATCCTTGATTGGGCATTTGAACGGTAAATAATTGCGCATTCTGAAAGACTTCGTCCTTCATCCATCCAGCTTTTGATTATGTCGACTATAAATTTTGCTTCATCTCTTTCGTTAAAAGCTCGGTATATTTTAACTAATTCTCCTTCCTCTTTTTCGGTCCATAGCTCCTTTCCCAGTCTTTCAGGATTATTTCTAATAACTGCGTTTGCGGCAGATAAAATATTAGTAGTGGATCGATAATTTTGCTCTAACTTTAGGGTTTTAACGCCTTTAAAATCATTTATAAACCTATTAATATTTGAACTTTTTGCACCTCGCCAGCTATATATTGACTGGTCATCGTCTCCGACCACGGTCATCTGACCTTCGTTACCAACTAACTGTTTTAAAAGAAGGTATTGAATCTCATTAGTATCTTGAAATTCATCTACTAAAATATGTTGAAATCTTTTTTGATAATGATTTAAAAGATTTGGATTTTTGGTTAGCATTTCATGGCAACGCAAAAGTATTTCCGCAAAATCTATAACGCCTTCTTCTTCACATGTTTTTTGATATTCTAAATAAATGTCGGCCATTTTTTCTTCTACATAAGTGGCTTTATTAGGAAGTTTAGCAATTCTTCTTCCCTCATCTTTTTGTTTATTTATAAACCACTGAGTCTGTCTTGGCTGCCAAGTAGCTTCGTCCAAGTTCATTTTTTTTATGACTCTTTTAATGACTCTATTTTGATCGTCACCATCTAGGATCGTAAAAGACTTAACAAGCCCTGCTTCTTCCCAATGCATTTTTAACATTCTATGAAATAGTCCATGAAATGTTCCACACCACATTTGATTTAATTGCTCTCCTAAAATTGATTCAATTCTGCCACGCATTTCTTTAGCTGCTTTGTTTGTAAATGTAACGGTCATTAAAGACAAAGGATTGATTTCTTTTACTTTACAAAGCCATGCTACTTTATGAGTGATAACCTTGGTTTTACCTGAGCCAGCACCTGCTAATACCAAAGAATAAGGTAATTCTTCTGTGACAGCTTCACGCTGAATTGGGTTTAAATCGTCTAAAATATATGAAATATCCATTATTTGTAGTTTAAGCTAGACACAATAATTATTAAAAAAAGTGAACGAAAAAATAAAATTTTATAACTCTTTAGATTTAACTCTATCAGAAGCTGAGAATATATTTTCTAATGCTGTCGATGATAGCAAATCTTTGTTTCATACCCCCACCTTATCAACCTTTATAAATAAAAAAATATCTTCCAGAACTGTGGTTTTAAGAGAGTTTAATAAAGAACAAAGATTTTTAAGGTTTCATACCGATAGCCGGTCAAATAAAATTAATCAAATAATTAAACAGCCTTCTTCTGCTATTCACGGGTATGACCCGAGTTTGAAGATACAGATTAGATTGAATGGTCAAATTAAGATTCATCAAAATGATGAAATTTCTAAAAATGCATGGAATCAATCAAGAGAAATGTCAAAAATCTGTTACTCCGTTTCAAGCTCTCCTGGAAAGGAAATTATAGCTCCCGAAGGATATGACATTATTAAAGAAGAAATAAAAATTGAAGATGGTTATAAAAATTTCGCTGTGATTCTTTTTAAATTTGATTATTTAGAATTTCTTTTTTTAAAAGGAGCTGGTCATCGGAGATCTTCCTTTGATTGGTCTAATGGCGATTTAATCAGTAATTGGCTTATTCCTTAATTTTTTTTAAACTTGATATAAAATATCTTAATTAACTAAATAACTAAATTATGTCTAAACACAGCGCTTTAAATATGTTCGGCAGATCCGGAAATCCTGCTATGAATGATGCAACTTTTTCTAACTTCACGCCTGACTCTTTGTCCGGCAGAACCATGAGCCTTCAGGGAACTGTAAATAAAACGGGTATTTTACTCTTGCTTGTAGTTCTTACAGCATCGTATACATGGAATCAGTTTTTCTCCACAGGTCTTCCAGAAACTGTTATGCCAATTGCAATAGGTGGGGCAATTTTTGGTTTTATATTCGCCTTAGCTACTATTTTTAAGAAAACTTGGGCTCCAATCACTGCCCCTTTATACGCTCTATCTCAAGGTTTATTTTTAGGAGCAATCTCCGCAATATTCGAACTTCAATTTCCTGGGATAGTTATTCAAGCAGTTGGTTTGACTTTAGGAACCTTAGCCTCTTTGTTAGTTTTATATAAAACTGGAGTTATAAAACCTACAGAAAATTTTAGACTGATGATTGTTTCAGCAACTATGGGCATTGCTTTGCTTTATGTCGTTAGTATGGTGATGAATATGTTTGGGTCAGGTATTGGATTCATTCATTCTAATGGTCTTTTTGGAATTGGATTCAGTCTTTTCGTCGTAGCCATAGCAGCTTTGAATCTAGTTTTGGATTTCGACTTTATTGAACAAGGAGCTGAGCACGGAGCGCCTTTATATATGGAATGGTTTGGAGCTTTTTCTCTCATGGTGACTTTAATTTGGCTATATTTAGAAATGTTAAGACTGCTTTCTAAGCTCAGAAGTCGCTAGTGGATTTAAATAATGTTTTTTTTGGCATATTAATTATTGGATCTTTAGCGGTATTCTTCCTTATTGGCCCTATAAGGGCGTCAGCTAGACAAAGAAATAGATCCGATCGAATTAATTGGAACAAAAGAAGTTCTCCTTTTTTTAAAATATTTTTTATAGCAATTATTTCAATTGTCATAGTCGCTCTATTGATCAAATTATTTATTTAAATGAAACAAAATACGGATATTTTAGTCATTGGTAGCGGAGCAGCTGGCTTAACTGTATCTTTAGAATTAGCAGAAGATTTCAAAGTAACGCTTATATCAAAGGAAACTTTTGTCGATAGCTCGACTTGGTACGCGCAGGGAGGAATCGCTGCAGTTTTAGCTGAGAATGACACCACTGAAAGTCATATCAAAGATACATTAATTGCCGGAGACGGACTATGCGACGAAACAGCTGTAAGATTTTGTATAGAAAACGGAAAGTCTGCAATTAAATGGTTGATAGATTCAGGCGTTAGTTTTACTAAAAATGAAAGTGGCATCGACTATCATTTAACCAAAGAAGGTGGTCACTCACATAGAAGAGTTATTCATGCAGCGGACACAACCGGTAAAGAAGTATCTGATTCTCTGGCCGCAAAGGTTCTTAAAAATAAAAACATAACTATTCTAGAAAATCATCTTGCTGTTGATTTAATTACCGAAGATCAGATCTGTAAAGGAGCTTATGTTTTCGACAAAGTAAAAGAAAAAGTCATCGCAATCTCCGCAAGCTCAACAGTATTAGCTACCGGTGGAGCAAGTAAAATATATCTTTATACGAGCAATCCAGACGGAGCTAGTGGTGATGGTTTTGCTCTTGCTTGGCGAGCAGGTTGTACTTTATCTAATATGGAATTTAATCAGTTTCATCCTACATGTCTCTATCATCCTGAAGCTAAATCGTTCTTAATAAGCGAAGCATTAAGGGGAGAAGGGGCAAAGTTAATCAATCATCAGCATAAAGAATTCATGAAAGATTATGATTCTAGAGAAGAATTAGCTCCTAGAGATGTTGTTTCCAGATCAATTGATGAAGAGATGAAAAAAACCGGCAAAGATTGTGTCTATTTGGATATAAGTCACAAGAATGAAGAGGAAATTAAGAAATCTTTTCCTGCCATTTACACCAAATGTCTCGAATTTGGTTTCGACATTACTAAAGAACCTATTCCCGTCGTACCGGCTGCACACTATACATGTGGTGGAGTTAAGACTGATTTAAAAGGAAGAACAAACATAAACTCGCTTTATGTCATTGGCGAAACTTCCTGCACTGGCCTTCATGGAGCTAACAGAATGGCTAGTAACTCTTTATTGGAGTGTGTGGTTTTTGCAAAATCTGCTGCTAGTGACATTAAAATAAATTTTGCTGAAAGTTCTCATAACTTATCAAATTGGGATAATTCTAAAGTTATTAGAGCTGGAGAAAATATAGTCATCTCTCATAACTGGGACGCAACCAGACGTTTAATGTGGGACTACGTTGGAGTAGTAAGAAGCGATGATAGATTGAAAAAGGCAAAAGAAAAAATAAAGCTCATTCATGACGAAGTTGAAGAGTTTTATAGAAATTATGAAATAAGTTCTGACTTTATTGAATTAAGAAATCTAGTTTTGGTAGCAAGAATTGTAATAGAAAGTGCTAGTCGAAGACTTGAAAGCAGAGGTTTGCATTTTACAAGCGATTACCCAAAAAAATTAAATCAAGCATCGCCATCTTTGATATCAAGCAAAGACTTAAGTTATTAATTCTTTTTAAGAATATCTCTCATTGAAAGAACTCCAACGAGATTTTCATCTTCCATAACGGCTAGATGTCTTATTTGATTCTCAATCATAAGATTTAATGCATCCCCAGCTGTTTCTTCAGATGTGACGCTTATAATTTTTTCAGACATTATATCTTTAACTTGAAAGTCTCCTATATCCACATTTTTTCTGGCGATTAGCTCAATTATATCTCTTTCAGTCAAGATGCCTTTTAAGTCTTGAGGATTTCCACTTTCAGGGCAATGCACAAGCAATGCGCCTATTTTCTTATCATCCATAATTTGACATGCCTCCTTAATAGAACAATCATCAGACACTGAAAATATATCCCAGTATCTTTGATTCAGTAACATATCTCCTATTTTTCTTTCCATTAATAAGTATTTTACGTGCAAATTTATACGTTTTATAATGTTTTTTTTTATTTAGGAGACCAAAATGATTAAAGTCATTAAAAAAACAAGCATGAAGCTAATAATATTAAGTATATTTATTTCTATTTTTAGCAGCCTTTCTTTATCAGAATCTGGATATGTAGGAGAAGACGACAAGGTAGAATTAGAAGTTAAAAGAGTTTATTCACAACCAGCTAAATTTCCAAGAAAAGCTCTTAGGCTTGCTAAGGACGGTTATGTACTAGTTGAGTTTGACATTGATACAGATGGATCAGTTATAGATCCTTATGTTGTGGAAAGTGAGCCAGCTGGATTGTTTGAAAGAGCAGCGATGAAATCTATAAGAAAATATTTGTATGAGCCTCCCGTTTACGAAGGAGTATCTGTCAAAGTTAATGATGTTCAAGTAAAAATGGTCTTTAAAGTCCAATAGATCCAATTATATAAATACAGGAACAAAACGCTAAATGCGTATTAGAACTACACTGATTTTGATCGGCTTAGTAGGCAATATTCTACTGGCTTCAGTGCTTTATGGTCTGTACTCATGGAGAGAAGATACTCAAAGAGAATTTTCATCAGAATCTTTGGTTACGACATATGAAGCTGCCTGGTTCCAAACTTTAGAAACGTCTTTCGATCCTATTTCAAGTTGGCTGCCTTCTGGAGAAAGAGGAACTTTTTGGGATCCCGAAAATGAAATTTATCCTGAAGAAGAACTATCTTCTCCCGATCATGAATACAATAATCCCTTAATAGAATTTATTACAAAGAGAAATGCTGGGGAAGCTAGTTATTTATTGGACCTAATGTTCGAGTTCGATCTCGATGAAGGTAATTTGAGTTATGTAATGGCATATTATCCAGATGGTGAAAGATTTTATTGCAGCAGCGCTTTAGATCTATCCGGGATAGATCCTTGTAATCCAAAGGCAAATCCAGATTTTTCCGATGACTTAGGTAACTACCTTGGCGAGGCAGCTAAAAGACCAAGAAGAACCCTTTCAACTATTTCTGATGTTTCAGAAAAAGAAATTTCAACTTTGAATCAAACTATGGCTTTTCCCATCAAGGCTTTTGGAAGAAATGCCGAAGCAATAATTATCATGGGGATTGATATAAGAAAATCTCTAGAAACCTTTGGAGATGAATTTGAGTTAGTTTCTGCTGTTCGAACTCCTAAGGGAATTATTTCTTTAGGCGATGATTATGCTAGATATGCTTCTGCCTTAGATAAAGAAGATGAGGAGTCATTTGGAAGCAAGAATGAATTAGGGTTGTTTGTAGAAAAGGCTGAGGAGTATCTTTCAACCTATGGAAATAGAACTAATATAAGAGATAGTGAATTAGGATCTTCAATGACCTTGCTCCCATTGAGCTCCTACCTTTCAGCGGAAAAAGCCCAATTTTTTATATTCAAAGACGAGACAGAAAGCATTGCCCAAGAAAATAATATCTTAAACCTTATTTTCTTTTTAATTTTTATAGTAATTTTTTTAGTAATACTAATTACTTCTTTAATTTCAGCTAATACTTTTGGTTCTATAAATAAGGCTATAGAAGTTTTGGAAGCTTTAACGGGTGGAGATTTAACAAAAACAATGCCTGAAAGAACAGGGCTTCTCAGGTCAGATGACGATGAAGTTGGTCAGTTGGCAAAAGCTTTAGAAATTTATAGAGGCCATTTAACTGAGATGGAGAATATAAGAGATGAGCAAGCGAGAAGGAGAAAAGAAAGGGATGAGGCGATAATAGAGAAAATGTCTATTCTTGCAGATGAGCTTGAGGGAGACTCTAGAACGCTAATTTTAAACGATATTAAGAAGATGCAGGACCTCGCATCCAGCAGTGAAGAAGCTTCTAGTGAAGATGCATCGGTAGAGCTAATGACGCTAGCCTTTTCAAGAATGGCTGATGAAGTCCAAGTTCTTATAGACTCAAGAACTAAAGAAATGGAAGACTCTCGAGATGAAGCCCAAGAGGCAAATGCACAAAAAAGTAAGTTCTTTGCAAATATGAGTCACGAATTAAGAACACCTTTAAATGCAATTCTTGGATATGGTGAGATGCTATATGAAGAATGTGAAGACTTAGGATATGAAGATTTAATGCCAGATCTTAAAAAAATTACTTCTGCAGGAACTCACTTGTTATCCCTTATTAATAATGTGTTGGACTTATCGAAAATAGAGGCAGGTAAAATGGAGCTTTATCTCACTAGTTTTGAAATAGAAAAGTTAGTTGAAACTTTAAAGGATGTAAATGCACCGCTTGCTTCAAAAAATGACAACGGTTTTAAAATTGATATTCAAGATGCTATTGGCTCCATGACTCAAGATGAAACTAAACTTAGACAGTGTGTTACTAACTTCTTAAGCAACGCATTTAAATTTACAAATTCTGGCTTGGTTACTTTAGATGTAAGTTCTTCGATAAAAGATGATATTGAAATGATTGATTTTAAGGTTACTGATGATGGAGAAGGCATGAGTGCGGAGGGAGTTGCCAAAGTGTTTGAAGAATATACTCAAGCTGAAAGGTCGACTTCTGCAACTCATGGAGGAACTGGTCTAGGTCTTCCAATTAGCAAAAGATTTGCAGAGCTTATGGGAGGAGATGTTAGTGTTTCGAGCGAAAAAGGAAAAGGATCCGTCTTTATAATATCAGTCCCAAGAATTTCTAGCGATCAGGAAGATTTAGATGATGGCATAGCTGGTGACATTAATGATGAAAGTATTTGTGTATTAATCGATGACGATGTTGCTATGCATGATCTGATTAGAAGAACTATTGTTAAAGCTGGCATGAGATTGATCGGCGCAACTGATGGAGAGCAAGGCTTGAAAATGATTAGAGAGTTGAAGCCGAAACTTATCTTACTAGATGTTCTTATGCCTGGACGAGATGGGTGGTCTATTTTAAAGGAATGTAAATCAGATGAAGATTTGAAAGACATTCCTGTTGTAATGGTAAGTCAAATGTCTCAAGACAAGCTCGCCTCTTCATTAGGAGCTGATGACTACCTTACTAAACCAATAGATAGAGCTAAATTTCTTAAAACGGTATCTAAACTGATAGGTGAGAATAATGAAAATAAAACAATTCTTATTGTAGATGATGATGCAAATACAAGAGATATTCTTAAAAGATCTCTCATTGATGCTGGTTATGATCCTGTCCTGGCTAAAGATGGGAAAGAAGGTTTAACAAAGTTAGATAAAGATCCCTCTTTAATTGTATTGGATTTAGAAATGCCAAGAATGGATGGCTTTGAATTTTTAGAGAACTTAATTGAATTAAAAAAAGAAGAAGATCGTCCTAATGTTCTTGTTTATTCTGGAAAAGATTTAACTGATGTTCAGGCTGAATTATTGAATAAAAATGTAGAGGCCTTGATAAAGAAAGATGAAGTGTCTATAAACCAATTGCCTGGTTTGGTTTCAAAAATTCTTAAAGAAAAATAATTTATAGCTTAGCTTCTATTTTTTCTAGAAGTCTTTTGAAGTCTACAGGCTTGGTATCAAAATCGTCAGCTCCACAATCTAATGCTTTTTGCCTGTCGGATTCCATTGCATGAGCCGTTAAAGCAATTATTGGTATTGAAGAAATTTCTGGATCTTCTTTAGCTTTAGTTGTGGCATCCCAGCCATCTAAAACAGGCAAACCCATATCCATAAGAACTAAATCAGGACTTTCTGACTTCATCTTATCAAGTCCTTCTTGTCCATCAAAAGCAAAAATAACTTCATATTCTCTTCTTGTTAATCTTCTTCCTAACATGTCTCTATTCATTTCGTTATCTTCTACATATAAAATTTTTGGCATATCTATCTCCTTATTTAATCAAATGTAATTTGATCTCTTCCATTCTCTTTAGACTTGTAAAGCCTCTCATCGGCTAGGTTAACCATTTCTTCAAAATTAGTAGAATTTAAAGAATGTGCTACGCCGCCACTAATATTAATATTAATACTTATATCTTGAAATGGTATTTTTAAATTATTTATATCATTTCTTAGTGAGGAGCAAAAATCTTCAATAGATTGATCCACATCATCCATAATGATAGCCATAAATTCTTCACCGCCCACTCTTCCAACAATATTTGATCCGCCCTTTTCTTCTAATAACTTCGCTAAAGCAATTATCACGACATCCCCGCCAGGGTGGCCATATGTATCGTTAACTTTCTTGAAAAAATCAATATCTATCGATAACAACGAAAAGCCTGGGCTTTTGCCTTCCTTTATTTGAGTGAAGCATTCTTCTCCATGATCAAATACAACTTTCCTATTAAATATCCCGGTTAACGGGCAAGTAGTTGCTCTAATATGAAGTTCTTCTAATAACTTTTTGTTTGCCTCTCGAAAATATTTAGCTTCTAAACTGGCAACTGCTTTAGCCATTAGAATAGTCCCATTGAGAGGTTTAGGAAGATAATCTGTTGCTCCCAATTTTATACATTTTGCCGTGCTATCTACGTCATTGAATGCTGAAACCATTATAATAGGGAGATCATCTGCGCTGTGATCTGACCTAAACTCTTTTAAAAGTTCCAATCCATTTATATCAGGAAGTATTACATCTAATAAAATTAAGTCGGGAGTTTGGCGACTAACTTCTTTAATTGCATCTGTACCGTTATATACGACTCGACACTCTAAGCCATGTTGCCCTAATCTTCTTTGCAGGACTTCACAATTTGTTACGTTGTCATCTACTATCAAAATGTCTGCATTTTTTAAGTTTTCATCTATTTCTAAACTATAATCTAAGTCACCTAGTGATTTAAAGAGAGACTCTGCATTCTTTATGTTGCTTACTCCTGAATCTTCCGAAGGTTCAGGCTTCAAATCTCCTTTGATAAAATCTACAAATTTTTCTATAGCTTTTTCTGTGTCCCTAGAAAGAGAAAGAATATTGTTCAAATCTTGAATGCAACTTTCCGATAGATCATCTTCGAAATCCTCCATTAATATTTCACTATAGCCAATAATCGCATTTAAAGGCGTTCTCAAATTATG
>CASICS010000007.1 GCA_949373255.1 uncultured SAR86 cluster bacterium | reverse complement strand
ACTAAGATGTTAGTTCCTGAGTCTTCATAGTCTCCATAAGAGAGATCAACAGTTCCAGGACCCCCATTCTAGGCCATATGAAACTTCCATATAATCTCCGAACTCATCTCCTTCAGCAAAAAATAAACCGATGCCCATGAGATCTAAGCCTAAATATGTTTCGGCAAAATCACCAGTTCCACCTGGGTAAGATATTTCAGCGTGACCAATGTCATAGCTAATACCACCAGCTTCTCCAGCGTATCCCACATAATAATCAAGCTCCATTGTCTCATTACCAAAGTTAGTAGCTGCTGCAAAGGTACCTACATAGATACCGTTATCAAAACCTACATCCAAGCCACCCATAATAGATGGTTCGCCTTTAGTTTGAGTCATTCCACGCCAGATATAATCACTCGTAAGAGTCATATTTCCAGAGACAGAGGCAGCAGAAGTAATTCCAGAAGAAATAACTAATACCATTCCAACTATTGCTAGTTTAACTTTATTCATATCATCTCCATTAAATTGATATTAAAAAAATCGATTAGACACCATATAAAACAAGTGTGACAGCTTTTTTTATAAACTGACTACCCTCTTTTTTTAAGGATTGCAAGACAAAGTGTCACTTTTGAATTTGGTTTCAAAATACAGTATGTGGTGGTTTGCGTATCTAACAGACACAAAAAACCCCCCAGGGGGAGAAGGGGGGGTTTAAGTTTCAGTTGTATGAAACAACTAAATTACAAGAGGCCTACGCTGATGAAAAATGCTTCCTCGTCTTTTCCTGTGCCTCCACCGTCATGTAGAAGCATCATCTGAGAAGTCTGAGTACCCGAGAGTTACAGAGAGGTCACCTAATGATATCTAAGCCATAAGTTACAACGCGTAATAGTCTCCGATATCATCGTATTCTCCGTAGGCTAAGTCCTACTGAACCCTCTCCTAAGTCAAATCCATAGGAAACCTCGAGATTGTCAGCGATACCAAGTCCGTATAGTGTCTCCTGCTGCTCCTCCATCTTCGTCCATGCCAAGAGCTAAAGATAATGCCTATGCCCATAGGGAGGTCTAATACCTAAGATACAGTTCTTCAAAATCGGCTCCACCACCAGCAGTAGCAGGATAATCAAACTTTACATATCCAATATCGTAACCGATATCACCCATTGAACCTGCATATCCGCCGTAATAATCAACTTCAGAACCTGATGCAACAGATGCAACCCATGTTCCAAGGTAAATACCGCTATCAAACTCAACATCTATTCCGCCATTTACAGAAGCATCACCACTATTTTGCGTCATACCCCTCCAAATATAGTCGGATTGTAATTGAGCATTTCCTGATACAGAAACAGCAGAACTGATTCCTGAAACAAGTACTCAATGACAAACTAATAATAACTAGTTTTAATTTATTCATAACATCTCCATTTAGTTAATAAAAAAGATATTTTACTTGGTAAATTTTGGGTTTAAATTAACTCAATTTCAAGATTTAGAGAGATATATGCACTCTCGAAGAGCATTTTTAATTATTAAAATTTTTCTACGCACAAAAATAATGCAGAACGGTTTGCTATTACTTGTTTCAAAATAGCTATGAATCAGGTTTAATAGTTTTTTTAAAAATATAGACAAATTATGAATTTTAAAGCTTTGGTTACTCAAGAAACGGAAAATGGATTTGAATGTAATGTTAAGGAAATGTCTATTGATGATTTGCCAGAGGGTAAGGTTTTGATCAAAGTTCTTTATTCTTCTCTTAATTTTAAAGATGCCTTATCTGCATCGGGTAATAAAGGAGTTTCTAGAAATTTTCCACATACTCCCGGTATTGATGCTTCAGGAATCGTAGAGGAGTCTCAATCTGAATTATTCAATAAGGGTGATGAAGTGATTGTTACCGGTTACGACATGGGCATGAATACGTCTGGAGGATTTTCTGAGTACATAAGAGTTCCTGATAATTGGATCATTAAAAAACCAGATAATTTAGAACTTTCAGAAGCAATGGCTTATGGAACAGCTGGATTAACTGCTGGCTTGTGCACAAGAAAACTTTTACTTCATGGATTAAAACCTGAAGATGGTGAAGTTTTTATTACAGGCGCTACCGGAGGCGTAGGTATTGTTTCTGTAATGTTGCTTTCTAAATTAGGTTTTGATGTGGTGGCTATATCCGGAAAAGCAGATCAAAAAGATTTATTGATTTCACTTGGAGCTAAAGAAGTAATAGCCAGAGATGAATTTGATCATGAAATGAAAAATCCTCTTCAAAAACCTAGATGGGTTGGGGGAATTGACGCAGTTGGAGGCAATATTCTTTCAAACCTAATTACTCAAACGCATCAGAGGGCTGCGATAGCTTGTTGCGGAATGGTTGGAGGATTGGATTTGAACACAAGTATCTTTCCATTCATTCTTAGAGGTCTTTCTCTGTTCGGAGTAGATTCTGCAGAAAGCTTGTTAGAAGTAAAGAAAGAAATATGGAACAATTTTGCAACTGAGTGGAAATTAGAAGATATAAATGATCAAATAGCAGAAGTTTCACTTGATGGATTGGTTTCAGAAATTGACAAGATTCTGAAAGGTGAGCAAGTAGGAAGAATTAGACTAAAAAATTAATCATGCAAGATAATCAAGAACCTAAATTTGACGAAAAAGCTTCTGGCGAAGATAGTAAAATAGATGCTTTGATCTCAGTCATTGTCTTAATAGTCGTTACGGCAATTATTGTTTTTTGGGTATCTTCTCAATAAAAGGAAAAATATGGATATTAGAGAATTATTAAAAAACAACACAAGGATCCCTGTTATTGGAGCTCCACTTTTTACAGTTTCATACCCTGAACTAGTCATTGCCCAATGCAAAGCAGGAGTTGTAGGATCTTTCCCGGCTTTAAATGCAAGACCAGCTGATCAGCTAGAAGTTTGGATTGAAAGAATTTCTTCTGAATTGGAAGCGTATAAAAAAGCAAACCCTGAAAAAAAAGTTGCCCCATTTGCAGTGAATCAAATCTGTCATAGTTCTAATGATCGTTTAGAACATGATATGGAAGTATGTGTGAAACATAAGGTTCCAATCGTCATTACTAGTTTACGAGCTCCTAAATTTGTTACTGAAGCTGTACATAGTTATGGTGGAGTTGTAATGCATGATGTTATAAATGTTAGGCATGCTAAAAAAGCTCTTTCCGAAGGAGCTGATGGTTTGATCTTAGTTTGTGCTGGAGCCGGCGGACATGCAGGTACCTTGAGTCCATTTGCATTAGTGAGAGAAATTAGAGAATTCTTTGATGGGCCAATTGCCTTATCGGGAAGTATTTCCGAAGGGTCATCTGTTCTTTCAGCCATTGCTTTGGGAGCTGATTTTGCATATGTAGGTACTAAATTTATCGCCACTGAAGAAGCTAATGCATCGCCTGGCTACAAACAAATGCTCATCGATAGTACAGCCGATGACATTATGTATAGCGCCACTTTCACAGGAGTTGAAGGAAACTACCTTAGACCAAGTGTGGTTGCTGCCGGGTTAGATCCAGAAGAGCATACATCTGGAAGCAAAGACGACATGAACTTTAGTAGCAGTGCTATAGCTAAAAAAGATAACTCTTCAAAAGCATGGAAAGACATTTGGGGATCAGGGCAGGGTATTGGAGCAATCAAAACAGCTCCGTCTGTTCAGGACGCTGTAGACGAAATGGTTAGTGAGTACAACCAAGCTAAAGAAAGATTAGATCAATTCTAACTATTTCTTGGCCAATAGGAATTGATCAAATTCCATATGCATAATGCCTTTTGCTCCAGATAGAGCAATCTCATTAGCGCTTTTCTTGATCATTTTTAATTGCAATTCAGGGAGGTTATTGAATTTACCAAGCCATTTTTTTAGGCATTGCTCCTTTTGATGCACTTCATATGTATCACTTAAAAATCCATTATTAAGCATTTCTTCGCAGTCTAGCTTTTCTCCACTCATTATCATTAATTTAGCATTTGCTAGCCCCATTGCGCTTATTGCTAGAGGCAAACCAAACCAACTTAAATTCATTCCTAGTTCAATTTCAGGATATCCAATAATTGAATTTTTTTGACCCAATCTAAAATCGCAGGCACTTGCGATAACAGCTCCTCCTCCTAAACAATATCCCTCAATTTGACAAAAAGATATTTGCGGCAAGTTTAAAATAGCATCTATGCATTTTCTTCCAGAGTTTTCATGCCAGGCATTACTTAGACTCAACTTAGTATTTTTTTCTTTCAAATCGGCGCCAGCAGAAAAATTTTTAGAAGTAGAGCCAAACACAACAAACTTAATCTTTCTATTCAGTGCGATTTCATTACATACAGAAGTTATTTCTTTAAGTGTTTTCGTACTCAAGGCATTCAAGCTTCTTGGCCTATTTATAAGAATCTTATATGTTTCTTTTTTTCTTTCTATTTTTAAGAATTTGTAATCAGTCATTTTTAGTTAATTCAGCAACCGCTATTATTTTCTTCTTTCACGCTAAAAAAAAAGAATGCTTTGTTATCTTCTTTAAAAAAACTCTGTTCTCAAGAAGACTCTTCAATAAATTTTTGAGCATCTAAAGCTGCCATACATCCAAACCCAGCTGAAGTAACAGCTTGTCTATAAACCGAGTCAGCTACGTCACCAGCGGCAAAAACACCCGGGATACTTGTCGCAGTTACATTCCCTTCTAAACCACTCTTTATTTGAATATAACCATTATTCATATCTAGTTGATTCTCAAAGATATCAGTATTTGGTTTGTGTCCAATAGCGATAAAAACTCCTTCAACATTTAAAAATCCAGCTTTATCAAGTTCAATACCTTCTACCAACTCATTTCCACAAACTTCTTTTAGTTGGTTGTTCCAAATAACCTCTATTTTTCCTTCCTTCTCTTTTGCAAAAACTCTATCTTGAAGAATTTGCTCAGCTCTAAATGAATCTCTTCTGTGAACCAAATAAACCTTTGAGCATATATTACTTAAATAGAGAGCTTCTTCAACGGCAGTATTGCCACCACCAATGACTGCAACTTCTTTGTCTCTATAGAAAAACCCATCACAAGTTGCACAAGCACTAACGCCTTTTCCTAGAAAAGCTTGCTCCGACTCTAGTCCTAAATACTGAGCTGATGCACCTGTAGCTATAACTATAGATTGAGCAGAGTATTCTTTATTGCCTTTTAATAAGAAGGGATTGATAGATAGGTCTACGCTTTCAATATGATCATTGATAATTTCAACATCAAATTGTTTTGCGTGGGCTTCCATTCTCATCATTAGCTCTGGACCTTGAAGGCCATCAGAATCTCCTGGCCAGTTTTCTACATCAGTTGTAGTAGTCAATTGACCACCCATTTCGAGTCCTGTAATGATTACTGGATTAAGGCCAGCTCTAGCTGCATATATTCCAGCGCTATATCCAGCAGGTCCAGATCCCAAGATGATTAGTTTTTTTTCAATAGTCATATTTTTAAAATTTTTAAAAGAAAGATAATTTGAACTCCATTATACTTACAAAGATATAATGAAAAATAACATTCTTACAATTTTTGACTAAAAAGAAATCATTACACATTCCTGAATCTATTAAATCCAGATTCCAGCTGAGCGCTTCATCTAAAAAGCTGCTCAAAGATTTATTTATTCTTTTTCAATTATTAGCAGGAATCATCTTTAGTTTATCTCTTTGGACTTTTTCAATTGAGGATCCAGATTGGCTAAATAGCGCATCATCAATAGTGGTTTCGAATAGCATAGGAATAGTTGGAGCTTGGATCAGTAGTTTTCTATATTCAATAATGGGGGTTACAGCATGGATAATTTCCTTAATTCTATTTATCAACCCCATAAATTATTTCTTAAAACAAAATAATGACTCAGATGAGGCAATCGATCATAAATCTAATTTATTCACATTTTTGGGTTTTATTATTCTTTGTTTTTCCGTGTCTTTACTAATAAGCCTTCATTCAGATCCTTACATTGACTATTTTCCACAAACGTCTTCAGGAGTTATAGGGATCTACCTTTCAAATACAATTCTTCCTTATTTAAGTTTTGTTGGAACTACCATAGTTGCAGCATTCTTCTTTATGGTGAGTCTTAGTCTTTTAATTAATCTTCATTGGCAAGAAATTTTTTCACTTATGAAAGAAAAAATGATTAATTTAATCTTCGAGTTTAATAAATTATCTAAAAACAGCTTTGAAGCTTTCAAAGAAAATAGAAAAAAGAAAAGTGAATCAAAAAATAGACAAAGCTTTCTAGATACCCATAAAGAAAAAATAAAATCTATGCCGAAACCAGAAATAAAAAAAGCTGAGGCAAAAATACCTGAAGGAAAAAAAGTGGTACTTGAGAAACAAGTAGAATTATTTGAGAAAAAAAATCCTGAAGATATGCCAAAAATTTCTTTGTTAGATGAGCGAGAAGCAATAAACAAAGAAATGTCTACTCAAGAACTTTATGAATTAGAAATTCTTAAAGAAGCTTTAATAACTAAATTAGCTGAATTTAAAGTAACTGGTCCAGAAGGAGAATATGCAATAGTAAGAGAAACTATGCGCGGTCCAGTTGTCACAAGATTTGAAGTTGAACTGCCAAAAGGAATCAAAGTCTCTCAAGTTTCAAATTTGAATAAAGATTTAGCTAGATCCCTTGGCGTTGGGAGCATAAGAATTGTGGAAGTCATAGAAGGCCGTGAGACGATAGGAGTAGAAATTCCTAATGCTGATAGAGAGAGCGTATTGCTTGGAGAAGTGATCGCTTCTAAAGAATTTGAGGAGTCTAAAAGTCCTATTACGCTTGCTTACGGAAAAGATATTGAAGGAAAGCCTGTGCTTGAAGATCTCGCTTCTTTGCCTCATTTATTAATAGCAGGGACAACAGGGTCAGGAAAATCTGTCGCTCTTAATGCCATGCTCATGAGTATTTTGTACAAAGCAACGCCTCAAGAGGTAAAGCTAGTTTTGATTGATCCTAAAATGTTGGAGCTTTCTGTCTATGAAGATTTACCGCATTTATTGTGTCCGGTTATAACTGATATGTCTGAAGCCGCATATGGACTTAGATGGTGTGTGAATGAAATGGAAAGAAGGTATAAATTAATGTCTGCCATGTCGGTAAGAAACCTAAGTGGATATAATGCTAAAATAAATAAAGCCATTGCATCTGGAAGTCCCATAAAAGATCCAACAATTAAAGTAGACGAAGAAAAAGGTATCACTGCCGATGACATACCAGACTTAGTCGCATTGCCTCAGATCGTTATAGGTGTTGATGAGTTAGCAGATTTAATGATGGTGGTAGGAAAAAAAGTTGAACAATTGATAGCAAGATTAGCTCAAAAAGCCAGAGCTGCTGGCATTCATATGCTGTTAGCTACCCAAAGACCTTCAGTAGATGTAATCACTGGTTTAATCAAAGCTAATATTTCAGCAAGAATGGCTTTTAATGTTGCTTCATCAATGGATTCTAGAGTGGTGCTAGATCAAGTAGGAGCAGAGCAGTTATTAGGTAAAGGAGATATGCTTTACGTGGGTTCAGGAACTTCAATACCTCTTAGAGTTCACGGTGCCTTTGTTGGCGAAGAGGAAATTATTAGAGTGGTTAGCGACTGGAAAGAGAGAGAATCAGTAAAGTATCTTGATGAAGTAACCAAAGCTCCAGAAGTAGCCGAAGGAGCAGAAGGACAAAATGGAGATTCCGAAAAAGATGAATTTTATGATCAGGCAGTTGCATTTGTTGTCGAATCCAGGAGGGCTTCTATATCTGCTGTCCAAAGAAAATTTAGAATTGGCTACAACCGAGCAGCAAGACTCATAGAGACCATGGAAGCGGCGGGATTAGTTAGTGAAATGAATTCTAATGGAAATAGAGAAGTTCTTGCACCTAGTAATGCGGAATAAAAAACTTTTTTTCATTGGTTTACTAATAACTTCAAATTTTTCTTTAGGAAACTGTCTCGAGCCTCATAAGAACCTTAAAGATTTTTTTGATTCAAAGTCTTTTTCTGCTGACTTTCAACAAACTTTTAATGATTCAAATGCCGATAAATTTGATGGCAGTATCATGTTAAAAAAGCCGCACTCTTTAAAATTAATAATGAAGCAGCCTGCAAGAACTGATTTAATCATAAATGAAGAAGCTGTTTATAGAGTCGATTATGATTTGGATCAGGCAGTTAAATATAAAAAAGAGAACATAATTAATCAAATTCCTGCTGCTTTTTTATTGCTCAGTGCCAAAGAAATTTGCAAGACATTTGAAAAAATTGCTTGTACAAACGACAGATGTTTTATTAAGCCTAAGGACACTTCATATTTAACTTCTATAAATCTTATTTTTAAAGAAAAAAACTTAAAAGAAATTTCTTATATAAATTCATTTGAAGAAGAAGCATTCATATTATTATCTAATTTTCAGCCAAATTCAGAGCTATCTCCTTCGCTATTTAGCTATAATCAAGAAGTTACTGATTTAATTGTTTTAGACTGAACATGATTGATATAGAAATTTTAAGAAAAGGATTTGCAGAAGCTCAAGAAAACTTGGCTTTGAGAGGTTTTAATCTAGATGAGTCAAAATGGAATGATATGGAGTCTCTTCGAAAGGAATTGCAAGTCAAGACGGAATCTCTTCAAGAACAACTTAATAAACTAGCTAGTCAAATTGGAGAAATGCAAAAAAACGGCAAAGATATTTCTCAAATAAAAAAAGAAGCAGGAGAGTTATCCGCTTCTTTAAAAGTCAACAAAAATAAACTCGATAGCCTCCAAAAAGAGATAAATGAATTTCTTTTGTCGATTCCAAACCTCTTAAACGAATCAGTACCAAAGGGAAGTAGCGAAGATGATAATAAGATTATTGAAGAAGTTGGTAATCTTCCAAATTTTAATTTTAAGGTTAGAGATCATCAAGAATTAGGCATTCACAATAATGGAATGGATTTTGAAGCCGCAGTAAAAATTTCTAAATCAAGATTTGTAGTCTTTAAAGGCTCAACCGCAAAGTTGAATAGGGCTTTGATTCAATTCATGTTGAATTTACACACAAGTGAGCATGGATACAAAGAAATCTATGTCCCTTTATTAGTCAATTCT
>CASICS010000006.1 GCA_949373255.1 uncultured SAR86 cluster bacterium | reverse complement strand
ATCTAATAAAATTAAGTCGGGAGTTTGGCGACTAACTTCTTTAATTGCATCTGTACCGTTATATACGACTCGACACTCTAAGCCATGTTGCCCTAATCTTCTTTGCAGGACTTCACAATTTGTTACGTTGTCATCTACTATCAAAATGTCTGCATTTTTTAAGTTTTCATCTATTTCTAAACTATAATCTAAGTCACCTAGTGATTTAAAGAGAGACTCTGCATTCTTTATGTTGCTTACTCCTGAATCTTCCGAAGGTTCAGGCTTCAAATCTCCTTTGATAAAATCTACAAATTTTTCTATAGCTTTTTCTGTGTCCCTAGAAAGAGAAAGAATATTGTTCAAATCTTGAATGCAACTTTCCGATAGATCATCTTCGAAATCCTCCATTAATATTTCACTATAGCCAATAATCGCATTTAAAGGCGTTCTCAAATTATGTCTTAATTCAGAATATTCTTCTGCGGATTTATTTTTTTGAGCATCGCTTTTGGTATTTTCTCTAAAAGCTTCCTCATATTGAGATAAAAGCTTTTCTTGTCCTGATTTAATTTGTCCAAGCTCTTCTCTAATATCAACTTTATTTTCTTCAGCGAATTGAGCAACTAAATCGGTATATTGCTCGATTGCATCTGCTGGCGCCGTAAACTCTTGTTTGATTTGGGCAAGTAATATTTGTTCTGCACCCTTTGAAGGTTTATTAATTTCTGTCGACATTACAAGCTCTTCTTAAGATCATCTATAAATTCTGGTCTGTGCATCAAATACCCCTGACCATTAGGGCAGCCTATGGCTATAAATTTTTCTTTTTGATCTTGTGTTTCTATTCCTTCACCCAACATTTCTAATGATAATGTTTCACAAACGCTTACGACAAATTTGATTAGTTCTATAGTGGTTTTCTCAGAAATAGTATTCGCAAATACTTTATCAAGCTTTACCGAATCTACTGGTAAGTCTCTCAAGTAACTCAAAGAGGAATATCCAGCTCCAAAATCGTCTATCGCCAATGGGATTCCAATATCTTTTAATTTTTTAAAAGCTTCACCTGCTTTTTTTACATCTTCAAGTTCGGCTGTTTCCGTTATTTCTAAGCCTAATTCACCTGGCTGCAAATTTAGTTCCTTTACATAATTAATAAATATTTTCGTAAAGTTTTCTTGCATAGCTGTATGAGCAGAAACATTTAGATAAATGGTAACTCCTCTCATATCGAACTCTTCTTTCAACTTGAACGCTTCCTTAAGTTTCTCTAAAGAAGCTGTGACGACAAGCGAAAACAAACTCTCGCCCTCAATTAGCGGGATAAATTTATCATTCGGAATAATTTTTCCATCTTCATCTTTCATTCTTAATAGCGCTTCGAGTCCAACTAATTTTCCTGATTTTAAATCTATTTGTTTTTGATAAGCCAAATCTATCCTGTCATGTTCTAAGCAAGCAATTGTTCCACGAAGAGCTTCCAAAGAATCTTTATTATTAGTTAATACTTCTAGAAGATAAAAAGAGGATCCGTCTTCCAAGGGAACTTCGTGCACCCTAGATCTCAAGAAAAAAGTTATTTTTCTAAGTCTCATGTCCACATTGGATTCAAAAGAAGAAGCTACTTTAATATCATCTAACTTTTTAGATTTTGTTACATTAAAAACTCCTTTAATCTGAACTTCATTGTCATTTTCAGTTTCAGTTTCAAAAATATATCTAGAAGAATTGTTCATCCATTGAATTTTTAAATCTTTATCAAAAACGATAAAAGCACTTGGATGTTGCTGAAGTGACTCAGTTAAATAAAATTGCTTATCTATACTCAATGTCATGAAACTTCTTTTATCAAGTCATCTACAATAATTACGAAATTATCATCAAAAGTCTCTCGCATAAAAGACCATAATTTCACATGGTGAGGAGATTTAAATAAAGTCCTAAATGATTTAACGAATGCTGCCCATTCAGACTCATCTAACATTCCTATGGAGTACTGATAATATTGATTTTCTCTTGATCTAAGCATTACAGCGAAATAAGATAAATACATCGCATCTTCTTCTTCCGATAAGGGTTCATCCTTGCGCAGTTTTAATTTTATTTTAACTAAGTCCTTCTTCATGCCTGCCAAAGCCATTTTTTGATGACTATCAGCAACATTTTGTCTGACATTAGCTTTAGAAACTTTATTTTGTTCTGATAATTCTCTTATTAAAAAATAAACAGTTCCAAGAGCTCCTAATGCTGCGGCAGCTTGAATTATTACGCCTATATTTTGAAACAACCAATCCATTTATTCTTTTCTTTTATTTAATCGATTAGATTAAATCTTTTTCAAAAAGATTGAAATAGATAGTTTAATTAAATCTTCGCATTTTGTAGTTGTTCGCATGTAGCATTAAACTCTTTAACAGTTTCTTCTATTATTGTTTGAACGGGCTTTATTTCATCTATTAGCCCCATAGACTGACCTGTTAGCGCAGGCGCTGCATTTAAATCACCGCCAAAATAGAGATCTTGAACTCCGCCAAAAACACTCATATCCATAGAGCCCTTTTCGTATATTTCTTTTGTGTAGTCGGTTTTAATGGCTCGTAAACATGGAGAGCCGCTTTTATTTAAAACATAGGTATCTGATTCAGACCCCTCTAAAATAGCATTTTTCCAATTATCATGTACTGGGCTCTCTTCGCTTGATACAAATCTAGTGCCCATTTGAATTCCTTCGGCTCCTACTGCAAAAGCTGCTGCCATACCTTGACCATCAGCTATTCCTCCAGCTGCAATAATTGGAAGATCTATTTTTCTTCTTATGGCTTGAATTAAGACAAATAGTCCAACTTCTTCCGGACTTTTAAACCCGCCACCTTCTGTTCCCTCAACTACAAGACCATCTACTCCAGCATCGGCCGCTTTCATAGCTCCAGCAAGACTTGGTACTGCGTGATAGACAGTTAAACCTGCGCCCTTAAGAACATCTATATATTTGGCAGGACTTCCGGCTGATGTGGTAACAAACTTAACGCCACATTCAGCAACGAAATCTACAATTGAGTCATCTTTTAGAAACATTATTGGTAAATTAACTCCAAAAGGCTTATCAGTTAACTCTGACATTTTTTTTATTTCTTCTTTACATGACATCTACCTCTCCAGAAGAAGTTTCTATAACTCCTAGCCCACCTGAATTCGATACTGCTGACGCTAGCTGACTTCTAGCAATCCATCCCATTGGCGCCTGAATGATTGGATATTTTGTCCCTAAGTGCTGCGTTACTCGATTCATAAACTTTTCTCCATGATCATATTGTCAGTTTAAATTTTATTTCTGAAAATCATTAAAATATTTTAAAAGTTGGACGAAATAATTAATATTTATATAAATTATTTTTGCGCTACTATTTTCATAATTTCAAAAGCTGTTTCATGACCAGCATTTTGGTTTTGGCCGGTTACAAATCTTCTTTCTTCATCCACAACAGTTGAATTTGCAAAAGTATCTTTAAAAGCTGTAGCGCTTTCAAAAATTACCCCTGCTTTTCTTAACTCGCTTTCAGGATGTTGAGGCGTATGGTTAATTCCTAATTCTTGAAGCTGTTTGTTTGTTACTCCGGTCATTCTCCTTCCGGAAATAAGAAGTTCCCCATTCTTATCTTTAGCTTTTATAAAACCGAGAACTCCGTGGCAAACTCCGCCAAAAATTGCTTTTGAAGAATTATATGCTTCTGATATTTTTTCACCCAATAAGTCTGAAAATCCAAGATCATAAGCTGCTCCCCATCCGCCTGATAGGAAAATAATATCAAAATTAGTAAAGTCGATGTCTTTGATCGATATGGAATTTTGTAATTCATTCATTGCCTGTTTGTCCTTTTTGAATTGTTTATCTGAAGGTGTTTCAACAAAGTAAGGAACTGGCTCTAACGGGATGCTTCCACCTTTAATACTAGCTATTTCCACTTCAATACCAGATTTTTTGAAATCATAATAAGGAACTGAGAGTTCTGATAAAAATAAGCCGGTAGGTTTTCCTTCTGTTTCTCCGGGTTTGCTCAAGACCCCATGATTAGTTGCGATAATCAAAGCTTTTTTTCCTGTCAAGTCAAAACTATTTCCGTCAAATTTTGGATGGAGACCCAAAAAATTCAAAAATCTAGATAAGATCAAAGCCAAAAAAACAATAATGGCTCCTAAAATTAATAATATTGTAGTGATTGAGTTCATGTAATTCTCCTTTTTAAAAGCACATTTTATCTATATGACTTTCTTTTGGAAAGTTTATTAAAACGTCTTAAAAGTTATTCATAATATTCAGCATCTTTGAAAGATTTACCTTTTTGATCGCTTGCCGAAATCAAGGTTGGCTTTATGGGTAGGTCTATATTTAATTCTGGATCATCCCATCTTAAGCACCTTTCATCCTCTTTACTCCAGTAATCTGTTACTTTATAGAAAAATTCTGCTTCTTCGCTCAGCGCCAAGAATCCATGGGCAAAGCCTGGTGGCACCCATAATTGTTTCCCGTTTTCTTTAGATAGGTTAATTCCCATCCAATCTCCGCAGGTTTTAGAATTTTTTCTTAAATCTACAACCACATCAAATACTTCCCCAGCTGTAACCTGTACTAACTTTCCCTGAGGATTTTTAAGTTGATAATGCAGGCCTCTAAAGACGCCTTTCTTCGATAGACTTTTATTGTCTTGAACGAACGAATAATTAATATTTATAAGCTCTCTAAATCTAAGCAAATTAAAATTTTCAGAGAAGCTACCCCTATCGTCTGCAAAGATCTTTGGTTCAATTATTTTAATATCGGAAAGTAATTCTTTTCTCATTTTTTTAATAAGGCCTCTAGGTAGCTACTATAGGAGTTCTTCATAGATTTTGAAATTTTTATAAGATCTGATTTCTTTATCCAGCCATTCATAAAAGCTATCTCTTCTGGACAGGCAACAATTGTATTTTGCCTATTCTGAATCAGAGAAATAAAATTTGAAGCTTCTAATAAGCTATCGAATGTTCCAGTATCAAGCCAAGTAAAGCCTCTATTTAATATCTTTACTCTCAGCTTTTTATCCTTTAAGTATCCTGCATTAAGATCAGAGATTTCTAATTCTCCTCTTTTAGAAGGCTTTAATTTTTTTGCTCTTACAGAGACATTTTTTGGAAAAAAATAAAGACCTGTAATAGCAAGATTGCTCTTTGGCAGCTTTGGTTTCTCTTGAATCTTTGAGGGCAATCCATCTTTGTTTAAAGTTAAGATACCAAATCTTTCTGGATCCTTAACTTGATATGTAAAAACAGTAGAATTGTCTTGATCTTCATTTGCTTCTCTAAGAATTTTTGTTAGATTGTTTCCATGATAAATATTGTCACCCAATATCAAACAGCAAGGATCATTTTTAATAAAATCTTTTGCCAGAATAAATGCTTCGGCAATTCCATTTGGTTTGGTTTGCTTTATGTATTTAAGTTTTAAGCCCCACTGCTTTCCTGAACCTAATAGTTTTTTAAATTTAGGCAAATCTTGAGGTGTAGAAATTATTGCTATTTCTCTTATTCCTGCAAGCATAAGAGTTGAAAGAGGATAATAAATCATAGGTTTGTCAAAAACTGGAAGCAATTGTTTAGAGATAACTTGAGTAAGCGGATGCAATCTTGAGCCGACTCCTCCAGCCAATATAATTCCCTTTCTTTTTATAAAGTTATTCATTATTTTCCATTACCTCAATAATACTTTTCTTCCAATTAGGCAATTCTATTCCAAAATCTTCTTTTAATTTAACAGAAGAAAGAAACGAATATTTTGGTCTTTTCGCTTTTTGAATAAATTGTGTTGAAGGTATTGGATTAATATCTATTTTAGAAAAATTTGAGTCTGGATTTATTTTTTTTGATATTTCTTGAGTGAATTTAGCAAATTCATACCAAGTGCCGGGTTCTTGTCCAGAAAGATGATAAATTCCCCATCTTTTTTCTTTATCTATATTTGATTCAAGTTCAGTGAGTATTTCTAAAACTGCTTGAGAAATAAAACCAGAAAAGTTTAAGCTAGACTGTTGATCTGAAACAATATTCAACTCATCTCTATCATTTGATAAATTAATTATCTTGGAAATAAAATTATCTTCATTTTTTGAGATTACCCCACTAGTTCTTAAAATTAAGTATTTAGAACATATCTCGTTAATATAATTTTCTCCTTCTAATTTGGAATTCCCATAAACTGAAATAGGTCTGGCAATATCGTTTTCTAAGTAAGGCTCTTCTTTCAAACCGTCAAATACATAATCAGTAGAAAAATGTATCAAAACAGCATTATTTTCATGCGCTAGGATTGCTAGTTTTTTTACTGTCAAAGCATTAACTTGGTAAGCAATTTTTTCAAAATCTTCTGCGCCATCTACATTTGTAAATGCTGCTGCATTTATAATAAATTTTGGACTGAGTCTTTTGATAATTAAATCTAATGATTCTGGATTCTCAAAATTGAATCCATTTCTGTCTAAAGAAGTCACTTCGCCTAATTTAGCTAAATCATTTGACAGATGGCTGCCAAGTTGGCCATTTGAACCAAGAATTAAAATTTTGTTCTTAGCTGTGATCCTGAATATTTTGATCAAGCATTATAAAATTTATAAATTATCCAGATACCATTTGACTGTTTTTTCTAATCCAGCAGAAAAAGTCATCTTCGGGAGACCAGCCAAGCTCTTTATTTATCTTAGAAATATCTAAGCTGTATCTAAAATCATGACCCGCCCTATCTTCTATATATTCAATTTGTGACGTGTATGAAGTCTTATCTTTTTTTGGAGACATAGGATCTAAAATCTTGCATATTTCCAGAAACAATTTCGTTATTATTTTTTTCACTATTTCCACCAATATTATAGGTTTCTCCTACTCTGCCTTTTTCTAAAATTTTGATTATTGCGGAACAATGATCTTCAACATACAGCCAATCTCTTATATTTTTTCCATCTCCATATATTGGTAAATTTTTTCCATTGATCGCATTAGTTATCATTAATGGAATTAATTTTTCAGTAAACTGCATTGGTCCATAATTATTAGTGCAGTTTGAAGTAATAGTAGGTAGGCCATATGTATGAAACCAAGCTCTAACTAAATGATCACTTGCTGCTTTCGATGCAGAATATGGGCTATTTGGCTTATAAGGACTTTCTTCATCTGAACTTGGGTCAGACATAGACAAAGATCCAAAAACTTCATCGGTTGATATGTGAATAAACCTAAATTTATCTCTCTTTTCTTCTTCTAAGGTTTTATAAAAGTTCAATGATGCTGATAACAGTGAAAATGTTCCTAAAATATTTGCATTTATAAATGCATCTGGACCTTCTATAGATTTATCAACATGACTTTCAGCAGCAAAATTTAATATTGCACGTGGTTTGTGTTCTTCCAACAAAGCTTCAATAGTATTTTGATCTTGGATATTAGCCTCGACAAATTTATATCTTGAATCTGAACTTATAGAGTCAAGATTTTTTAAATTAGCCGCATAAGAAAGATTGTCTATGTTTAGAATGTCTTCGTTTGAAGAATTCATCCATTTTAAAATAAAATTAGAACCTATAAAACCTGCTCCGCCTGTAACAAAAATCATAATTAGTTTACTTTAGTCTTAAAAAACATTTGTTCAATTACTCCTTTAAATAAGCTTTGTGTCTGTTTATTAAATAAGAATAATATGTGCGAATATCTAGAATAGATAAAGGTTTAATATATATTTTTAGATTTTAAGTATCTTTTCAAATTAATATATTTTCTCAGAATATGCGAAGCCAAAATAATTTTTCTAATTAATCTAATTAGGGGCCTTAAGACTAATAAATTTTTAATTAATCTTTGAGAAGACAGATTATCTAGTTTATCTATTACTTCTGGATATGATGCATATCTAAAATCTTTAGCTTTTATTTGATTATTACCGTTAAAAGTTTTCTCTGATTTAATAGAGGTTGCATAAGTATTAAAATTAAAAGCAACTATCGATTCAAAAAATCTAATCGACCAAATTCTATTTTCAACAGTCTTTCTATGATTGAACAACATAAATCTATAATTAACGTTGTCGATTAATTTTTTTGCATAATTTATAAAGCTCAATTTTTTTAAGCCAAACCTTGTCATATAAGAGGTATGACAATCCTCTACCACTATCAAGCCATTTTCTTTAATAAATGGAATTGAGCACTCAACAGTCATAATTTGTTGCTCATAAGTATGCCCCCCATCATCAAGAACTATATCTACCTTGCCTACTTTATTAAAAAAATCATCCCAAAATTTTTCTTTACTCTGATCGCCTATATATATTTCAAAACCTTCTTTTTCCCATTTTTTAGCATCGGGATTTAAATCTATCCCAATAATTTTTGCCTTAGTCCCAAAAAAGTTTTTCCACATAAATAAAGATCCGCCATCTAAAACTCCTATTTCTATAAAAGTAATTTCTTGATCCTTGTACTTGCTAAATAATTCGTCATAGATATTGAAGTAAGTAGATTGTTTTAAAGATGAATATGGAGATTTTATATAAGAAGAATAACTCTCGGAAATTATATTTTTTTTGTTATCCATTTATAAATTTTTTTGTAGAAACCTTTATCAATTATATCTTTTTTAAATGATTTAGATGCCTTTGCTTAGGACTTGAAAAATATTTGCTGCATTACGCCCTTAAAAAAAGCTATATATTTTGCTCTTTTCCTAGCTGAAAAAATCATTTCAGGTGATATTAATTGAAAACTTGCTAGTAATATATTTCTTAAATTTACTCCTCTTAATTTTATGTTTCGCTTGAGCATAAACTCTAGACTTACCCATATAGTAATCCTTTAAGAGATGCTATTGAGGTATTTCTTGAACTTGACCCGCCGCCAACATGAGTGATCACTGAGTTATTTATATACATCAAAGGCCCTAGTTCTTTTTTCAGCCTTATCGATAGATCGTCATCCTCATGATACAAAAAAATTTTCTCGTCAAATCCTGAAACTTTAAAGAATAAATCTTTTTTTATAAAAATTGCTGCCCCGCTTAAAATTGAAACTTGTTTATCAGCTATAGGATATTTTTTACTCATCCATTCTGATCTTGGGAAGCAATACCGACCTTCTTTTAAAACTTTGCTTTCCTGATTGATCACATATTTTTGGGTTAAATCCACTTGCAAGAGGATATGTTTTTGCTGCCTTCAAAAGCTCTTCAACGCTGTCTGGATTTAGAGATGAATCAGGATTTATAAAAAATAAGAAATCTCCATTAGCTACTTTTGCCCCAATATTACTTGCAGAACCAAAGCCGATATTTTTTTCATTTTTGATAAGAGTGCAATCATATGTGTTTGCAATCTCCTCAGTTTTTTTATCTTGAGAGTTATCTACAAGAATGACTTCATATTCTTTTGGGATAGTAATGAGGAGGGTCTTGAGTGCAATTGAACTTTGGTAGCAAACGATTATGAAAGAGACCGATGCCCTATTAGTTTCCATAAAGATTTATATGTTCTTATTTAACTTTTTTTAGAAATAGGAAAATTCCTAAATCCACTATTAAATAGATATTTGCAAAAAGACCAGAGACCCAAAACAGGCTTCTTAGGCTTGGATTTTTATCAGTTGCAATAAAATAATACAAAAGCATATGAATTATTCTAGAGAGAGCATAGACCCATATTACTAGATTTAATTTACCTGGATCATAGCCTGCCAATATAGCTATCAAAGCCATACCCAACAAAGGAACAATATTTTCTAAAGAGTTCCAGAAGGCTCTATAACTTCTAAAGAAAAAGGATTCCTGACCAAGAGAAGGGTCTATAACACCAACTTTGTAACCCTTTTCTGCTCTATGCGCTCCAACCAACACTAATGCTTGAATCACAATTGTGGTTAAAATTAACCAGATGCCTATAAACACTGATTGATAAATTTCTAACATTGTTTCTCCTTATTTTTAAAAATTCTTTGGATGTTTTGCATTAAATCCTGAATAGAAGGACTTTAAATCAATTATATCTTGGGCATTATCACCTGAAGGTTCAAAAAAGCCATTAAAAGAGCATGTTTTTTTTTCAAAATCAATTGCAATTAAAACTATCTTACAGTCCATTTGTTCAGCTATTCTTAAAAATCCTGTTTTCCACTTTTCTACTTTAGATCTTGTCCCCTCCGGGGTTATACCAATGATGACACCGCCTTCTTCTTGAACAAGCTGAGAAACTCTCTCAACTATTAATTTAGGATTATCTCTATTTACAGGTATTCCTCCCACGCCGTACATTAGCTTTTTTAAAATTGGAATCTTGAAAAGAGAAGCTTTTGCTAGAACATACATTTTTAAATCTAATGACCAAATTAAGCCTAAAGCAAAAACAAAGTCCCAATTTGATGTATGTGGTCCTCCTACCAGCACGAATTTATTTAAATTCGGTATCTCGCCTTCGACTTTCCAGCCTGAAATTCTTAGTATTGTTCTTCCTATCCACTTAATGAATGCAGATCTATTTGCTAAATGTATTTCCGGAACTACTATTTTTTTTATTTGACTCAATTTATTTTTCCTTTTTAAATTTTTTTAAAAGACTGTTATTTAATTAAAGCTACCTCTAAGTATTTTTTTTTAATTCCAGGGTTTTCTGAAATAAAATAATCCATGTAAATATTAAGAAATCTTTCTGCAAGAAAACCTATCATCCTCTGCTTATAAAGGTCATTTTTATCAAAAGTAAATTTTTCTTCTACTTTGAACATAACCCTAAATAGCGCTTCCATATATTCTTCGAAAAACTCCCTTTTTATAATCATCATATTAAATGCTGACATGTCTTTTCTCTGCATTGTTTTCTTCAATGAGTCTTTCATCTCGGGATAAAACTCAAGCGTAATTTCAATCATTCCTGATAAAAAAGTATTTTTTGGAAAAAACTTCATTAAATTGTTCTTCAATGGTTAGCCCATCTAGATAAAGAGGTTTTGGCATAAAAATGTCATAACTTTCTATGTCTTTTTCTAAATAACTATTCAAGTCTTTAAGATTTTTTTCTAGTTTTGAATCATCAATATTTTTTAATATAATAATGTTTTTATACTAAATCTATTTAAATTAATTCTTAAATTATTAGTTATCTTTTTAAAAGTTTTTAAAAAAATATTTTGTGGTTTTTAAAAAAACCCTTCGATAATGCATTAATCCAACATAATCATTTTTATTTATTTTTCCATGCCCAGTAGAGAGCCGTAAGCTCGCAAAAATATGGATTTTTATCAGAAATATTATTTAAAGAATTTATCTTTTAAAATTTCATTTTTTATATGGTTGGTATTTGCTCCAACATTGATCGGCGTAAAATATTTTTTGAAGATATTTATTGATTCATCATCTTTATGATGACAACTCATAATAAATTGACGCATTTTAATAAGATTATAAAAATTTAATTATTAGAAATTGAGTCTGCTATGGATCTAAAGATTGCAATATGAGCATCTTTTTGTGAACTCTTTTTCTTCTACAAATCGAAAGTTTGAGGAAGTTTTAGCTATCACTACTTCGGTTTTCGGGTCTACGTAAATAAACTGATTGTAGATTCCATGCGCTGTGAAATCTGTTACCACTGGTCCAGGGACCCACCACTGATATCCATATCCCCAAGTACTTGATGACAGATTTTCGCCAGCGTTCGGCTGCACATGGATCGCCATCTGGGATAGTTGAATCTTCAACCCATTGCTCTCGGAACAATTTGCTTCCCGTTCCAATTTCCTTTTTTCAGATAAAGCTGTCCAAATTTTGCGAGGTCTCTTACTGTTACATTTAGACCGCCTAGTGACATCTCGATTTCTTGTTGATCAGTCAAGGTAGATAAGCATCATCTTGCATTCCTATTTGGCTCCATATTTTCTCGTGAAGGTACTCTTTTACAGAAGCGCCTGATACTTCTGCAACCAACATTCCCAACATTTGCGAATCTAGGCTTACATAATGGTTATAAGTTCCTGGAGTTCTTGAGTTTTTTAAGGTTTTTGCAAACTCTCTCTGAGAGGTGCCGGTTGCTGTAACTCTTCCATAACGATTTATGTCTGAATCAGGATCCCCATAATCTTCGTTAAATCCTATTCCTGATGACATTTGAAGCAGATTCTTAACTGAAACGCCCTCGTAGCCCGTTCCATTGAAATCTTTTAGGTATTTAGTAATCGGGTCATCCATGCTCTCTATTCAGACCGTCTTTTAGAGCTATTCCGACCAGAGCGGATAAAAATGATTTAGATACTGACCATATAATATGTCGAGTATTTTCAGTATTTTCGTTCCAATAATTTTCATAAACCAGCTTTCCTTTATGGAGGATAATCATTCCATCTGTTTGAAAATATTCTATGGCTTCAGACTATGCTTTGCTATCTTTGCCTTCGAATGCAAATAAGTTTTAGGAAATTCAAAATTTCCAGCTTTTTTCAAACACGTGAGGGCTTTGATGAGGCTTTTATAGGCTGGGAAACGGGGAAAAAACTCATCCATGTGAATGAAAGTTGTAAGAGATTGCTTTGTTCGTCAAATAGATTTGTCACTTTATAAATTTTCCAGATGTTGGGGCCAAATAGTATAGCTAAAATAAATGAAATACTTATAACTATTAATAAAATAATATTCTTCATTCTGTCTCTTTTAAATCTGAATTAGGCTTATTCAACAGATCCTAATTTAGTAACTTTTATATAAGCTTTATGCTTTTTGATTAATTGTTTATAAAATATTTTTTTCATTAATAAAGCTCTTATTTCTTATATAAAATAATAAATTGATAAATAACTGCCTATCAGATACAGAGCAAATATAACTAAGATTGAGTTTAAAAGAAGTGGGTCGTCTAATTCTGTAACAACAGGATCATGAACCGGCAGCCTTCTTAACCCATCAAATGTTGCAGGAACTAAATGAAATAAAAATGTCGATGAATAACTTAAAGATTCCATATACTTAGATAGGCTTTTAAAGAAGTTTGTTTTTTCTGCTATGGCTCCAGTGAATACTGCACCAATAGCTAAGACTCCCATTACATGAGCAGGTCCAAACCCTCCCTGGTGGTATATAAATAAAGAAGTCGCTGCAACGATCAATGTAATTGCTAAATAAATTTTTCCTGAAAAGTTATCAAATTTAATAAATTTATATTTTATTAAAGAGTAAAAACCAAATAGCAAAGCTGCAATCCCTAAAATAGTATGAATCCAACCCAAAAGAGAAATGTCCGGCATTTTCTACCCCCGTATTTATTTATGCAAGATTAACCTTATAAGATAAACCTTATCTATCAAAAGGAGATTATTTATCTGTCTTAAGATCTTAAGCCTTTCCAAGCCCTAATGGAAAAAGGAATACTTAATATATATATTGCCGCTAGAAAAGGACAGCGAGGCCCATAAGAAATTAATTAACCCTAAGAGGATTAGAGGTGAATATAGTCTAAAAATTGAATGTAATTACTTCTTTGTAATTTAAATTTTTGTCGTTTAGTTGAATAGGTTGGGACTCTGCTTATTAACAAGAGCCCCTATTAGGACTGTATAGATGGCCACAAAATTTATATTTTGTTGGGCCCATGTGAAAGCCTAAGAAACTATGTGTAAGCGGCAATAAAATTAATACCGCCCCCATTGGTGTTGGAATACCCATAAAAAATCCAGCTTCTTCTGTAGCTTTCCTCGTCCGAATCTAGAGTTAAAGATAGCTAGTCGAATGCATGAAAATATAATAAATATTAAAACAGCTATGGAGCCAACCAGATCTCTTTCTTGCATGATGCCCATGTATAAGGACCAATCCTGGCGCAACTCCAAAATTAACGAAATCGGCTAAAGAGTCTAACTCAGCGCCCAATTCGGATTGGCTATTTAGGATGCGTGCAAAAACTCCCATCTAAGGCATCGCAAACAGCGGCGAGGAGAATATTGATTACTGCTATCTCAAATTGATATTCAAGTGCAAATCGAATGGAGCTCAATCCAAAACATCAGCCCAGTTAGCGTTATCAAGTTTGGTATCAAGCGATCTAAAATCTATTTTTTTCATAGAAAAATTATTTTAAATAGGCAATGATTGTTTCGCCTGCCACGACCTTATCTCCTAGTTTGCTTTCTATTTTTGCACTCAGCGGCATATATATATCTACTCTGGATCCAAATCTAATTAAGCCAAATCTTTCTCCCTCAGCTAAATGCTTTCCGGAATCGATAAAACTCAAAATTCTTCTAGCTATTAATCCAGCTATTTGAACCACTACTAATTTGAACATTATCTTGAGTTTCTATGATGAGAGAGTTCCTTTCATTTTTTTCACTGGCTTTATCAAGGCTTGCATTAAAAAAACTTCCTTCTTTATAGGCAATCTTTTTTACCATTCCATTTACTGGGCTTCTATTCACATGGACATTAAAAACATTCATAAATATGCATATTCTTTGCATTTTTATCTCGCTCAGTTCTAATTCCTTTGGTGGCGCTGCTATCGTCTATTAAACAAATTTCTCCGTCGGCTGAACTGACGAGTGTATTTGGGATATTAGGACTTACTCTTTCTGGATCCCTAAAAAACCAAATAATGAAAAAAGTGATACAAAATCCAATCAAAGAAAGTGGCAGGTATATAAAACTTAGACCTATTGAAAAGACGAGAGCTATAAAAGAGAACTTCCAACCTTCTCTGTGAATAAAAGAAATTATTTTTTGTATAGAGCTCATAATTAAACCTGCTGATCTTTAATAAATTTATTTGCTGTTGCTATTGATGATGAAATTGCCTGATGCATATCAACATAGACATACAGCCCGCATCTCCCAATGAAAATATTTTTTTTTATTATTTATTTTCGTATACTTTTTATAAAGCTTCCTATTATCTCCTTTAATATCTTTAACAGGGTAGTATCTTTCCATGTTGTTTTCTTTATAACTACATGGCTCTTCAAATGTTAAAAGTGTCTGGGAATCATTTTTCCCGTGATTAGGAAAGTTTTTCCACTCTACAACTCTTGTGAAGATATTATCATCTGTAAAATTTACCTGTGAAACAGGATAGACTTTTTTTTCTTTTACCAACTCATTATGAAATTTAATCGATCTATAAGGTAATTCACCAAACTCATAACCATAATATTCGTCTATTGGCATAGAGTTAAAAACCTTCTCGTATTGAGATTCCATAGATTTGCCAAATGATGTTTTTAGCGAAATAGAAATTGCATCATGATCAAGCATATTCTTTATTAATGCTGTATAGCCCATCTTAGGCATATTTTGAAAAGTATCGGAAGGGAAATAGAGCTCATTTAAATCATCTCTTATAGGGATTCTTTTTATAATTGATGGATCTAATTCCTCTATATCTAGTCCCCACATTTTCTTTGTGTACGGCCTGAATAAGATGTCTATTATATTTTCTTTTCCTAAAATTTTTAAAGTTTCTTTGTTAGGTGGAAGAGTAACTAAATTACCATCATGTAGTTTTGCTTTTACTTTGTGTTCATAAGGTATCCACTCGGTAAATTTGGAAAGAAATTTTATTACCCTTTGGTTGCTGGTATGAAATATGTGCGGACCATATTTATGAACGGTAATTCCACTTTCATGCTTATAATCATAAGCATTGCCAGCGATGTGATCTCTTCTATCAATTACATCAATTAAAAAACCTTTTTCCGCAAGAATTCTTGCGATTGTTGCTCCTGCAAAACCCGCTCCAACTATTAGAATTTTTTTTGTATTATTCAGACTTGGCATTCTGTTTGACGAATGTTTTTATATAGTCTTCTATTTTTATTTTAGCTTTATAACCGAGTCTTTTTTGTGAGTTTAAATCTGGAATCGTAGAAGCAAGTCTTTCTCCAGGTTTCTTTTCAATATACTCGATAGGGTGATCAAACAATTTAGCAATTTCTATGACGCTTGAGTTTTTGTTTGTCCCTAGCATAAATTCTCCATTTAGCCTTTTCTTCCAAGCCAGCATGACGCCATTAATAATGTCATCAACATGAGTGAAATCTCTTTTTTGAGTTCCTGGTTTAATTACCGTTAAAGGCTTTCCTTCAAGATAACAACTTTCAAATATTCCTATTACAGCCGCCATGTGCCCGTTTCTAATTTGTCCAGGACCATAAACATTATAGAAATAAACAATTTCATAATCCAAGTTAAACCATTTTGCATAATTTTTTATAAGTTCTATATTTTTACTTTTGGTCCAGCTATACGGAGAGAGATTTTCGTCTCTTCCCTTGTTTCCAAATTTACTAGATGAGGCAGAATAAATTATTCTTATATTATTATTTGAGCAAAACTTTATAACTTCAAGTGTCCCTGAGTGATTAGAAGAAAAACATTTTTCAGAATGTTCAAAACTTTTTACTATTCTGGAAAACTCTCCAAAATGAAAAATAGTATCAATAATTTTTTCTTTTTTTAAAAGCGTTTTAATTTGCTTCGTATGGCCTTTAATATAGACGATCTCATTAGTTTTATTTGCTTTAATTCGATTCGATTGTTTTGATAAGTTATTATCAATGGAGATAATTTTTAAATTCTTTAGCTTTGCATTTAATTTATTGATTAAGTTGCTTCCAATAAAGCCTTCACCGCCAGTTACTATTATTGTCTTAGTTTTAAGTTTCATTTAAAAAAAATTTTATAAAAGATATCTTAATGAACTAAAACTTAAAAGCTATAAATCCTTTTTTTTATTGAAAATTTTATTTCTAAATCTTTGATAATAGTCTTTAAGTTTTTTTACTAATTCTGGGCCAGCCCAATATATTCCTAAAAAGAGCACTCCCCAACTAAGCCCGTAAACAATTGCACTATAGATTCCTTTTTCTGCAATAGAAAAAGATGAATTTACTGCTATAGCTCCGATAATAGGAATATAAGCGGCCGAAATAAATATTAGCGATACGCCAATAATTCTTTTGATCATTTATGCGGTGTTACTAAAAATTTTGTTCCTGTAGCTTGTTTTGCATAAGTTTTAATTATTTCTGGCTCGAGCATTTCTTCTAAAGAAATTTCTTGTGTGTAATTACTCGCAAAAGTTGTTGTAATTTCTTTTGCAACTCTATCTCGCATAGCTTGGAATTTTTCCATACCAACTCTGCCAATGAACGGAGTCAATAACCAGCCACCTAATCCCCACGAAAGTCCAAAAGATCTATTTAAGATTGTTGGTGAGGGATCTAGTCCGCCATATATGTAAACTTGCTTATATGTATCTGAACCATAACGGCTGTACTCTTTAGCACTTTTGTTTGCTGCAATTTCCATTGCGGATAGAATCTGTCCTGGTAGTTTCCCATCGTTTCCTCCTCCAGTTGCATCAAATCCTAATGTTGCTCCAGTTTCAACTAAAGCTTCTATTAGATTACCCATAAAGTCTGCATCAGATGTATTTAAAACGTATTTAGCGCCCAGACCTTTCAAGAGGTCTACTTGCTCTTGTTTTCTAACAATATTAATTAAAGGGATCGAATCAGCTGCACATATTTTTATGAGCATTTGCCCTAAATTAGATGCTGCAGCTGTGTGCACTAGTGCCGTGTGGTTTTCCAATCTCATGGTTTCCGTAAAGCCTAAAGCTGTTAATGGATTTACAAAAGAAGAAGCGGCTTCTGAAGAAGTTGTACCTTCATTCATAACCAAACAACTCATTGCTGGTAAACATCTATATTGCGAATACATTTCTCCGCCAGCAACACCTACAGTTTTCCCTATTAAATCTTTAGCATTTTTTCCAGCATCAATTACTACTCCTCCGCCTTCGTTTCCAGCTTTCATTGATAAGCCAACTCTGGGTTTTAAAGACTGCATAAGAGCTGGGTGAATTCCAAAAGAAGTTACCGTTTCATCTCCAGATCCAGTTGAAGTAATGCTTCCAAGGTCTGCAGCAAAACTAATTAATAATCCAAGATCAGAGGGATTAATAGGAGCAGCCTCTACTTTAATTAATACTTCATCGTCTCCAGGAGCTGGAATTTCAGATGTAGTAATCGAAAGATTTAGCTTTCCCTCAGCATTGATTTCGGTTCTTATTTCTTTTGATGTAGTTGTCATATATTCCTCAAGTGGTTTGATTTTAGTTAGTAACTTTAACTAATTTTTTAAATTTTTGTTCGACTAATAAAAGGTACAAAAAAAATTATCTTTATCTTTTCCTTATTCTGTCTGTTATTAAAGCAATGATTAATAAAAGCATAAAGATAAAAACTCTTAAATCTATTAAGAAAGGAGAAGGAACAGGAATAGCTATGGTTTTTGACATAGCTCCTATTTTATAAATATGCCTATCTCTAAAAGTTTCGTTGCCACTAATCTCTAATAAATCTCTTATACTTCGATACCTAACAATTCCTACAACATCCCATTCTTTATTTTCTTCTGCTCCTATATTATCCAAAGCATTAGCAGATACTTCGCCGTAGAAAACTGGATGAGATGCTCTTTTAAATAATACTGGATACATGTATTCCATATAATAATCGATAAGCGCTGACGCTGGAGCGTTTTCACCGGTAGCTTCTAGGGTCGGAGGGTTTTCATTGAAATCTATAAAATTAACCATGTAAAAATCTCCACCATCATCTTTTTTAATAAATTTTATGAGATTTTCTTTTTCGTCTTCTAAGTAATTAGGATTCTCTTGAATTCTTATTATTTGATTAGATATTTCAGAATCAGAAAGGGGTCCTGACAGATTTGTATACCATAAGAAAAAAATTAAATATGCTAAGTAAAAAGTTAACCAGTGAATTTTAAACACTATTTTCTTTGGGTATTTAGTTAACCAAAATTTAAAAACCCACATAGTTTGTTTCCCGAAGGGTCTCGCAAATATGCTAGATACATTTTATAGCCATCGCCTTCGCGAATTCCTGGGGGACCTTCGCATGTGGTGCCGCCGTTTTTTATTCCTGCCGCATGCCATGCATTCCCTTCGTCGGGATCCTTCACACTAAAACCTATAGTAGTTCCGTTTCCGTGCGTAGCAGGCTCATCATCAATCGGCTCCGATATGCAAAAAGTCATATTGTTATGGAAGTAAAAATATCTTGTTTGCCCTGTTAAGTTAGGAAAAAACCTTCCAGGCTTGCACCCTAAAACTCCTAAAATCTCATCGTAGAAAATTTTTGACTTTTCTATATCATTTGCTCCGATCATTATATGGCTGAACATTTTATCACCGTTATATTATTGAAATTAATGCCTTAGAAAGCTCATTAGAAGTTTTATAAAGCTCATTTAATTTATGTTGTTTATTACAGATAAATCCAAATCCTATTTCTTTTTCAACATCTCCGAAAGCTACGGCTCCGCCAATCCCCGAGTGTCCAAAATATCCTTCGTAGTACTTTCTAGACGTTTCGAATTTAGATAATTTATTATGCAACATATAGCCAAGCCCAAACGACATGTCTCCTCCCATTAAGACAGAATCTGGCTCGGAGGAATATACTTTTGTAACCTCTTTTAAAGTTTCTGGTTTTAGAATTGATCTTTCTTTATCTTTACCACTTAAAATTAAATTTCCATAAAGCTTAGCAAGGCTTTCCGCGGAGCCGTGGCCATTGGCGGATGGAATTTCTGACATTCTCCAATCTGGACTATTTACATCTCCCATATTCTCATTTTCAAGGCTTTCAAAGGCAACTGTGAAATCTCCTCCAATTAAAGCTTTCTTGAAGTTTTTTAAACCACGAGGCAGAAAAAAATCTGGTATGTATTTAAATAAACCTAAAGAGTTTGATCCTATTCCAGAATTTTCTAACATTAATGTATCTGCGCAGTTATCAAAGTCTTCCTCATCTAAACCTATCTTAAAATCTATGCCAAATGGCTTAGCTATCTCTTCTTTGAAATATTTCCCAGCGGTTCTGCCATCTACTCGTCTAATAAGCTCCCCAACAAGCCAGCCATATGTAAGAGCGTGATAACCCTGAGATGATCCTGGCTCTCTAAACGGCTTTTGTACTTCTAATGCTTTTATAAAACCATGCCAATTAGTCCATTTAATATTCGGCACGCCGTCTTGAAAACCAAACGCTCCAGCACGATGACACAAAAAGTCACTAACTTTAGTATTTTCTTTGCCGTTGCAGCCATATTCCGGCCAATAAAATGAAACTGGTTTGCTCACATCAAGCTTACCTTCCTCTATTAACCTTGCGATGCAAGTTGCAGTTACTGCCTTAGTTACAGAAAAAACATTAACCCAAGTGTCTTTTTCCCAAGACGAAGTTCTTTCTTGGTCTTTGTGTCCGCCAAATAAACTAACAACTAGTTTTCCCTTATGTTCTATAGCGAGAGAAGCGCCAACTTCATGACCTGACTCAATGGCTTGGTTAAAGATTTCCTCTATTTTTTTAAACTGAGGATCACAAAACCCTCCAGTTGGATAATTCGTCGTCATTATTGCCCCTTTTTTTTGTTAAGAAATATTGCTATGCAAGTTCTAAATCTTCAAGTTTTCCTTTCTTTCGCCATTTTTTCATCAACTTGAAAAATTCTAGAGATCCGCCACCATAAACGTTATTTTGGGGAGCGGTATTTAATTTCCCTTCGTTATTGTAATATCCAGGGGTGCAACTTTCCTGAAAAGATTGCATATCTCTGGCTTTGTCTATTATTGTCTTAACCCATTTCTCTTCGCCTTCTTGAGAGGCCTCAACAAAGTTCAACTTTTTTTCTTTCATAGTTTTTAATATGTATGAAAGATGAATACTTTGCTCATCTAATGAGTGAGTGTAATTGGCGGTAAAACCTCCTTGAGTTGGGCCGAAAAAGAAAGTATTCGGGAATCCCCTGCAGTGCATTCCATGAAACGATGAAATACCGTCTTTCCACTTTTTGGAAAGAGTCAGTCCTTTTTTTCCATGAATCTCGTAGCCGCTTCTTCGAGTGTAATCAGTTCCTACTTCAAAGCCGGTTGCAAATATTATGCAATCAACTTCATATTCCTTGCCATCGAAGTAAATACCTTTTTCAGTTATTTTTTCTAACCCCTTGCCATTGGTATCAACCAAAGTAACGTTATCTCTATTATAAGTTTTTAAATATTCGTCATGAAAGCATGGTCTTTTACAAAACTGACGATAGTAGGGTTTTAAAGATTCAGCGGTTTCTGGATCTTTTACTATTTCATTTGCTCGAGCACGTATTTTTTCCATTTTCGCGAAATCTACCATCTCAACTTGATTAGAAAGATTCTCTTTGCCGACGTAATCAATAAACTTTTCCATCATGTAATCTTTCAAACCAAGACGATAAAATCTCTTAGAAAAAATTCCGCCTACAGCCCAATAGGCAAACCTTAATTTTGACGGCGCGTTATTTCTAATGCTACCCAAAATGGTTCTGAATATTTCAGTCCAGCCATCGTTTACAAGATCCTCTTTTTGAAAACTTCCCGTCAGGAACCCTTCAAAATTCTCTCTCCTTTTTTCATGCCATCCTGGCTGGAGAGATTCAAACCAACTCTCGTCAGTGTCCTTATTATTTCTCTCATCAATAGATGAGGGGGTTCTTTGAAAAACAAAAAGTTCTTGAGCAGATTCACCTAAGTGTGGGATGCATTGAACTGCGGTGGCGCCCGTTCCTATGATTGCTACTTTTTTATCGTTAAGGCCGTCTAAATTTCCTTTTGCACTTCCACCAGTGAATTTATAGTCCCATCTACTAGTGTGAAAGGTATGACCTTGATATTTATCTATTCCTTCTATCGCTGGAAGCTTGGGCCTATTTAAGGGCCCATTAGAATGCACAACAAACTTAGCATTAATGGAATCACCTTTGTTCGTGGATATATTCCAAAGTTTTTTTTCATCAGACCAAGTTACATCTGTGATTTCTGTTTGAAAGACGGCTCTTTCTTTGAGGCCATATTTTTCTGCAATAACGCCAATATATTCCAGAGTCTCTGGAGCATTGGTATATTTCTGCTTAGGAATAAATTTTGTTTGCTCTAAAAGAGGAAAATAAATATAAGACTCAATGTCACATGAAGCTCCAGGATATCTATTCCAATACCATGTGCCTCCAAAATCTCCACCTTTTTCAAAGATTTTGAAATCTTCAATGCCAGCTTCTTTTAATCGAGCTGCAGCTAATATCCCACCAAAACCACCACCAATAATAGCGACTTCAATTTCATCTGTAATTGAATTTCTCTCAATTTTTTCGTCAACATAAGGGTCGTCGACAAAATATGTGAAATCTCCTTCGACTTCCTGATATTGATCATTTCCATCTGATCTAAGTCTTTTATCTCTCTCTTCCCGATATTTATTTCTCAATAAATCAGGATCGAAGTCAAGTATTTCTTTATTAGCAGCCATTAATAGTCCTTATATTTTAAAAGTTAATTTATCATTCTGATGAAATTGCTAAAAGCATTTAATAAAGTGTCTTAGTTTTTAACCATTGCTTGTCGCATTGAATCGAAGTCATCCCATGCAGAAAAAGTCTTGATCTTGTTACCTTCTAAGGTAAACATATGAAGAGCATACGTATTTAGATTCTCTGCTGTTAATTTGTGAAGCACATAAACCGTAGTACCGAGTTTTCCCTCAACTGAGTCTATATTTAACATTTCTAACTGGAATTTAGGCCAGTGTACAGGAATGACCTGGAAGACATTTTTAATGACTGATTCTGTTCCAATGTGCGTACCCGAATGAGGAAGTTTTCCGTGAACTGTAAATTTTAAATCATTTGTGTGTAATTTGGCCCAGGCTTCTGTATCTCCCAAAGCAAAAGTTGAATAGGCTTTTTTAACAGTATCAATTGGAGAAAGCTCTTCTCCAGAGTGGTGATATGCGATAGCTGATAAAGACAACAACATTAAGGGTATAAATATAAATTTTTTCATTGAGTCTCCTTTAACTTTTCAATAGTGTTAATTTAGCTTAATATTTATTTTATTCAAACAACAAATAAATTTTCTTTATGAAAGAAATTAACTCTACTAATTGGCTTCAACCTCAAAATAATAGAAAAAGTTTTCAAAATATAAGATCTATCTTCCCAGTGATTAGTTTAAAAAAGGGAAATGATAAACCTTCAAAAATTGTAGAAAATCTAAGACCAATTAAATCTATTGAATTTGAGGATTTAGACGGAAAGAAATCTATATCCGATATGCTCAAATCAACTTATACGGATGCATTTCTAGTTTTAAAAGGTGATGAGCTCATTTTTGAAGAATACTTTAATGAAATGAATTCTAGCAGCCTTCATTTAATGAACTCTATCTCAAAATCATTTGTTGGAATGCTAGCAGGGATTTTTATTGAAAATGGTAAAATTGATCCTAATAAAGAAATCCCTTTCTATATTCCAGAATTTAAAGGAACTGCTTTTTCTAATACCACTCTTCAGCATGCTTTAGATATGACCGCAGCTGTAACTTTCGGAGAAGATTATAATGATAACAATGCAGATTTTTGGCATGAATCCGCAGTTGTAGGCTGGCGACCTGATTTAAGGAAAAAAAACTCATCAGAAAATCTTTTTGATTTTGCTTTATCTTTAAAAGATAAAGACCAAAAAGATGGAGAAAAATATCATTATCGAACTGTGCTCACAAATATTATTGTTATGGTTATTGAAAGAGCGACTGATGAGAAATTTAGTAAGTTATTAGAAAAATATTTATGGCAAAAACTTGGATCGGAACAAGAAGCCTTAATAGTCAAAGATGAAGCTGGATTTCCTTATATGGGAGCAGGTATGAATGCATGCGCAAGAGACTTAGCAAGATTTGGGTTAATGCTTCTTCATGATGGATTCTATAATAATGAACAAATCATTCCGGCATCCTGGATAGAATCAACAAAAGAAGGAAGCACGCATCTTAGAAAGATATTTTCAGAGAGCGATTATGGTTTGATGTTTCCTGAAGGACACTACAAAAATCAACTTTGGATAGCAAACCCTAACACTATGATTTGTATTGGTATTTATGGACAAACAATTTATGTAAATCAACTAGCAAATATAGTAATTGTTAAGTTTTCTTCGCATCCTCAACCCGCTGATAATAATCTCTACGCTTCGGTATTGCTGGGAATGGAAGCAATTGTAAACGAACTTTAATCTTTATTAGATTTGCTAGTTGATTTACAACTAGGAGGAAGATTTATAGTTGGATTTTGATCAAAAAATCCGACTGGGATTAGATGAAACCCGCAATATTCAACTGGCATTACCGGCCAATCTTCAGGGCGCGGGATATGTGTTACTCCAAAAGTATGCCAAGTAACTAGATCGCAATTACTAATGTCCCTGTTTTTAGAAGTTATTTCATCTAAACCCCCTTGACCCGAATGCATCACTGTATGAGTTCCTGCTCCATAAATCTCATCTTTTTCAAAAGGAGTGGCCCAAAGATTATATTTTGCGAAAGAAGCTCTATGTCCTATTGGAGAATTAGCATTAGACAAAAGAACAGGCGTATTACCTGGCAGAATTTTATAAGCCGTTGGATTCCCTACTCCGTTTTTTTTACTTGGATTAGATATCTTCCAAACTCTACTTTTTTTAGAAGATGTTTTTCTTTTCGCTTCACCTTCATTAGAAAAATTTTTAGTGAAAGCTTTGAATTGAGTTCCATGTGGATTTTCAGAATCCATGGGCAGTGCCTTAACATCTATTTCGGTTAGCTGATTCGTTCCGCCATCAATAAACCAATCCATTCGTACATTAAATAAATGTTGATGAATTGGAGAGACTAGTTCTTTAGTAATCTTTAAATCTTGATCAGATTTATGAATATTTTTATTGAAAGCGCTTATTCCAATTATTCCAGTTAATTTCATTTCGCATTCTATGGTTCCATCTAAATATAAGTACCAAAAAATTCCATAATCATAATTTCCGACTGTAGAAAAAGAGCTTATTACTAATCTTCTTGATCTTCGAACTTCACTAAATCCCTCTCCGAGTGTGTCGGTATGTTTCCACTGAACGCCATAGTCTTCTTCGTGCAAACATATAGCATTTTCTAAAGTATTTACTGAACCGTCATATGCAAGCTGATGAGAATCAAAATAATGAATCTCTCCCAAGCAATCGCAACCTAAAGTTAAAGAGTTAGCCATGGCTCCAAATCCATACTCTGTTCCGTCATGAACAGCTTTCCACGAGTGCATGGGATCTGAAGTGCCATAGGGGACAACCATATCTGACATGCCAGCTCGATAGAGAATTGGTCGTTTATCAAAACACAAATTTTGCAAAACTAAGCCGCCAAGAGGATCTATAAAAATTCTTACGTCCCACCCTTCCCAAGAAATGTGATTATCATCAACTTTAAATCCAACTCCTTGAGGCTGGGTTATAGAAATTTCTTTAGGCTGATTTCTCAATTCTTTTTGAGATTTAGCATCATATCTTGCGCTGGCTTTAGGAATATCAGTAAGACCTTGATCTTCTACTTCTATGATTTTCATGTCTGTAAGATCTATATGAACTATTAGCCCTTGAATGGGTTTCGCGTATCCATTATCTTGAGGACTTTCTTTTAAGAAAGAGATTGCTTTTAATGCTCTATGACCTTCCTTTAAGTTTTTACTTACGATTCCGCCTCCTGGCCAAGGATCAATATGAATCAAATCTAAATTTGTAATGCCTCTTTTTTTTAAAGCCTGTTTATAGTCCTCATTTTCTAAGACGAGCATTATTGCGGAAAAAATTTCTCCTACGAAGTATGTGGGTTGTGATTCTGGAGAAAGTTTTTTATGAGATATAATTTTTTCATCAGATAGGTTTATTTCAGTTTCAAAACCAATAGATTGAGAATCTAATCCGACAATTTTTATGATTCTTGAAAAAGTTTCGCCTTTGCAGAATTTTTTTATAAATTCTTTATCTGGCTCTACCAATGATATGTAGCTGAATAAAGAGTCTCTATCTGTTTGTTTCGATGATCTAAAAAGAGTTACGGCTTTTTCAATTTCTTCAGAGGTTAATGAAGATAAAGGATGAGAATTATTCATAAATAAAGACCTATAATTCCCAACAAAGAGCTAAACGGCCATAAGTAAGGTGCAGGTGTTTCCCATATTACTGGATTTTTGTAAGCCATCGATAAAGCTATAAGAGCCATTCCAATTAACATCGCTGTTCCTACTTTGGACATCAATTCATTTCCAGGAATAGATATTGCAAACGCAAATAAAGCACCGATACCCAAGGATAAAATTGAACCCGCATGCCAAGAAAATTTTAAAAGACTTTTAACGTTAGGCTGAAGATCAGAGTCATCTAAAGGTGGAATCATCATAGGAGTTCCCTTCAATTCATGAAGAAAAAAGCCTCCAATACATATAAACGCGCATGCTCCAAAAAGTATTTCACTCATATAGTTTTCCCCTTAGCTATATTAATCTATTTGAGTTTTAGAATTCCAAAATTTTGCCATATTTGAAGTGGTTTCATCTTTTACAATGAAGTGATGATAAAGAGCAGCTAAGATGTGAATAATTATTAAAGCAATGATAGCGTTTGTACAAAACTCATGAACATTTCTAACGATTGAGAATAAATTTTCATTGTGGGTAAAAAAAGCCAAATCATAAGAGCCGAAGATCATTATCGGATCAGAGGCAACTGACGCGGAGAAAATACCAGTAACAATCAAACCAGCCATCAAAATATACAGGCCATAGTGACCTGCTTTTGCAGAAATGATCTGCCATTTAGGCATTGTTGATGGCAATTTTGGAGCACCATAACGATATCTAAGAATCATTCTTAAAATGAATAAAAAGGTAACTATTAATCCAGCTGTTGCATGATCTGCTCTCGACTCCAATCGATCCCAAAGCTCCATATCCCCACCGAATTTTTGCGCTACATTTAAATCCAGCATGATCATAATAGCCATTAGCCAGTGTATGATTTTTTGAGACTTTACATAATCCATCAGTTCATCGAGTGCTAGTTACTGGAAATAACCGCTTTTATACCTTCAATTGATAAAAGCATGCTTTGATGAATTGCATCTGCAAAAATTTCAGGATCTATTTCTGTCGACCATTCCAGCTGACAGTTTTCGCTGTCAATTTCCGATATTTGCATTGTTGCAAGGTGATGATCGATAGGTGTTCGAGTTTCTACTGCTGAATATTGCAATTTCATTGATTCGTTATCCAGCAATAAAATTCTCTCTTTTACCGAGCCCATGCCTTCCATCTCAAACACACGGCAATTTCCCTCTAGACGAATTTCTTCTATTATCGGAACCCAGTCGCATCGAGTCACATCGGATAAAATACCCCATAAGGTTGTTGCTGAACATTCTAATTGAATCTTTTCTACTAACTTTTTCATGAATTTATTCTACATCAATTTATTTTTAATTTTTCTGAACGTTCTTTTCTAAAAAATTATCTATTTTTATTTTGATATCTTTGTGTTCTCCATCTGAAAATCTCCAATGTCCGCCTCCTTCAATCGAAACTAATTCATTTTTATCACCTAGTTTTTCTTTGAGAAGAAGTGCTTGTTGATATGGCACGAGATCATCATCTGTTCCATGGATGGTTATTATGGGAGGTGTGTTTTCACTAACTTGATAAAGTGGAGAATATTTTTTTGAAATTGTATTTATGTCTGCGTCGGGCGGAAGCCACCAATTCACAAAGTTTAAAAAATAATTGTTATCTTTTAAGAATTGATAATTTTTTTCTATCTCTGTTATTCCGAAAAAATTTATGATTACAGCAGGATATTTTTGAGTTTGACATTTATGATCGCTTCCTTTGCTATTCTTCATTCCAACTAAAAGAGCAAGATGTGCACCAGAGCTCAATCCCATAATGATTACGTCATCTTGAGAAAGGCCTCTTTCTATTATTTCTTGTTCTATAAATTTGTATGCACATAGAGCATCTTCAGCTGCTTGAGGAGCGGTGCCTTCTCCATAACGATACCCAATACTAAAGATATTTAATTCATTATTGACTTCATAATATCTTTCCAATCTTTCTATCCATCGCGAAGCTCTTTTGCCCCCGAAAACCCAACCACCGCCATGTATCCAGACGAGAACTTTTTTAGAGCCTCCTGGATAAAAATCTATTTTTTGCTTTTCATGCTCTCCGTAAGAAAGCTCGATAAAATCTTTTTGATTTTCTTCTGCCACGAAAGATAAGCTAGAAAATAGTAGTGAGCCAGCTATTAATTTACGAAAAGTTAAGTTCATACCTTAAAAATTTACAGTTTTGTAAAATTATTCTGAGTCGTTTTTTTCTGCGTGAAACTCTTTCTTTTTTCTAAGACTTACTCTATCTTTTAAACTCATTATGTAAGCCGATACAGCTAATATTAATATTGCTCCAGACTCTCCAACTAACATCAGCGCATCCATGTCTTTGCTCTGCATGATGATTAAACGGCAAAGAGCTGTTATGGCAATAATGATTGGCAACGTAACCGGGATTCTATTGGTACTATAAAAAGCTCCAACCATGCCTATTATTTCCACATAGATAAACAACATGAATAAATCAGACAAGAGAATCTCTCTGGCTATGTACATGCCAATTAAATATTGTGCTGCAGCTATACAGGTTGCAATACCGATGATTGCCAGAAGAACTTTTTCACTCGAAACGGTAGTCCAATGCAACCCTTTTACTATCTTTGAAAATTTAAAATCCATAGTCCAATCATAAACTATGGTCGTCTTAAAAAAAATAAAGATTTAATTTTTTTGATTTTAAGTTTTAATATAAAAAGCTAAGATATTATCAAATAGGAGAAATTATCGTGGTTGATTTAATAGTTTATGTTGGGTTTTTTTACATTTTGCACCTTTTTCTAAGAATGAGTTTTTCTCTTCATAAAGTTCCATTTATTGAATGGACTTATAGTGGAGGCGACACCTCAGATAGGATTGCTCTTTCTGAACGCATGACTCTAGCGAGCAATAATCTCAGACAATCCTTGCCCATTTTTTTGGTTTTTGCTGTCTTATCAGTCATGTTAAGTGTTGATAACTTGTTTTATGCACAACTCTGGTTTGGCTTAAGAATTGCATATCTAATAGGTGGAATTTTTAATCTTTATAAATTTAAAATGATTCGTCCTATTATATGGCTGCCATCAATCATTGTTTTACTGGGCATGGGTTCTAATCTTATTGCTTAGTAGCTTTAAATAATTAAGTTATTTTTTTTATATGAAAAAAAAAGTTGAATACTTTTTGGATTGCAGTAGTCCTTGGACGTATCTTTCCTTCAAAGGCATATTGGATTTATCAAAACGGAAGGATTTGGAGATTATTTGGAAGCCCATATTGGTTGGTGGAATATTTAATTCCATCAATCCCAGCGTTTATGAGAACAGAAAAAATCCTATTAAAGAAAAATTAGATTACCATCAGAAAGATTTAGAGGACTGGTCAAAGTTTAGGGGTATAAAAATTAACTGGCCCAAAGTTTTTCCTATCAATAGTGTTAAAGCCATGCGCGGTTCTTTCTTTTTTTTAGACCAAAGTAATATCGAAGCGTATCTTGAAGTTGTTTTTAGAGCTTACTGGACAGAGGGCAAAGATATTTCTGACGAAGTTTGTTTGACTGCAATAGTTGAAACTTTAGGTGCCTCCGCTGAGGAATTTCTAAAATTTATTGAGTTTCCTGAGACAAAGAGTAGATTAATTGAAAATACACAAGAACTTATGGATAGAGGTGGTTTTGGTTCACCGACTTTTTTTATTGATCAGAAAGATATGTATTTTGGCAACGACCGAATTCAACTGTTTGAACAGTTGCTCTGAAAATAAGTTCTACTCTTTTTCTTTAGCCATTTCAGCAATGCTTTTTGCATCTTGACTGAACATGGTCTTGAGACTTTCTTTAGAAATACCTTTACCAAAGTTTCTGCTCTCTTTGCCGACATCCATGCCTTTGCGAACAGCAGGTCTAACCTTGATGGCATCAAACCAACGCCTAACATTAACAAAAATATCCAAATCAACGTCGTATCTTTTATAAGCTGTTATCCAGGGAAAAGATGCCATATCCGCTATTGAATATTCGCCAGCCAAATATTCTCTTTCTCCCAGGACTCTATCCATAACTCCCAAAAGACGATCGTATTCATTTTTATATCGTTGTTCGGAATAAGAGTGATCTCCAGGAAAATTAGGTGCGTAATTTACGAAGTGGCTGACTTGGCCAGCCATCGGGCCTAGTCCGCCAATTTGCCAAAAAAGCCACTCAAGGACTTTTTCTTTTTCAGGAGAATTTTGTTGAAAAAATTTTCCTGTCTTTTCACCTAAATACATCAAAATAGCACCCGACTCAAAAACACTCATCGGTTCATCGCCAATGACATTATCGTGATCAACTATAGCCGGCATTCGATTATTTGGGCTAATCTTTAAGAATTCCGGTTTGAATTGGTCTCCTTTCCCTAAGTTAACAGGGACAACTTTATAATCCAACTTACATTCTTCAAGCATGATGGAGATTTTCCAGCCATTAGGTGTCGGCGCATAGTAAAGATCGATCATAAGCCCTAAAACAAAATTTCTTAGCTCTCAGCTTTGCGTTTTAAATAGATCTCATTGGAACTATTCGCAGCAATCATTTCCCAACCCTCTTGACCGAGCTTATTAATTGCAAGATTCATCATCTCGAGTTTCCAGTCTTTATCTTTGTGTTTTTCTTTAAATTCTTCCGTTTCAGGATTTGAATATCCCATTGAAGTTGAATTGCTGTGATCTACAATTTTATATTCCCATTTAGCATTACTCATGATTTCCTCCAAAATTAAATAACTGACTGATTCTATACAAACATTGATGACTTAGACAAATTTAATAATCTTAAATGAGTCTCTTATTAGCCCAAGCAAAATAAACAAGACTAGCTAAGATTGATAAGACGATAACGACTGGTCCATATATTTCAAATAAAGTAAAAGTTATTGTTCCTAAAAAAGCAATAACCCCATATTCAATATAGGTTTTTAAGAAGCCTTCTTGGAATGCTGCGCGCACTACTAAGAAATTTATTGGCAAGTAAAGAAGGACTGCCGTAATGGTGCCAGGGCTAAAGTCGTTGTAGTAAAGACTAAAGAATATATGGAAAAGCGAATTAACAACTTGAATGGTAAAGAGTATATATAAAATTAGATATGCGCTGGCTCTATTATTTTTAACTAGATGAAGAAGAACATACATTACAAACACACAAACTAATATAGATAAAATCGCTTCCGTAGAAAGAACAGCTGCTGAGTGATAAAAATATTTTAATTTCCACTCTATGAAGTTAAAAATCACATGTTCTTCAAAATGATGAACAGCATAAATTAAAGGACTGAGTACAATTAAGTTCTTAAATTGATTCATTATTGTCTTCCGTGATTAGTAATTATTGTAGTTTACTCTAGCGAAAGTTAATCGTATTTTACTTATTATCAGTCTTTTCCATGTCGACTGCTGCTAACAGCAAAAGACCAGCTAGTATTCCTAAATTTTTAAAGAAGTTCTGAGACTCGTGCTGGGCATCGACTCCCTCATACATATTCCAAAAATCATGCAAATTCAGATCTATTATTATCACCATTAAGGCGAACCCAAGCGCGCAGATGACTACCTGTTTATTAAAAAGCAAAAGGATGCTTCCGCCAATTTGGGCAGTGCCAGCAATTGCTAGCAGTACAGGGGCCATGACTATGTTGTGAGTTTCCATTAATGCCACGTGCATATCCCATGCTACAAATTTAGCAATTCCTGGCGCTAGAAAATAAAACGCTAATAGCGATCGGCCAACGGTTATTAAAATGGATCTCATTGCTTCCTTTTTTTTATTTGATCAACCATAGCATTGTTTCAGCAACAACTGATCCGTTTTGCTACTTAGCTTTTGTGATTAAAATTATTTAACGATAACTTCAATTTTTTTTGACGTCAGTAATGGTTGATGCGGCACATGATGTTTATCACCCAACACCAATTGAAGCTGATGTTTACCAGGCGGCAGATCGAGCATGGTTTCTGTTTGTCCTAAACCAAAATGAAGGTGCTGAGTCGAAGAAGGGATGGGTAAATCATAATCTATTGCGTCTACGTTTATCAGCAAATGATGATGCCCAGTATTTTTTATATCTACACCAGCAGGAGCAACGCCCTTTCCTGATAAGCCAAATTGTATGAGAAATGGTGATTTTAAAACATCTCCTTCTTGAAGATTAATAAAATAAACTTTTTCTGAAAAAGCATTAAAGGATAAAAATATTGATAAGGCTATTATTATTAGTTTCATTACTTATTTTAAGCCTTACTTGCAATTCTACTCAATAGTTACTTAGTTAAAGTCGTTTCTGGATGAGATTGAAGACACAATATATAGAGTTCATTAATTTTTTTATAACCATGCCTCCAATACAATGTTTAATCTTATTGAACTATTAGGATGTCTATAAAATCATTGAATATAGTTAGGATCATGAATGGCCATTATTTGTTCGGCAATTGTATGTAAATCGGTACTAAAGCCGGTGTTGTAGTTACTATTCCTTGCTAGATAGACACCATAAATAGACTCCAACCATAAAAGACCGCCAGTTTCCCTAACTATGTCTCCTTGGTGCCCTTTTTGATCTGTAAAAATTGAAGTTTCAAGTGGTCCGAACATATCAATTTGATCTAATAGTAAGCCATCGATGTTCATTTGATACAAATTAAAAGTAGCCCATCCAGTAGGTATGGTGAAAATTTTGATAGAAGGAAATTCGATTCGCAATTGGTCTGCAACTTCAGAATGAACAATATCATTTATATAAGCATTAAACATTTCTTGTATAGAACTGAATCCATTGTCTGCTGCGAATGTATCCCAATCTGGTCGAGTACTGTTCGGATCACCATTCGGAAAGTCAAATGGCGATATAGAAAGAAAAATGGTTATGTTTGGATTGTTTTGTAAAGCGTATTCTATCCAATTTTTAAATCCTTCGATCCGATTGGGAGAATCATGTCCGCTTGTCATTCCAAAAAATTCGATATTTCCCTGGTCAAGAGTTGACTTAATTAAATTATGCTCAGTAGTACTTGAGTCGTTCCACAAATTTATAGGTCTTCCATTTTCGCCGCCACGAATCACGATAGTACTGTTGTGGTTCACTAAACCAGCATCAATTGCCATTAGATCAAGTTTCTGAGCATAAGGCCTAAAGAAACTGTTGCCGATAAGCAACATATTTGATCCGCCAGATAATTGAGGTGGAGTATTTAAAGCACTGCTGCCTCCGCCTCCGCATCCTATTAAGAATATAAGACAAAAAAGAATATTATAATTTTTATTCAACACTTTGATTTTCATCTTTAGAGTTTAAAAAATTTATTTAATTTTTGATTGTTCTATTAAATAAATGATATTTTCGTGAATCATAGGCGCAGTATCTGGACCCAAAGATACCTCCTCGCCATATGTTTCTTCATTCTCTCCATAGATCCAAGGCGCGTCTTCATCCCATTCGCTTTTTGGAATGATGTAGCCAATAGAGTCATTTGCTAAGTTTACCATCAGGTTTAGTTTGTCTGGAAATTGACTTCGCAAAGGCGGAACTTCTTGCGGAGTAATGATGTAATCAGCACCTTTAGGATTTTCTATACCTCCAACAGCAATTTCTGGATAGAGCTCTCCAGGGACGCCGGTAATAGATGCATCTCCTAATTGTATGAATGCTACTTCACTGAGGTAGCGTATAAATGGCGGCATCAGACTAAATTTAGGGTCGGTATCAATCATACCGAGCAAAGTGCCTAATGAAAGCATGAAGTTTTCTATGCCTAATTCTATTTCTAGTGAGCGAACAGTTAATGATGGCTTGGGAGATGCCTTAAAATCACCTGCTTGAAAAGCCTCTATGACACTATTTGCTAGGCTATACCCATATGCGCGAGCTTTAGAATGACTCGGCTTAGTGATCATTTGTTTCATAACAGGATCATAAATTGGATCGGTAGGTCCTGATGTCATCAAGCCTCCAATATTTCCTGTAAGCCATAATGTGGTTCCACCAAGTCCAGGTTTTATTAACTGATTATCATAATAAATTCCGTCACTGATGCCTCTTCTTAAGTAGCCTGCGACATCGGAAGTTAAGTCTAGATTTTTGTCCCATGCTAGCTCGACATGAATTCCAAAATTGATCAATGAGCCAATAATCGAACCATCAGGGCGATTGAATAAGATTGCTCTTATGTCATCGTCTATCACGATAGGTTTTCGTTTGTCTTTGATAGGCGTGAGCGGATTAGTCGGAATTAAAGCCAAGCTCATTTGAGCGGGCTCCAAATTATCTATAGCCATTTTTAATGTGCTTATGAAATCTTTTTTAAGCCGTTTCATATAGACATCATCGACACCGCTTGTTAAAAAACTTGGCCCCCAGAGACCTTGAGTATCTGGACCCTCATGATTATGTGTTGCATGCACCATAATGTAATCTAAACCCCATTCCGCAGGAACATCCTCACGGACACTGAGGACAAATTTTCGCATTAATCCTATTGTGTCAGCGCTTATAATCCCTATTCGAGTCTGGCCATCATCTATCACCACAGCTACAGCCATCAAATCATCTTTAATGCTTTGGGCAGCTCGTTTGTTTTGAAAACCTGCCATCCAGACCGCATCAAATTGGCCATTTCCATTTACATCAGTCCACTTATCAATGTCTGGATCAAATTGCGCATCGTTATTTATATCTTCCCATTCATCAATTAGATTTGGGGTGATCGGCAGCTTTGCAAAGCCAACTTTAAATTCGCTGGCATGAAGTTGAGCAGTCAAAATGATGCCAAACATCATAAGGGCATATAGAGTATTTTTTATATAGCAGAAGTGCATCATTCGTCTTCATCCACTTTAACGGACATTACTAGATTTTAATATCTGCTCGTTTGATAAATTCTAACACCGTGGCATTTATACAGTACCTTGGCATCCCATTGGGCCCATCAGAAAATACATGACCTAGATGAATATCAGAAGTAACGGATCTTATTTCTGTTCTTCTCATCCCATAGCTATTATCAGGTTTGGTATAAACAGAATCGTCTACTGATTTTGTGAATGATAACCAACCTGTGGAAGAATTAAATCGATCTTTTGTATCGAACAATGCCGCTCCACTAAGTTTATCTACAAAAACTCCATCAGGAGTATTTTTAAAGATTTCGTATTCCTTGCAAAACCTTGCGTCAGTTCCATCTGCAAAAGCTACCTTATATGCTTCTGTATTACCCAATTTGAATTTGCCAAGAGCCTTATAGAACTCTTTGGGCGTCATGTAGCCTTGATTACCAAATACCTCTGTGCCGTCTTCAATAAAGAGAATTGTTGGTGTGGCCCATTTTGGTGTCTTGATTATTAAGTCATTGAGCTGGCTAGCTGTTCTGTTGACAAGAGGAATCGTTCCTGTGTATTGGCTGGCAATTTCTTTTTCAAATTTTTCACAATATGGACAATACCCATCTGAAACCATTACTAAAATATGTTTTCCTTTTAATAAAGAGCTATTGTCAAAAGTTGCTTCGGCAAATGGAGGCTTAAGACCTGAAGTGCCTTTTTTATCCTTGCTAAAAGTCACCCCTGTGGAGTGATCTGGACAATAGCCATTTGGATTCTTTTTGATATAGTCTTGATGGTAATTTTCGGCTTTATAAAACTCTTGGATTGGCTTTACTTCAGTTGCTATCTTGCCGTATCCAGCATCTGTAAGCAGCGCCTGATAGATAGAAATCGTGTTCAAAATCATCAATCTTTGCTCTTCGTTTGAAAATAGAATTATGGATCTGTATTGAGTTCCGATATCGTTGCCCTGTCTATTCACTTGAGTTGGGTCATGTGATTCTAGGTAATGAATGAGGATATCCTCTGTAGAAATAATATTTTTGTTATAAGTAACTTCTACCACTTCGGCATGATTGTTTGGGTTGAATCTATTTTTTAGTTTTGTGATCTCTCTGTAGGTTGGTCGCACCCCTTCGCCATCAGCATATCCGGATACTGCATCTATCACTCCGGGCAAAGATTCATAGCCTTTCTCAGCACCCCAAAAACAACCGGAGCCAAGAATAATTTTCTCAGAGTGAATCGTTGCTTCAGTAATCGCAGATGATCCAAACATACTAAAAAAAAAGATCAATAAAAGTGAATAGATTTTCATTACGGTAATGATATCCCGTTTATAAATAAGAAGTATCCACTCTTTTTGCTTCTTAATATCTTTAATATTTATTCTTTATTCCTTCTGAACTAGTTAGCTATTAGAATGACGATACTCATTTGGGGTTTCTCATACTAAGAAATCACACTTCAAGACTACTCAACAGTAACGGACTTTGCCAGGTTTCTAGGTTGATCAATATCAGTTCCTCTTAACAAGGCAACTTCGTAAGAAAGGATTTGCAGAGGTATGGTGTATAAAATTGGCGTGAGCAAAAAATCACACTCCGGCATGTTGATGAGTTTCCCGGAATCAATACTTAGATCTCCTGCAGCGTTACCGAATACATATAAGGTTCCACCCCTCGCTTTTACTTCTTCTAAATTTGAAATTAATTTTTCAGCAAAGTCACTTTCCGGCGCTAGCGCAATCACTGGCATGTTTTCGTCAATCAAAGCCAAAGGACCGTGTTTCAATTCTCCAGCTGGATAGGCTTCCGCATGAATGTAAGATATTTCTTTTAGTTTCAAAGCGCCCTCCTTAGCAATTGGGTAAAACATTCCTCTGCCTAGAAAAAGTGCGTTGTCTTTATTGGCGATACTTGGTGCTATCTCTATCAGTTGATCTCTCAATTCTAAAGACTGAGATACTATTTCTGGTAAAGCTCTAAGGGCTGTAGCCAGTCTGGTTCTAAGTTTTGGATTTATATCTTTCGCCTTAGCAATGGAAAGTGCCAATAGCATCAAAGCGGTTAATTGGGTGGTGAAAGCCTTAGTCGAGGCTACGCCTATTTCTGGACCAGCATTGGTGAGTAAAACGTAGTCAGACTCGCGCGCGATTGAACTAGTTGGTACGTTACAGATAGTAAGTGAACCCAAATAATTTTGATCCTTAGCGTATCTTAAAGCGCTTAAAGTATCGGCGGTTTCGCCTGATTGTGAAATCGTCACTAGCAAAGTATTTTTATCAATGTATGGGTTTTTGTATCGATACTCACTGGCGTAATCTATTTGCGTAGGAACTTGAGAGATAGAAGAAAACCAATTTGCTGCTACTCTTCCTGCATGCAAACTAGTGCCGCAAGCAACAACCTGAATTCTTTTTACTTGAGCCAATAATTCGTTTGAGCCTTCCCCAAAAATATTTTCCAAGACGTCTTCGCCGCCAATTCTGCCATCGATGGTATTTAAGATAGCAGCAGGTTGGTCGAATATTTCTTTTTCCATGAAGTGCCTGTATTCACCTTTAGAAGTTGCTTGAGCAGAAATATTTAAGTGCGTTAACTCTCTTTGTACCTCTTCTTTGTTTTTATCATAAATTTTATAACCCTTACTAGAGGCCTCAACCACATCACCATCTTCTAGAAAAATAAATTTATCCGTTAAGTCTGAAATAGCCAAAGGATCTGAAGCGGCAAAAAATTCTTCTGAACCTACTCCTAATAACAGCGGTGAATTATTTCTAGCTAGATAAAAAGAATCGCTATCTTCTTGATCAATTGCAGCAATAGCATAAGCACCCTGCATTTTTTCTTTAATCAAATGCATGGCGTCAATCATGGTGTTTTTCTGATTTAAAAAATAATCCAGTAAATGGGCAATTAGCTCTGAATCCGTTTGTGAACTGAAAGCATATCCGAGTTCAGTTAATTCTTTTTTCAGCTCAATGTAGTTTTCAATGATACCGTTGTGGACGATATAAACCCTCTCCTTAGAGGAATGCGGATGAGCATTTACTTCAGAAGGCTCGCCATGAGTTGCCCATCTGGTATGAGCAATACCAATTTTACCCCTGGGCTTTTCTTCAATCATTTTCTCTTCTAGGCGCCTTACTTTTCCTAAAGATCTTAGGTGCGCTATTGAGGTTTCTTGATGTAAGGCAATACCTGCTGAGTCATATCCTCGATACTCCATTTTATGAAGACCTTGGACCAAAAGCTTACCTACATTTCTATTGGTTGCTGCCGCAATAATTCCACACATTATTTTCTTTTAATATTTTTTTGTCTGCTTCTGCCTAAAGCCAATTTATTTTCCGGAACATCGCTAGTAACAACTGAGCCAGCACCGATCATGCTATTTTTGCCTATTTTTAAAGGAGCCACTAAAGAAGAGTTGGAGCCGATAAAAGCCTTGGTGCCAACTATTGTTTTGTTTTTATTTTTTCCATCATAATTGACAAAAATTGTTCCAGCACCAATATTTACTTGATCGCTTACCATGCCGTCGCCAATATAGGCTAAGTGCTTCGCTTTGGTTTTTTTCCCGATAACACTCCTTTTTACTTCCACAAAATTACCAATTTCTGCTTCATCTTCCAAGGTGGTACCTGGACCAACATGGGCAAAAGGTCCTATCTTCGCGTTGGTTCCAACTTTAGAAGTTTCTATGATTGTAAAAGGCTCTATTTCAACATTGTCTTTCAAAGTAGCATTTTTAATGATGCTTCCTGATCCAATTTTGCAGTCTTTACCAATTAAAACGGTTCCCTCAAAAATTACGTTGTTATCGACGAAAGTTCCAGCTTTGATCTCAACTTCGCCTCGAAAATCAACTCTATTAATATCAGCAAATTTGACACCTTTTTTAATAAATTTTTCAGCTATATTTTTTTGATATATTTTTTCTAAGTTGTGCAGCTCTAAAGCATCATTTGCAGCTAGCAGTTCATTTGTGTTGCCTAAGTTAATAGCATTTATTTTCTTTTGATCGTTAACTGCAAAAGCAATGATGTCAGTCAATTGGTATTCTTTGGAAGCATTCTTATTTTTTATTTTAGGAAGCCAAGTTTTAAAGTTTTTACTTGATGTGGCTAATATTCCTGAATTAACTTCTTTGATAAGTTTCTCTTGAGAAGAGGCATCTTTTTCTTCTGTAATTTTTTGGATTTGTTTTTTGTCATTCCGAATAATTCTTCCAAGTCCTTTTGGACTAACGGGCTCAAATGTAAGCAGGCTTAAATTGTCTTTACCAGCTGCCTTAATTAGTTTTTTTAGAGTGTTTGCAGTTACTAAAGGGCCGTCTGCGTAAAGCACTAAACAACAAGCATTCGGTCTTAGCTGTTTCAAAGCCTGCTTCACCGCATGCCCAGTTCCAAGTTGTTTTTTTTGATTTACCCAATTGGTTGATTTTGGTACTGACGTTACCTTTTTAACTAATTCCTTTTGATCGCCAACAATAATGTGGAGTTTGCTTTGTTTAATATCAGCACATGTATCAACCAAGTGTTGAAGCAGTGATTTATGTCCGAGTGTCTGTAAAACCTTAGGAAGTGGGGATTGCATTCTGGTGCCTTTACCAGCTGCTAAAATAATAATATCTACATTCATAATAATTGAGCTAATTTAATAGCTCTATTGTGTGATATTAAACTATTTCTTGCGTAACTTGCGCAAGGTTTGAAGTCTAGCGGCAGCTTCTGCCAATTCTGCTCTAGCTCTTGAGAAGTCGAGATCTGAATCTGCATTATCTCTAATTTGTTCCGCTTGCTCTCTAGCTTTTTCTGCTTGCTCTTCATCGATATCTTCTGCTCTTATCGCAACATCAGACAATAAAGTTACGACATCTGGTTGGACTTCGATGAATCCGCCAGATAAAAAGAATATTTCTTCTTCGCCGTTTTCTTTAACAACTTTCACTGGACCGGGTTTTATTCCGGTTAAAAGTTGTGAATGTCCTGGAGTAATTCCTAACTCACCCATCGAACCGGTGGCAACGACCATTGTGACTGCTTCAGAAAATATTTCTTTTTCTGCGCTGACAATGCTGCATTGAATAGTGGCCATATAATTATAGAGTTTTTGCTTTTTCTACGACTTCTTCTATTTTTCCTACCATCAAGAACGCTTGCTCAGGAAGATCGTCATATTCACCATCTAGAATTCCTTTGAAGCCTCTTACAGTGTCCTTAATAGAAACAAATTTTCCTGGTGAATTGGTAAATATTTCTGCTACAAAGAATGGCTGGGAAAGGTATTTTTCAATTCTTCTGGCTCTATTTACCGTTTGCTTGTCTTCATCGGAAAGCTCATCCATTCCCAGAATCGCGATAATATCTTTCAACTCAAGATATCTTTGAAGCACTTGTTGAACGCCTTTGGCAACGTCATAGTGTTCTTGGCCAATAATGTTTGGATCCAATTGACGACTTGTAGAATCCAATGGATCTACAGCTGGATAAATTCCTAAAGAAGCGATCTGTCTTGAAAGTACTACCGTGGCATCTAAGTGAGCAAAGGTAGTAGCTGGCGACGGATCAGTCAAATCATCAGCTGGAACATAGATGGCTTGAACAGAGGTGATTGATCCTGTTTTGGTAGAGGTGATTCGTTCTTGTAAGACGCCCATCTCTTCAGCTAGCGTTGGCTGGTAACCTACTGCGGAAGGCATTCTTCCTAACAAAGATGAGCACTCAACTCCTGCTAAAGTGTAACGGTATATATTGTCTACAAATAATAAAACGTCCTTACCTTCGTCTCTAAATTTCTCTGCAATGGTAAGTCCTGATAGAGCAACTCTCATTCTGCATCCTGGAGGTTCATTCATTTGGCCGTAGACTAGCGCGACTTTATCTATTACTTGTGATTCGGTCATTTCTAGGTAGAAATCATTTCCCTCTCTGGTTCTCTCACCGACTCCAGCAAATACTGAATAACCACTTGTCTCATAAGCAATGTTTCTAATAAGCTCCATCATGTTTACAGTTTTACCAACACCGGCTCCACCGAAAAGTCCCACTTTTCCACCTTTGGCAAAAGGACACATTAAATCGATTACTTTGATTCCTGTTTCTAAAATTTCAGAAGATTCAGCTTGCTCTTCGTAACTTGGCGGAGGCCTGTGAATTGGCATTGTTTCTTTAGCGCCAACTTCACCCTTACCATCAATAGGTTCGCCTAATACATTTAAAATTCTTCCTAGCGTTTTCTCACCAACTGGAACATTTATCGCGCTTCCGGTACTAGTAACTTTCGCTCCTCTTTTAAGTCCTTCAGTCTGGCCCATTGCAATAGTTCTAACAATTCCATCACCTAGTTGCTGTTGTACTTCGAGAACAAGGCCGCCTTCAACATTCAAAGCATCATAAATTTTCGGCAAGCTTTCTCTTGAAAACTCAACATCTATTACCGCTCCAATTACCTGTACTACTATTCCTTCGCTCATTTTTTTACCTCTTCTAAATCTATATTGCTTCAGCGCCTGCAACAATCTCAGAAAGCTCCTGAGTTATTGCGGCTTGCCTAGCGTTGTTGTAAATAAGTTGCAACTCATCAATTATTGTTCCTGCATTTTCTGTAGCGTTTTTCATAGCAACCATTTTTGCAGCTTGTTCGCAGGCAATATTTTCTATTACTGCTTGATATACCAGTGACTCGATATAACGCTTCATCAAACCATCTAATAGCTCTTTTGCGTCAGGCTCATATATATAATCCCATCTATGCTTAAGTTCTGGTGTGTCTTCTGGTAAAAGAGGTAGCAACTGTCTGACTTCAGGTTGTTGTGTCATAGTATTTTCAAATCTATTACTAGCTAAATACACTTTATCAATTTCGCCACTCTCAAATTTATCCAATAAAACTTTAATGGAACCAATTAAATCTTCTAAGGCGGGTATGTCTCCTAATTTCTCGGAAACCGCTACAACATCGCCGCCAAAAGAATTAAAAAATATCTTTGCTTTAGTTCCTATAGGGCAGAACATTTGGTTTATTCCGGCATCAGACTGTTCTTTTAAAAAAGGTAGCAATGATCTAAATAGATTAATATTTAATCCGCCACATAATCCCTTATCAGAGCCAACGACGATAACCCCTATTCCTTTAACTTCTCTTTCTGACATATAAAGTGGTTTATATTCCGGATTAGAGTTTGCTAAATGACCAATTACAGAAAGCATTCTGTCTGCATAAGGCCTTCCCATTTCCATTCGGTCTTGAGTTTTTCGCATCTTACTAGAAGCCACCATTTCCATAGCACTAGTGATCTTTTGAGTATTTGAAATACTCGAAATCTGCTTTCTTATTTCCTTGGTATTAGCCATCTATAACTACCAGCTTTGAGTTGATTTAAATTTATCTAATGCGTCAGCAAAAGTTTTAAGAACTTCGTCTGAATATTCACCTGTTTCAGCTAATGTATCCATAAAGTCTTTGTGCTCTGTAGCCATGTAAGAAAGAAGCGCTGATTCGAAGCTTCCTATTTTATTAATTTCTACATCTTTCAAATAACCTTTATCAACCGCAAATAGAACCAAGCCCATTTGTGATACTGACATTGGGGAATATTGTTTTTGCTTCATTAATTCAGTTACCTTTTGACCCATTTCTAACTGCGCCCTAGATGCATCATCAAGATCAGATGCGAATTGTGCAAAAGCCTCAAGCTCTCTAAATTGAGCCAGAGCTATTCTCACTCCACCGCCTAATTTTTTGATTAGTGGCGTCTGAGCTGCTCCACCTACCCTAGATACTGATATTCCTGGGTTCATTGCTGGCAACAATCCTTTATTGAAATAAGAAGTCTCTAAAAATATCTGTCCGTCTGTAATTGAAATTACGTTAGTTGGAACAAAAGCAGAAACATCTCCCGCTTGGGTTTCAATTATTGGTAGGGCTGTTAAAGAGCCTGTTTGATCTGTTACTTTTCCGTTAGTTGCTTCAGAGACATATTCTTTATTAACTCGACAAGCTCTTTCCAAAAGTCTTGAGTGAAGATAAAAAATATCACCGGGATAAGCCTCTCTTCCTGGGGGTCTTCTAAGTAAAAGAGAAATTTGACGGTAGGCTACAGCTTGTTTTGATAAATCATCATAAATGATTAAAGCGTCTTCTCCTTTGTCTCTAAAGTACTCTCCCATTGTGCATCCTGCGTAAGGAGCAAGAAACAACATGGGAGCTGGATCTGCAGCTCCTGCTGCCACTACAATCGTATGCTCCATAGCTCCAAATTCTTCTAACTTTCTCACTACCGCTGCTATAGAAGATTGTTTTTGGCCTACTGCAACATATACACAAGTTACGCCAGTCCCTTTTTGATTAATGATGGCATCTAATGCGATAGCTGTTTTACCTGTTTGTCTATCCCCAATAATTAATTCTCTTTGCCCTCGTCCAATAGGAACCATGCTGTCTATTGCTTTTAAACCTATTTGAACAGGCTCATCAACTGGTTGCCTTGTCATTACTCCAGGAGCGACTTTTTCAACAGGCGCTGTTAATTTTGTTTCAATTGGGCCCTTGCCATCAATTGGATTTCCTAACCCATCAACCACTCTTCCGACAAGCTCAGGTCCAACCGGTACTTCTAGGATTTTTCCAGTACATTTTGCTGTGCCACCTTCCGCCAATTTTTTATAGTCTCCAAAGATTACAACTCCCACCGAATCTCTTTCTAGATTAAGAGCCATTCCGAAAATTCCACCCTCAAACTCAATCAATTCACCATACATTGCTTCGCTTAAGCCATGCACTCTTGCTATACCATCCGATAAGAACACGATTGTTCCTTCATTAGATTCATCTGAAGAAATATCTAAATTATTAATTCTATCTTTTATAATTTTGCTTATTTCCGAAGGATTTAAATTATCCATATCACACCTATTAGTTTCTAAGTTGAGCCTTTAAGGCTTCTAGTTTATTTTTTAAAGACAAGTCAATTACTTGATCTTCATATGAAATTTTGATTCCGCCAATCAAAGATTTATCTATCTCTGCAGAGACGTTTATTTCAGAACCTGTTCTCTTTTGTAAAGCTGCTTTAATTCTTTCTATTTGGTCTTGGTCGAGAGAGAAAGAAGAAGCGACCGTTACATTTTTTTGGTTTTTTTCTAAGGCGACTAGATTTTTAAAGTTCTCTAAAACTTTCTCTAATAGTCTTAATCTATTTGCTTGACCTATTACCAAAACAAAATTCGATACCTTCTTTGAAATTTCATCTGCAAATAATGAAACGAAAATTTCAGCTTTGTTTCTCTGCGAAAGATCTGGAGAATTTATTAAAGTTCTTACCGACTCTTCTTGCATTGCAGTAACAACCTTGGATAAATCATCAACCCAGACATCGAGCGACTTTTCGTCTTTAGCTATTTCGAAAATAGCTTCAGCATATGGTCGTGATTGAGTTAAAAGTTCAGACATACTTATAACTCTTTAATTAAAGCGTCGACTATATCTTTATTGGACTTTTCATCGACTTCTTTGTTGAGAATTTTTTCAGCACCAGAAATCACTAAAGCAGCAACTTCTTGTTTTAGACCTTCTTTCGCTTTTGTAATGTTTTGCTCTATGTCTGCTTCTGCGCTAGCTTTTATTTTTTTCTGTTCTTCTACGGCTTGATTTTTAGCTTCATCAACTATTTGATCGCCTCTATTGCCAGCTAGGTTAATAAGATTTGAAGCTTCCGATTTAGCGTCTTCGACTAACTTCCTAGATTCTTCATTAGCATCTTCTAGTTTTCTTTGGGACTGACTGGCAGCCTCCAAACCTTCAGCGATTTCGTCTCGTCTAGCATCTAAAATTGAAGAAAAATTAGGCCAAAGATATCTATAGGTTATGAATATAAAGATGCAGAAAGCTATAAGCTCTGCAAAAAAAGTAGCATTAACGTTCATTTAATTATCTGTTTTATGTAAATAAGAAAAGCAATCCAACTGCTAATGAAATAACTGGCAAGGCATCAATAAGACCCATTGCAATCAAAAGCTGACCAAAAAGTAATCCTTGAAGTTCGGGCTGTCTTGCTAAAGCTTCGATATATTTTGAAGTTAAAGTACCAATTCCAATTCCAGCTCCAAGCGCACCAAATCCGGTGAGCAAAGCTCCAGCAATTAATCTTAATTCTTCCATTTTTTTCTCCTTCTAGTAGTGGCTAGTGTTTTGCACAAGCCAAGTTAATGTAAGCGATGGTCAGCATCATAAAGATATATGCCTGCAAAGCAATTATAAGTATGTGGAAAAGAGCCCACACCAAATTCATCATTAGTCCTGGGATAAACCAAAGAGTTTGTCCAAAGGACATAAAAAATTGTCCAAACATTATCCCAATTAGGATAAATATCATTTCTCCTGCAAATAAATTTCCATAGAGTCTCAACGCCAAAGCAATGTGCTTTGAAAAGTAACCTACCAATTCTATTGGGTTTATAAATTCTTTTAAAAAGCCGCCTATGCCATGGGTAGCTATCGTGTAATAAGTAACGAAGAACATCACAACTAGTGCTAGTGCTAGCGGTCCGTTTACATCAGCGGTTGGTAGTAATTTAAAGTAATCTACTCCGACGCCTGCATTACCGACAAAATTTGTTAACTCTACTGGCAGCAGATCCATCAGGTTCCAAGATAGTATCCAAACGCAAGATGTAAAAGCTAAAGGGCCTAAAATTTTTGAAGTTCCGTGAAAGTTAGTTTTTACAGCGTTGCTTATAAATTCAAAAACAAATTCTGCAAAATTTTGCACTTTTCCTGGCACACCTTTTTTTGCACCCATTAAAACCAAACCAAAAAAACCGAAGAAAATTGTCCCAAGCAATGAGGACATTATTATTGTATCAACATGTAGAGTCCAAAATCCCATTTCAGAGACTTTACATGGTGTTTCTTCGAATAAGCTTTGTTGGTGGTTTGCAAACCCCCAAGATTGGGATTTCTCGCACCAGCCGTAAGTAAGATTGGTTAAATGATGACTAATATAGTCTGAAGTCGAAGTTAACTCCGATGCGTGATTTAACGATTCTGTGTGATTATTTTCGGCCATAATTTTTTTGAGAAAAGCATTATAGTTAGGTCTGCTAGTTCTATTCAAGAACTAACTCATTTTTTTTTAGCTTATTCCTTTTTTCTGTGTGGCTTAATAATAGAATGAAGCTGATCTAAGTTTCTGTAGGTAAAAGTAATCTTCCCAGAACCTTTCTTTTGATGGTTTATAGACACTTTAGAGCCTATTAGGTCGCTCAACTCGGTTTCCAACGATAAAAGGTTTGCATCTCTAGCCGGTTTAATTTTTGGGTTCTTTTCAGCATGATATTGCTTTACTAGAGTTTCTGCTTGCCGGGCAGAAAGTCCATTTTTTACTATTTTATTTGCATAAGCTTCTTGAACGCCTTCTGGCAAACCCAATAATGGTCTAGATTGGCCCATGCTCAAAGTTCCCGCTTCTAAAAATTTTTGTACTTTTCTTGATAGTTGAAGCAGCCTTAATGAGTTAGTAACTGCTGTACGAGATTTACCCAAAGATATGCCCAGATCTTCTTGGGTTAAATTGAATTCTTTTTGTAATCTTTGAATACCTCTTGCTTCATCTAATGGATTTAGATCTTCTCTTTGTAGGTTTTCTATCAAACCCATTTTTATTATCTCTTCGTCGCTTAGATTCTTAATCACAACTGGCACTTCAGAAAGACCTGCCATTTTTGAAGCTCTAAGCCTTCTCTCGCCCGCCACCAGCTCATAATCTCCTGTAGGTGATTTTCTAACAATCAAAGGCTGTATGACACCTTGAGACCTTATAGAGTCTTTAAGCTCCTCTAGGCTTTCTTTAGTTATGTCTGTTCTGGCTTGAAACCTACTGGGGCTTATTTTTTCAATTTTTACCAGCGTATCGTTATTCTTAAGCGCAGATTTTTCTTCATTGCCCAACAAAGCGCCCAAACCTCTTTTTAGAGTCTTATTTGTTTCATCTACCATTTAAATTGCCGCCTGCTTATTTTCAAACTTGTTGATGATTTCACCAGCTAGCGCTAAGTACGCTAGAGTTCCCTTTGCGTCTGGTTCGTAGTACAAAGCAGGCATTCCAAAACTGGGTGCCTCTGCTAATTTTACGTTTCGTGGAATAACGGTGTCGCATAGCTTTTCTGAAAAGTGCTCTTCAAGTTCCTTGGAAACCTCTCTTGATAATCTAATCCTCGAGTCATACATTGTTCTAAGAATTCCAGCAATCTCTATGTTCTCTCCAGTTGCTTCGTTTATTTCTTTAATTGTTTTGTTCATTGCGGCTAACCCTTCTAGTGAATAATATTCACATTGCAGAGGGATTAAAACTTTAGAAGCTGCTCTTAATGCACTGACTGAAAGCATACCTAGAGATGGTGGACAATCAATTACTATATAGTCATATTCGTTGGCGACCTGTTGAAGTTTGCTCCTCAAGATTGCCGTGGGATTTGTAAGTGAGCTTAGTTCTATTTCTGCTGAGATTAAATCAGAACTAGCTGGAATTAGATCGAATTTATATCCGGTTTCTTCGATTACTACACTTAATAGAGCATCCTCTTTTACCAAAACATCTATTAGAGAGTTGCCTTCTTCCCTCTTTTCTTTCCCAATCCCGGTAGTAGAGTTTCCTTGCGAATCTAAGTCTAATAATAATACTTTCCTGGATGCGGCTGAAAGCGAAGCAGCTAAATTTAGAGCGGTTGTGGTCTTTCCCACACCTCCTTTTTGGTTAGCAACAACTAAAGTAATCAACAAAAATACTATATCAGTTTTCGATGCGAGAAATATTTAAAAACCCTCGTTTTTTTTCAAGCACTTTTTCTGCTTCCGAGGCTGTATAAACAACTCTCCAATTTGGGCTTATGATTTTTATTTCTTCAGAAACCATCATTATTATTTCGCTATTTTCTATGTTTTTTTGTTCCAATATTTCTATAAATTTATTCGGCTCAGTGAAGGCTCTAGCCACCAACACTCCTTCGCTATTTAATACAGCGTTTTCGAATCTTTCTTTTTTTATTACTAAATTTTTTAGGCCCATTTCTGCTTGAATATGTAATAAGAAAGAGATTTTTTTCTGATTTGGCTCAACAAGTACTACCTCTTTATTTTTATCCATTATGCTAATGATAATTCCCGGTAAGCCGGCTCCTGTTCCTATGTCTATTATGGATTTATTGTCCAAAAATGGCATTAAACAGATGCAATCAAATATATGTTCTGCTAATTCGACCTTACTTAGGTTTCGCGAAACTAAATTTCTGGTTTTATTCCATTTACACAGAATCTCTAGATATTTTTCAAGATTGGTCTCGATAATTTTATCTATTTCTTGACTAGAATTAGCTATAAGTTTTTTTATCAGCATTTTTTTCGTTACTGTTTGAAGCTTTTTTTAAGTGTACCAATAAGAGGGAAATAGCTGCTGGAGTCATTCCTGGAATTCTTTGCGCGTGCGCAAGGGTTCTTGGCTTCACTTGTGTTAGTTTTTGTTTTGATTCGTTGGATAGCCCTTTTATTTCTGTATAACTTATAGATTCTGGAATTAAAGCATTCTCATTTTTTTGAACTTTTTTTATTTCTTTATTCTGCCTAAATATATATCCAGAATACTTTTCTTGAGTTACAACATCGAGAGAAACTTTTTCTTCAGCTTCCTCTATTCCTAGCTGAAGGCACAGATCTTTATAATTAACCTCAGGCCTTCTGAGCGCCTCTAGAGCAGTTATTTTTTCAGCAATTTTGTTTTTTGCGGTTGTTTCTGAGTTTGGTAAGTCTTTCCTGTCTATTTTTATATTGTTAAGCCTATTTTTTTCTTTTTCTATCTTTAAAAGTTTGTTTTCAAAGCTCTTCCAGACGCGTTCGTTTATCAATCCCATCTTTCTGGCTTCTGGGGTAAGTCTTTGATCTGCATTATCCTCTCTTAGTATCAGCCTGTGTTCGGCTCTGCTAGTAAACATCCTGTAGGGTTCTTTTGTCCCCAATGTTACCAAGTCATCAATTAACACCCCAATATAGCTATTGTCTCTTCCCGAAACCCATGGTTCTTTGTCATCTATTGATAAGCACGCGTTAATTGATGCTGCTAAGCCTTGAGCAGCGGCCTCCTCATATCCAGTAGTTCCGTTTATCTGACCTGCAAAATAGAGACTTTCTATTTTCTTTGTTTCTAGGGTGTGTTTTAGCCCCCTTGGATCAAAAAAATCATATTCGACGGCATAGCCATATTGAGCTATTTTCGCATTTTCAAATCCTTCTATAGAACTTACCATTGCATCTTGAATACTTGCTGGCATGCTTGTTGATATTCCATTTGGATAAACTAGTTCTGATTTCAACCCCTCAGGTTCTATAAATATCTGATGAGAAAGTTTGTCAGAAAAACGATATATTTTGTCTTCTATAGACGGACAATAACGAGGCCCTACACCTTCTATTTTTCCTGAAAACATCGGCGACTTATCAATGCCTTTTTTTATGTGCTCATGAGTCTGTTCATTTGTTCTGGTTAAAAAACAACTAATTTGGTTTGGGTGTATTTCAGATAAATTATGAAAGGACATTGTTGGCCTTGGATTGTCACCTGGTTGCTCAGTTGTTTTCTCCCAATCTATAGATTTTGAAAAAATTCTAGGCGGTGTTCCTGTTTTTAATCTACCCGTTCCCATTTCTAAATCCGCCAAATAATCAGCTAAATTATTTGATGGCTTCTCACCTATTCTCCCTCCTTCAGTAGCTTGTTCTCCGGTGAATAATTTACCATTTAAGAAAGTTCCGGCAGTAAGTATTACTTTCAATGAAGAAATATTTTTTCCGTTTTTAAGTCGAACACCTGTAACTTTATTGTTAGAAATATTCAGGCCAACAACTTCGCTTTCAATAACTGTTAGTAAGTGCTCACTATTTATTATATCTTTAACAGCGTAACTATAAAGATCTCTGTCTGCTTGGCACCGGGTGGCTCTAACTGCTGGTCCCTTAGAAGAATTTAAAACTCTAAAATGAATTCCGGCTTTGTCAGCGCAATGCGCCATGAGCCCTCCCATTGCATCTATTTCTCTAACCAAGTGGCTTTTACCAATTCCTCCTATTGCAGGATTGCAAGACATCTGACCAATGGCTTTTTTCGATTGTGTTACTAAACAAGTTTTCTTCCCAAACCTACTACTCGTATAAGCCGCTTCTGTACCAGCATGGCCTCCGCCGATTACAATTACTTCAAAGTTCATTTCTTTACTACTATTTATATTGATATTGATTTGTTTATATATTTACATTGTTGTTGTTGTTATTAAGGGAGCGTTTTTCTGTTAATAACTCACGTAACGCAACTATAGTTTATCCGACAGCGAATCCAAACCCTGTTATCAAATAAGGTTTAAAACGTTAACAACCTGTAACATCTTGTGTATAGGTTTGAGCAACCAAATTAGTCCATGATTTATCCACTTAGATACAACCATTTACTAACAAGAAACAAACAGTTTTATTTTCCTATACAGAAGTTAGCGAATATATCTCCAAGCAAATCATCTGAAGAATAGGGATCTTTTATTTGCCCGAGTTTAAGACTTCCAAGCTTTAAGTGTTCTGCAAATAGCTCTATATAACTCTCAATATTTATATTTTTGGCAGCTTCTATTTCTGTATAACATTCACGCAGTAACCTCAGGTGTCTCGAACGAGCTGAAAAAACACCCACGTTTAGTTTAGTTGACCCAAATGCTGTTTTTATAAGCTCCCTCTCAAGATTCTCTAAATTAGCTTTTGTTTTCAAAGAAACACCTAATAATTCAGCGTTTTTATTTTCAAATGTATCTATTTTATTAATTACCCTTAAAACTCTTTTACCTGGATAATCTTTTTTGTAATTAATGTTCTCACCATCTATAAGCTCTAGCACCAGATCACACTCAAGAAGCGCTTTCTCTGCCATTGAGATCCCTTTTCTCTCTATGGGATCAGAGGATTTTGTAGTTATGCCCGCAGTATCATAAAAATTAAAAACATGTTTACCGATTTTGAAAGATTTTGATACTAAATCTCTAGTTGTTCCGGATTTTTCGGAGACGATAGATGTTTCATTTTTAGATAAATAGTTCATCAAAGTAGATTTTCCTACGTTCGTGGGCCCTGTAATAACCGTATTAATGCCCTCATTTAAATAAACCGCCTCTTCCGTCGTGCTTATAAAAGATAAAAAAAGGGTGCTAAAAGTTTCTAAATCTCTTTTAATGCGGCTAAAATCTATATTAATTTCTTGGTCATTAAAATCTATATCGCTTTCTACAAGCGTTCTAATTTTTCTTAAATCTAATATAATCTTATCTATTTCTGTTGTGAACTCTCCTTTTAAAGACCTCCCAACCGCCCTCACTTTTTCCAAAGTTTCAGCATGAATTAGGTCAGATATGGCTTCAGCTTCCACAAGACCTATTTTACTATTCAAAAAAGATCGCATAGTAAACTCACCCGGCTCGGCTAAACGACATCCTATAGATATGAGATTATCGATTATAAGATCAACAATTAAAGGGTTTCCATGACAAGATATCTCAAACGAATCTTCACCAGTATAGGAGTTAGGACCTTCATAAGAAGTAAGTACACACTTCTCTTCTATATCAACAGCTAGAGTAATTTCTTTGACAATTACATTGAAATGTACTAATTTTCTGCTCGTAATCTTTGTATAAATTTCTCTAGAACCAGGACCAGAAACTCTTATACAGGAAATAGCTCCAATACCGGGCGGAGAAGAGCAGGCAACAATTGTATCCTCAAGACTAATCAAAACAGCTAAAGTTAGGCTCTTTGTCTTTTAGGCCCGTGAAGAACCATTTGTATAGCCGATATAAGAGAGTTTAAAAACCAGTAAAGGACTAAACCAGCAGGAAACAACGCAAACATTACGCCGAATATTAAAGGCATATACTTGAAAACATTGGCTTGAATCGGATCGGCTCCAACAGGCTGTGGTTGAAGCTGCTGCATTCCCCACATTGCTGCCATGTTTAAAATAGGTAGAATAAAAAGCGGATCTCGTGAAGAAAGGTCTGTGATCCAAAACATAAAAGGCGCATATTTTAATTCTACGGTTTCTATTAATACCCAATAAAAGGCCAAAAAGAAAGGCATTTGCATTAGCATTGGCAGGCATCCTAGCGCTGGATTTACCTTTTCCTTCTTATAAAGGTCCATCATCGCCTTAGAAAGAGCTTGGCGATCATCAGCAAATCTTTGCTGTATTTCTTGCATCTGCGGCTGAACCGCTCTCATTTTGCCCATATTTCGGTATGAGACCATGGATAAAGGCCATAAAAGTAATTTTATAAGAATAGTTACCAAAACTATGGACCAGCCCCAATTTCCAGTTAAAGCATGAAATCCTTTCATTGCAGCATACATAGGTTGTCCTATCCACCAAAGCCAACCATAATCTATCGCTAAATCTAGATCTGGGTGAGTTTTTAACAATTCTTGTTTGATTTTTGGACCGAAATAAACTTTCTGTTTAAATGTTCTGTTTTCTCCCGGCAAAAGAGGGCCGGTCGTTCCGACAACTCCGGCTGAAAACGTATTTAAAACAGAGCCTTGTTTTGCTTGGTATATTAAGTTATCTCCCTGAGTCGGAATAATTGCAGTAATAAAATAATGTTCAATCATAGACACCCAGCCTTTGTCAGAAACCTGCCTAAAATTATTTTCCTTAATATCTCCAAAAGATATTTTCTCGTAGTTATCTGCTGAAGTTTGGAAAGCAGGGCCCAAATAGGCAAAGCTAGCTGGGTTAAAAATAGAACTATTTTCTAGTAAATCAATATTAGCTCGATCAATTTTAGAGTAGGGCGCTAAAGTTTGTATTTCAGATGATCGATTGAAAATTGAATCTTCAATGTCGATAAAATAATCACTTTCTGAATAACTTAAAGTTTTTCTTAAGAGAAAACTATTTTCTGTTTTTTCATAAATAATAAACTTCTTTTTATCAGCAATATAAGATCTAGCTATAACAAAATTGTTAAAGCCAAATTTTAAGGATTTATCTACGAAGGCAAACCCACTTTTGTGAGAATAATTTTCAGGCCCACATTTATTAAACAATATTTTTCCATTATTAGAATCTATTTCTGTGGGAAATTCCTTTAACTCAGCTTTAACAAACTCAGCGTTATTTAAATCCAGTTCCAAAGACCAAAGAGGCGTTTCTATTGATGTCTTTTTTATGTCCTCACACAGGTCAGCGCTAAGGGTTAAATCATTTGCAAAGTCCGCATTGGGCGATTTGCCTTTATTTGATTGTAAGTACTCACTATCAGCAAAAGATTCTTCAAGTATTGGTTCTGCTATATCTTCTTTTGGAGGATCCCACCTTATTATCAAGAAATAGGAGAAGATCATGATTGAAAATATTAAAAAATATCTTTGAAAATTTTCCATAATTTTTATTTTTTATCTGGGACCAGGTCTAAACCATGCTTTCCCCAGGGATGACATTTTGAAATTCTTTTTACTCCCAATTTTAAGCCAGTAAGTAGTCCATGTTTTTCAACACTTTCTAATAAGTAGGCGCTACATGTTGGTTGAAATCTGCAACTAGGCCCTAGTAAAGGACTTATTAAATATTGGTAAAATTTAACTAAAAAAATCAGACTATTTTCAGTAATTTTTTTTAGATAATATTTCATTTTTTTAATAGTTTTATTTTACTTATTGCAGGACTAATTCTAACTTTGTTTTTAATTCTTCGACATTTTTTTTTACTTCTTCTTTTTTCAAATGAAGCTACCTTTGAGCGAATCATAAATACAAAATTAAAACCTTTTACTGGGTCTAGCTCTCTCAATGTTTGTTTAACAAGTCTTCTAATATAGTTTCTATTAACGGCGAGTTTCAAATATTTTTTTGGAAGTATGAAGCCGTAGTTTATATTCCCAGAATCATTCCAAGTTAACATAGCTTTATAACTGCTAATGTTAATAGACTCTATTTTGTTTTTAAAAACAAATGTAAATTCTTCTTCTTTTTTGAGGGGTTTTAAATCCAAAAGACTAAACAGCTAAAGACTTTCTTCCTTTAGCTCTTCTTCTTTTCAAGACAGCTTTTCCACCCAGGGTAGCTGCTCTTTTTCTGAAGCCATGAGTTCTTTTTCTTTTGATTACGCTTGGTTGATATGTTCTTTTCATAGCTCTATATAATTGAGATGCTGATATTATAGTGTTTTAAAAAAAAAATCAAATCATAAATATATAGTTATATACACTTTATCCACAGGTTATATAATGGATATCCTGTGGATAAGTATAAAGAAACATACTAATATTGAATTCCGCGCTTTTACAAGGAGAATATATTGCAAGTTTGGAATAAATGTAAAGAAGGCTTTGAGTCTTCGATGTCAGCAGAAGAATATGCTACTTGGATAAATCCTTTAGAGTTTGATGAAGTTAAGGGCAACAATGGAGCAAAGACTTTCTATATTTTGGCCCCCAACGATTTCATTAAAGAACATATAAGAATAAATTTAGATAATGACTTCAGAGCTCAACTAGAAAAAGCATCAGGCTTTAAAGAATTCTCGATTATATATGAGTTAGAAAACACGCATAAAGTATTGAATTTAAAGGAAAATAAAAAAAACTCTACTTCACTTTTTGCTAATAAAGAAAACACTTTAATAGAAAATTTTACTTTTGAAACCTTTGTAGAGGGCAAATCAAACAATGTCGCTCTAGCAGCTGCTAAGCAGATAGCAGAAATGCCAGATAATGCATACAATCCTTTGTTCATATATGGGGGCGTTGGATTAGGAAAAACACACCTAATGCATGCTGTGGGAAATAGATTAAAAAAACAAGATCCGACAAAAAAAATTGTTTACGTTCATTCAGAAAGATTTGTAGGGGATATGGTTAAATCTCTTCAATTAGGAGCCATTAATGAATTTAAAAACTTTTATAGAGGCGTTGATGCTTTGTTAATTGATGATATTCAGTTTTTTGCAGGGAAAGAACAGTCACAAGAGGAGCTTTTTCATACTTTTAACTCATTATTAGAAGGCGGTCAGCAAATGATACTAACTTGCGACAGATACCCTAAAGAGATCAATGGCTTGGAAGAAAGGCTAAAGTCAAGATTGGGTTGGGGGGTTGCCGGTTGTTGTAGAGCCTCCCGAGCTAGAAACTAGGGTTGCGATACTTTTAAGTAAATCAGAAGAAATGGGGATTGACCTTCCGCAAGATAGTGCTTTTTACATAGCACAAAAAATAAGATCAAATGTTAGAGAACTAGAAGGTTCTTTAAAGAGAGTGGGAGCAAACTCTAAATTTACAAACAGACCTATTGACGTTAACCTAATCAAAGAATCTTTAAAGGATCTATTAGCTATTCAGGCTAGACAGGTTAGCATTGATAATATTCAAAAAACGGTCTCGGATTACTATAATATCAAGCTTTCAGATCTATTATCTAGCAAGAGAAATAGATCTTTAGCAAGGCCTAGACAGTTATCAATGAGTCTTGCCAAAGAACTTACAAACCATAGCTTGCCAGAAATAGGGGAATCTTTTGGCGGAAGAGATCATACGACCGTTTTGCATGCTTGTAGAAGAATAGTGGCCTTAAGAGAGGAAGATAACGGTATAGAAGAGGATTATAAGAAACTGGTGAGAGCCTTAACAGCATAATGAAATTTACAGTAGAAAAAAAAGAAATATCAGAGCCATTAAGTTTGGTTTCTTCAGTAGCAGAAAAAAGGCAATCAATTCCTGTTCTATCTAATATATTACTTAAAGCTGAAGATAATAAACTTACTTTAATAGCAACAGATTTAGAAATAGAGTTAACTTTTATAGTAGGTAACTTGCAAATAGAAACACCAGGAGAAACTACAGTTTCTGCTAGAAAAATGGCAGATTTAATAAGGTCAGTCCCAGAGGATACGATTCTTACCTTTGAATTAATTGAAAATCAGCTTGAAATTAGTGCTTTAAAGTTTTTTGCTGATTTTTCAACACTTCCAGTAGGCGATTTTCCAGTCATAGAACAGCAAGAATTTGAATTAGAGGTAGCTTTGCCTGGAAAAGAGCTTTCATCTTTAATAGAAAACACCTCTTTTGCAATGGCATCTCAAGATGTTAGATACTACCTGAATGGGGTTCTCCTTGAGGTCTCACCAACACAGATAAACGTCGTAGCAACAGACGGTCACAGATTAGCTTGGTCGTCTTGTAAGATAAAAACCGACTTTCTCGAAGACAAAGTAATCATTCCAAGAAAATCAGCTCTTGAATTGCAAAAGCTTTTATCTTTATACCCAGAAAATGTAAGCATTTCTTTTAACTCAAGTCAGCTTAAAGTCTTCTCTGATGACTTTTCCTTCATATCGAAGCTAATTGAAGGTAGTTATCCTGATTATCAAAAAGTATTTCCCTCCGGTGAAGAGCAAAAACTCCAAGTTGAGAAAACATTAGTTCAAACGGCATTAAACAGGGCTTCTGTTTTATCCAATGAAAAGTATAGGGGTGTTAAATTTATTTTAGAAAAAGATAATCTAAAGATTTGCGCCAATAATCCAAGCAAAGAAAGCGCTGAAGAAGAAGTGCCTGTTAAGTATGAGGGTGATTCTTTTGAGATCGGCTTCAATATATCTTACGTTCAAGAGTCTCTGTCAGTGATTTCCAAAAAAGAAGTTGAGTTTGTTTTTTATGGCTCAGAAAACTCTTGTTTGGTTAAGAATGTAGATGATGAAAGCCTTATTCATGTAATCATGCCAATGAGATTATGAATAAATGGCCTTTAACAATCTTCACCTAAAAAACTTTAGATCCTTTGAGGATTCTATATATAGTTTAGATTCATTTACATTAATAACGGGAAAAAATGGTTCTGGTAAATCCTCTGTTTTAGAGGCCCTTCACTTATTGCTAAAGTTTAGATCTTTTAGAACCTCGTCAATTAACAGTTTAATAAATCATAATAGTGATGCTTTTCAGCTGAGTTGCAAGAATAATACGCAAATCTTTTCACTTGAAAAAAAAAGAAGAGTTAAGATAAATAAAAGTGGATATCAAAAAGACTTTGATAAATTCAAAACTTTTCCGCTTCTAATAAACAACTTCAGTTTGGCTTTTTTAGAAACTAATAAAGATACAAGGAGAGATTTTTTAGACTATTTTATGTTTCACGTGAAACATGACTATTTAGCAGAGCACAAAAAATTTAAAAAAATCTTAAGTTCAAGGAACAGAGCATTAAAGAATAAGGACGAAGATCAGATAGCTCTATGGACAAAATTATTAACCGAGCAATCTGAATTAATTACTCAAGAAAGAAAAAAAATCTTTGACGAGATAATACCTTCTATTCCAGCCTTTTTAAATGAACTTCCTCTCAACGATAAATGGAAGGAAATATCATCAAGTCTATCTTTTAAATTTATAAAAGGATGGGAAGGAGAAAGTTTAGTAGAGGCGTTAAGAGAGTCTTATTTAGCAGATTTAGAAAAAGGATACACAACTTTAGGACCTCAAAAATTTGATTTAGAGATAAAGATTTTTGGAAACAATAGCGGCAATATATTATCTAGAGGAGAGCAAAAGTTATTGATTTTATTAGTTTTTTTATCATTTGGTGACTTCTTCTCTAACTTCGACAATAAAGAGTCTATTTACTTAATCGATGATCTGCCTTCTGAATTGGATGAAGAAAATTTATCTCTTGCTCTAAATGCATTAAAAAAAATAAAGCAACAAAAGATAATAACTTCAGTTAAAAATATAGAAAATATTAAATTTGATTCCGTTATTGATTTATAATATCGAATGCCAAAAAAGACATCTAAAAAGCCTATAAAAAAAGTTGAAAAAACCACATACGACTCATCGAATATTAAGGTCCTAAAAGGACTAGAAGCAGTAAAGAAAAGACCAGGAATGTATATCGGAGATACCGATGATGGAACTGGACTTCACCATATGATTTTTGAAATTGTTGATAATTCAATTGATGAGGCTTTAGCAGGTCACTGTGATGAAATTTCAGTAATAATTCACGAAGATAGTCTGGTTACAGTAAAAGATAATGGAAGAGGTATCCCAGTTGATTTCCATAAGGAAGAGGGAATGTCAGCTGCAGAAGTTATTTTGACCAAGTTGCACGCAGGTGGAAAGTTTGATGATAACTCCTATAAAGTTTCTGGAGGATTGCATGGGGTGGGAATATCTGTGGTCAATGCTTTATCAGAAAATTTAGAACTCAAAATTAAAAGAGATGGAAAAATTTGGGAACAAACATATAAAGATGGAGCTCCCAAAAGTAAAATAAAATCTACCGGATCTACTAAAGAACAAGGAACGGAAATAAAAATAATTCCTTCAAAGTCAACCTTTGGAGAAAATAGAACTTTTGATTATGAAATTCTAATTAAAAAATTAAGAGAGCTCTCTTTTTTAAATTCAGGCGTTTCAATAGTCCTCTTAGATGAAAGAACTAACAAAACAGATAAATTTAAATCAACCGGCGGCTTGATAGAATTTGTTGAATATAAAAATAAAAATAAAGTCACATTAAACAAACCTTTTAGATTTATTCAAGAAACAAAAGATGGAATGTCTATAGAAGTAGCTCTTCAATGGAATGATACCTACCAAGAAAACATTCAGTGTTTTACAAACAATATCCCGCAAAAAGACGGAGGAAGTCATTTGGTCGGATTTAGAACGGCTTTAACGAGAACCTTGAACACTTATATGGATAAAGAAGGTCTTCTAAAAAACGAAGTAGCTGCTCCTTCTGGCGATGACGCTCGCGAAGGTCTTACTGCAATCGTATCTGCAAAATTACCTGACCCAAAATTTTCATCTCAAACAAAAGACAAATTGGTTTCTTCCGAGATTCAACCAATAGTCGAAAAAGAGACTTATAAATTTCTTACCGAGTATTTATTAGAAAATCCGATTGATGCTAAAGCGATAGCTGCAAAAATAATAGACGCCTCTAGAGCGAGAGAAGCCGCTAGAAAAGCAAGGGAAATGACAAGAAGAAAAGGGTTATTAGATGGTATGGGGCTTCCAGGTAAATTAGCAGATTGCCAAGAAAAAGACCCAATGTTAAGCGAGCTTTATTTAGTTGAGGGAGAATCAGCAGGAGGCTCAGCCAAACAAGGGAGAAATAGAAAGAACCAAGCAATCCTGCCTTTGAAAGGAAAGATTCTAAATACCCAAAGAGCTCGAATAGATAAAGTTTTAGGATCCGAAGAAATTATTAATTTAATAACTGCGATGGGTTGTGGGGTTAACGAAGAATTTAATA
>CASICS010000005.1 GCA_949373255.1 uncultured SAR86 cluster bacterium | reverse complement strand
AAGAAATCATGGTTCTAATTTTTCTAATGCAATTTTAAGGGGTTGGCTGATTTATTTAAACGACATTTTAAATCAAAAAAAATCAATGACAGAAGATCAGATTTCAATCACAGCCACATTTATTGAAGAAGACTATTACTGGCTTTCTTTTCAAGACATATCATTAATTTTTAAAAATATTTTAAAAGGAGGTTATGGCAAATTATATGAATCTTTTGACACCCCAAAGCTTATGCAATTTTTTGCACAATACGCAGGTCAACGAATTGATCTTGCGGAGGAATTACAAATAAATAGACACAATGAATTAAAACACAGAGAAAAATGGGACAAGTAGACACTTATCAAGTAAGGAATGACAGCTATTATAAAATTTATGATTCGCTATCAAACAAAAGAAAAGAAACCTATGATTTAATTTCTAAAAATGAACCATGCACGCCACAAGAGTTAAGCGGCAATTATAGACTACCAATCAATTCTATCATAGGGCGGTTTACAGAGCTTAAATACAGAGGTTTGATTGTTCCTATTGGAATTAAAACAAACTACAGCACAGGCTTTGGAAACACCTTTTATAGGGTTACTACAGAGGCTGAAGGAATAGAGATTAGAAATAAGCGATTTGTGGAGTTGAGAGAGATGAAGGATAGTTTAATAAATGATTTCAACTTGGGGCTCTCAACACTTACAAAATATGTAATACAAAAAGAATTAAATAAAATTAACATAAAAATAAAATCACTAGAAGAATGGAATTAATGGAATTAAGAGGCACGATCTATAAGATAGATCAAGCCAAAGAAGTAGGCAAAAACGGATTTAAAATTAGAGAGTTTGTTGTCCACGAACATCATGAAAAATTTCCTAATTATTATGTTATACAAATGATTGGAGACGATGTCGACAAACTTGAAAACTTTCAAGAGCTTGAGAAAGTTTCCTGTAAAATAGCAGTTAATGGTAGAAAATGGGTTTCACCAGAAAATCAGGAGAGATTCTTTAACACTTTTAAATGCATTAGCATAGCCCAAGACCTGACAGAAGACAAAGAAGCAGTAGGTGCAGAACAAGAAGACGGATTACCTTTTTAATATTAAAATAAACAGAATTTAACACTAACAATTAAACACAATTATTATGAATGAATTTATAAGAATAAGAGTTTCATCTGAAGACAAAGAATATCTAAAAGATGAAGCAAACAATAATAAGATGACATTATCAGCATACGTTAGAAGCACATTATTATATAAATAGATTGATCCACTTTACGGATTACAGTTTTTTGTTTCTTGGTTTGACCCTCTGGTAATTCGGAGGGTTTTTTTTTGTTTATTAATTTGTTTTTATAATATATTTTATATATTTTTGCTACGCAAAAGGGCTTTAGTGCGCCCTTACTTGTAATACTAATATTTAAGGAGCAGAATTCTTTCTACGGAGGCTGCTCTTTTTTTTTGTGCTTTTTTTAGAAATAACAGGTTTTTGTTTAAAACCTATGCTTTTTGTTAATTGTTTTCCCTTGACAAAGCATTTTCTCATGTCGTAACTTTAGCAAGCCACTTAGCCATTCTTAACAAATGGCAACAATAGAAACCCTAAAAAAGAAATCTTTACCGCAATTAAAAGCGATTGCAGTAACACACTTTCACAAATTCATTCGCAACAGAGATCATGGCCAGCCATGCATTTCTTGTGGCAAACACACTACGCTCCAAGCTGGACACTTCTACTCAGGAGGTAAACATCCCACAGTAAGATTTAATGAAGACAACGTAAACGGTCAATGTATGCGCTGCAATTACTATTTCTCTGGCAACCTTCTCCCCTATCGTGACAACCTTATTGAAAAGATTGGACAAGAAAGATTTGACAAGCTGACTCTCAATGTTCAGATGTCAAAAAGAACAGGATTTAAATGGTCAAAACTTTACTTAATAGAAATCATTGAAAAATACAAAGCCCTAAACAAATGACTGCAAAAGAATGTTTAGAAGAGATTTCTAAAAATTACGACAAGATTCGGAAGTATGTGTTCTGGGTAGAAAACAAAAACTTTCCCCAAAACAATAATAAATACTCTGAAGATGCAACACAGGAGCTGTTTTTAAAACTACATTCTTTTCTTACTGAAGCTGAATCTGTTGAAAAAAGATTACAAATCGTAGACTCATATTCTAATCTTAAATCATATAGTACATATAGGGAAGTCTTGCAAATCATTCAACACTTTCACAGAAAGGATAAAAAATATGTTCCTATAGATTTTAGAGAGATGTCTAAGGCAGACAGAAAATCATTTTTAAAATATTACTCAAGGCTCTCTGAAGCTAATTTTAAAAAGATTGAATCCGAAGACTCGGAACAGTTTCTCTTAAAAAAGATTGACTCATTGGTTGACTCTTTTTATTGGTTTGATCAGAAGCTTTATAAGCTCTATCTCTATGAGTTTAAAACACACAAGACAAGAATGAGTAAAGAAACAAAATTATCTAGGTCTACTATTTACAGAGCTGTTAAGAGGTGCGAGGTTAAAATAAAATCACGATTTAAAAAATCTTACAATGAAAAGTAAAGGCTTAGGCGATACGGTTAAAAAGATTGCTGACTTTCTAGGGATAGACAGACTAGCAAAAGAATACACAAAGGTAACAGGCAAAGATTGTGGCTGTGGTAAAAGGCAGACAATATTGAACAATTGGCTAACATACACAGGAGCACTTCGTGAGTGGGAGTATGACTACCTAGATAACTTTTTTAAGTCTTACAAAGGCAGCGCACTTGAAAGCTTTGACCAAAGGGATATGCTGCTCATGATTTCCAATAGGGTTTTTAATAAAAAAGAGGCCCCTTCTAATTGCAGCTCCTGTTTAAGAAATATGATTAACGCATTAAAATCTGAGTTTGATAAGTATGAAAAGACTGGAGAAAATATATAAGCTTAAAAAACATCCAGACAACCCTAGGGTGATCAAGGACGTTAAGTTTAAGAAGCTAGTTAAATCCATTCAGGAGTTTCCTGAGATGCTGGAGAAACGTCCCCTTGTTGTAAATAAAGACATGGTTGTCCTAGGTGGCAACATGAGATTAAAAGCAGCACAAGAAGCAGGGCTGAAAGATATATGGATTGATCAGGCTGACTGGTCAGAAGAAAAGCAAAGGGAGTTTATTATAAAAGATAATTCTGGATATGGTGATTGGGATTGGGATGAACTAGCAAACAGCTGGGATGTTGACAATCTTAACGACTGGGGTCTTGACTTGCCTCCTATGTTTGACGATCCAGAACAAGATTTAAATGATGAAAATAAAACTAAAACTTGCAAGATTTGTGGAAAAGACATTTAACTATAGGCCACTCCCAAAAGGATTGACAATACAGCAAAGCAAAATTGACGGACAGGGATTATTTTCAAAAAAGCTTTTTGGAGCTGGTGAGTGTTTTGGTTTAACACATCAATTTTTAAATAAAGGGATCCTATGAGAAATAACGCAAGTGTAATCATTATCTTTGGCAAGCTTTATAGTTTCAAATGTTTCAGAAAGAGTGCCAATCTGATTTATTTTAATAAGAATTGAATTAGCAATATTTTTATCTATACCTTGTCGAAAGATTTTTTTATTGGTAACAAATAAATCGTCTCCTACTAACTGCGCAGCCTTACCCAATTTATTTGTTAATTCTTCCCACCCATTCCAATCATTTTCATCCAATCCATCTTCTATAGAAGTGATGGGAAATTTTGAAGATAAATCTATTAAATGATCTATAAGTTCTATATTTGAAAATTCTTCATTATCAGAAAATTTATATTTACCATCTTTATAAAATTCAGTTGCAGCGCAATCTAGGGCAAAAGTAATTTGATCATTTAGTTTATAACCAGACTCCTCTATGGCTTGAGATATTAAATTTAACGCTTCTTCGGAAGACTCTATATTTGGGGCAAATCCTCCTTCGTCGCCAACAGCAGTTGAAAAACCTGCTTTGTTCAAAGTATTTTTTAATGAATTAAAGACTTCTACCCCGCATCTCAATGCATCTTTAAAAGAAGTAAATCCTGTTGGTTGAATCATAAATTCTTGAAAATCCAAACCATTATTTGCGTGTGCTCCACCGTTTAATATGTTCATCATAGGCACTGGCATTCTCATATCAGTTTCTAGTTCAAAAGAATCTTTACAAATATTATTTATATATCTATATAAAGGAACGTTTAAAGAGTTTGACGATGCTTTGCAGCAAGCTAAAGATAAAGCTAAAGCAATATTGGCTCCAAAATTTTCTTTATTTTCCGTTCCATCTAACGAAATTATCTTTTCATCGATAGTTTTCTGATTATTTGCATCAGAACCAATAAATTCAGGAAAAAAATTTTGTTCAGCATTTTTAATAACGTGTTCCACCCCTTTTCCTTGAAATGCTTTTCCTCCATCTCTTTTTTCTATTGCCTCTCTTGATCCGGTGGATGCACCAGATGGAACGAAGCCGCATCCTATCGACCCATCTTCTAAAAGAACATCTGCAGCAATAGTAGGGTTTCCTCTAGAATCTAAAATTTCATATGCAGATATTTTTTTTATTTTCATATTCAAAAGCTTTTCACAACATCGTCTACAGCATTTATTTTTGACAGAAACGCTTCCAGCTCATCAAGCTTGGTAGCAGAAGGACCATCACACTTAGCTTGTGAAGGCTCTGGATGAACCTCTATAAATATCCCCGCAAGACCTATGGCTACTCCGGAAAGAGCTAGATCAAGTGCTTGACCGCTTCTTCCGTCAGCAGAGATGCCTGCCCCGCCTGGAAGCTGAAGTGAATGAGTGACATCGAATATAACAGGATTTCCAAAGTCTTTTAATTTAGACATGCCGAGCATATCAACAATCAAGTTGTTGTAACCAAAGGATGTTCCTCTTTCGCACAACATAATTTGTTCATTACCAAAATGAGAGCACTTATTTATTATATTTCCCATTTGTTCTGGAGATAAAAACTGTCCTTTTTTTATATTTAAAGGCTTATTAGTTTCGCAAGCCGCTTTAATTAAATCTGTCTGACGGCACAGAAAAGCTGGAATTTGAATTACATCAGCTACTTCAGCTATTTTATCTACTTGATTTATTTCATGAATATCCGTTATTAAATTATAACCTTCACTTTTTAAAGCTTTAAAAATTGTAATTCCTTTATCAATTCCCATGCCTCTATAAGAATCGACTGAAGATCTATTTGCTTTGTCAAAAGATGCTTTAAAAATAAATGGATTGTCAGTTTTAGAAACTATTTTTTTTAATTCTGCAGCTACTTCTAAAGTTTGTTCTTCAGATTCTAAAATATTTAAGCCAGCAATTACTGTTAACTTATCAGAGTTAGAAATTCTATGATTAGAGATATTTATGCTTTTAGTCATAATTAAGTTTTAGAACTATTTTTAGCTGCTTTCACAAAACCTTTAAAAAGCGGATGCCCGGTTCTTGGATCGGATGTAAATTCAGGATGAAATTGACATCCAACAAACCATTTATGACCTTTTAGCTCTATTGCTTCAACCAAGCTATCGTGTTCAGATTTACCAACTATTTTCATACCATTTCTATCAAATTCAGATAGATAATTATTATTAAACTCATACCTGTGTCTGTGTCTTTCATAAATTTCTAATTTTTTATAAAGATTAGCTATTTTACTTCCCTTTTTTAAATTGCAAAGCTGACTCCCTAGTCTCATGGTACCGCCTTTATTCGAATCTTCTGATCTAAAATGAGTTAGTCCCTCTTCATCCATCCAATCAGTAATTAAAGCAATTACTGGATGAGACGTTTTTTTATTAAATTCTGTACTATCTGCCTTTATCTTTAAAATATTTCTAGCAAATTCAATTACTGCTATTTGCATGCCCAAACATATTCCAAGGTATGGAATTTGCTTTTCTCTCGCGTACTTTGCGATATTGATCATTCCATTGATGCCTCTATTGCCAAAGCCTCCTGGAATTAAGATGCCATCTGCTTTAAAATTTTTAATACCCTTGTTGAATTGTTCAGAGTCATAATAATGAATATCTACTTCCGTTTTGTTATGAATTCCTGCGTGAACGAGAGCTTCATTGATTGATTTATAAGAATCAACAAGTTCCGTATACTTTCCTACCATTGCAATTTTGGTGCTACCTTTTCTTTCGCTTTCGAGTTTGGTTACTCTTTTCCATGCGCTAAGCTTAGGCTTGCCGCACTTTATTTTTAATTTTTCTACAATTTGTTTATCCAAGCCTTGAGCATTCATCATTACTGGAATTGAATGGATAGAGTCTACATCTGGCAATGTAAATACGCAGCCTGCTTCGACATTTGTAAATAAAGCTATTTTTTTGCAATCTGCTTTTGAAAGTGTCTGCTCTGATCTGCAAATTAATAAATCAGCTTGCAGGCCGTGAGAGAGAAGGCTTTTAACTGAGTGTTGTGTGGGTTTTGTTTTGGTCTCTCCCGAAGAAGATAAATATGGAACAAGAGTTAAATGAGCAAAGAGAGCTCTTGTTGAACCCAATTCCAATTTCATTTGCCTTATCGCTTCTAAAAATGGCTGAGATTCTATATCTCCAACAGTTCCACCAATCTCCACAATTGCTACATCATTACCCTTAGCTCCATCTTTGATTCTTTTTTTTATTTCATCAGTTATGTGAGGAATAACTTGAACAGTTGCTCCTAAAAATTCTCCTTTTCTTTCGCGCCTCAAGACGTCTTCATAGACTTGACCGGCGGTAAAATTATTTTTGTGAGACATTTTAGAGTTCAGGAATCTTTCATAATGCCCAAGATCTAAGTCTGTTTCTGAGCCATCTTGAGTAACAAAGACCTCTCCATGTTGAAAAGGAGACATTGTTCCTGGATCTAAATTAATATAAGGATCTAATTTTAGGATAGTAACTTTTAAGCCTCTACTCTCTAAGATTGCACCTAAAGACGCTGAGAGAATACCTTTACCAAGAGAGGAAACTACTCCTCCAGTAACAAATATGTATTTGGGTTTATTTCCCATCTAAAAACCTTATCAAGATGGAAGATTATGTTAACAAGAAGAAGTAAATGCTACAACGAAATTTATGCTATTTCTTCAGATGTATCTAAAGGCTTTTCAAGGGACACCCAATCTATGTCTCCATCGGTAGGCCAATTTTCATATTCAAGAACACCTAACTCTTCATACAAAGGCCTTACTCTATCTGTTAAAAGACCAATTCTAGATAAATTAGGAACAACTCTGGTAAATAGTAGATGTTGGAAATTGTTCATCACATCAGCCTTTAGCGCAAAAGCCTGTGCTTCTTCAACATCCCATCCAAAATTAGTATAAACGTCATTAGACATTAGTCTTCCTCTCATAACCATGCAAGCTTCATAAGCAAATTGAGCTCTTTCTTCAAGCTCATCTTCAGATAATGTTTTTAAAAACTCTTCAAGATAATTTACACCAAAGGTTACATGACGGGCTTCATCTCGAATTATTAGATAAAGCATATCTTTGAATACGGGATCAGAAGTTCCTTGTTTTGCTACATTAAATGCAGCTAGAGCCAGTCCCTCAATAATAATCTGCATACCAATAAATTTAAGGTCCCACCTTGGATCAGTAAGAATTTTATCTAATAAAGATTTAAGACCATTTCCTATGGGATACATTAATCTATGTCTAGTTTGGATATATCTATTAAAAGCCTCGACATGTCTAGCTTCATCAAAAGTTTGAGAAGCGGCATAAAGCTTTGCGTTAAAAGTTGGCGCACAAGAAACTAATTGGGATGCTACTAACAGAGCGCCCTGCTCTCCGTGTAAAAATTGACTTAAAGACCAAGACCCTCTGTGTTTTAAAAATAGAAATTTATCTTCATTTGACAGATCTTGATAAGGTTTGTATTCATCCCAGAACATAGGTGGCGGAGTTTCGCCTGCTTCTGGCATAGGCTGAGACCAGTCAATATCTGTTGATGCATTCCAATTGAGTTCTTTTCCTAATTCGTATAAACGCTTAATACGATTATCTTGAATTGTATAATCCCAATTGTAGGCTCCAGTTAAAGGTGTTTGAAATATTTCAGCAACGTCTTCTACTTGTTCTTTGGTTAGGCCCAGCTCATTTTCAACAGGAAATTCTTTAATTTTTCTAGGCGTTTCTTTGACTTTAGTTATTTTCATATGGCAAATTTAGTATATTTTAAAAAATTATTCTATATATTTTCTTTTTACTCTCTCAGATAATGATGTCATTAAATTATAAGGAATCTTATTAGATTGCTTCGCAACATACTCTATCGGTAAGTTTGACCCCCACAAAATTATTTCTGATTCATAGCTAGTTTTTTTTAATTTAGACAAATTTATTGCAATTAAATCCATAGAAATCTTTCCAATAACGGGTGCTTTTTTATTATCTACTAATACATAACCTTTATTTGATAGTGATGAAGGATAACCATCTGCGTATCCTATTGGTAAAATTCCTATAATCGAGTTTTCTGTTGCAGTCCACGTTCCGTCATAGCCAACATTACTACCTTTATTGATCTGCTTAATTGAAATAAGCCTAGTTTTTAAAGTTAAAGCCGGCTTTAAAAAAATCTTATTTTTATTTTCTTGCTGATTCAATCCATAAAGAGAAATACCGGGCCTTATAATATCTTTATGGGAGCCTTTATAGTTTAATAGGCCCCCAGAATTACACAAACTAGATAAAGTATTGCCGCCTAATTTTTTTAATTTTTTTTCTATTTTATTGAAATCACTAATTTGTTTTTTTGACTTCAAAACAGATGCTTTTGTTCCAGCTGCTGACGAAAAATGACTCATCAAGACGATATTTTTTGTTTTTTTTAAAACTTCTAGATACGCATTTTCAGCTTCTTCCATGCTGAATCCAAGCCTATGCATACCAGTATCTATTTTTAACCAAACCTTTAAACTTTTAGAAATAGATTTTTCGGATGAATAAAAATTGAGCTGACGCTTTGAATGCAAAACAAAATCTATTTTATTTAAATTTAAAGATCGCAATTCATTTTGATCAAAAGGTCCCTCCATACAAACTACACTTTTTTTTGTTATTGATCTCAAAGATAAAGCTTCTTCTGTAGTAGCAACGCAATATCCATTTACTTTAGAGTCTATCGCTTTGACCACTTTTTTTATTCCGTGACCATATGCATTAGCTTTGACTACAGGAAAAAATAATGATTCTGGAGCTAGAGCTTTTAACTGCTTTATATTAAATTTTATCGATGACAGATTTATCTCTGCAACCGTGGGTCTACTCAATTTTATTCGTCCCAGTCATCTTGCCTAGTTAACGCAGGATCGTCTAAGGCTAAATCTTCAAAACGAGCGCATCTTGCAGCGAAGTGTAATTTTTTCATTCCTGTTTCACCATTTCTATGTTTTGCGACAATTATTTGAGCTATACCGGCAGTTTCGGGTGTCTTTTCATAAACTTCTGGTCTGAAAGGAAACATAATCAAATCTGCATCTTGCTCTAAAGCACCTGAATCTCTTAAGTCAGCCATAACTGGTTTTTTTGTAGTTCTTGATTCTGAAGCTCGATTTAATTGAGATAAAGCAACTACAGGGACATCCATCTCTTTTGCAATAGCTTTTACTGATCTTGAAATATCTCCCATTTCAGTGACTCTATTATCGTTACCAGTATCGGAGCTCATTAACTGAAGGTAATCAATAGCAATAAGACCGAGTAGTGGATTTTCTCTTTTCAATCTTCTTGCTCTTGAAAGGATTTCTGAGGGGGTTAAGCCAGAAGTTTCATCAATATATAACTGACTATTATGCAAAATCGAAGCAGCCTCTTCTATTTTTCTATAGTCGTCAGGAGTTAAATCTTTAGCTTGCTGTAATTTTTTTAAATCAACTTTTGAAATTATAGAAATTAATCGATACATAATTGATCGATTAGACATTTCCATGCTAAAAAATAAAACAGGAACTTGATTTTGAATAAAATTTGCAGTCATGCTGAGGGCGAATGCTGTTTTACCCATACTTGGCCTTCCAGCAACCAAAATTAAATCTCCTCCTTGAAGACCAAGTGTGAGGTTATCTAAATCTCTAAAGCCAGTACTATGTCCTACTAAAGGAGAGTCAGAATTCGTATTTTTTTCAATATTATCCCACACAGGCTGAATTAGATCAGCGGCTAATTTTGGCCCTTTCTTTCTGTCTAAAGAATCTCTTAATTTAACTAATTTATTTTCAGCTGTGCTAAAAGCTGATTCTGTTTCTAAATGATCTGTTTCACTAGCTAATTTACTAATCTCAGAGGCTGTCGAGATTAGTTTTCTTAGACTTGATGTTTGTTTAACAATTTCTGCGTAGTTAGAAAAGTTAGCTACTCCTGGAGTCTCTGTTGCGAGTTTTTTAATATAGTCTTTTTCATCAAACCCATTGATGGAAGAGACCTCAGGGTCTGAAGTTAAGGATTCAATTAAGGTAACCGTATCTAATTGACTTCCATGATCATGAAGTTTTTTTATTGCTTTAAAAATTAGACGATGTTCTGTAAGAGCAAAGTCATCTTCTTCGATAGTAACTGTTACCAAGTCCCATAAATTAGGATCTAACAGAACTCCGCCAAGAACAGCTTTTTCTGCTTCTAGTGATGTTGGTTGTTCGAATTCATTTCTCATAAGACAGCTAAGCATTCTCCCACTAGAGAGAACTTAAAACAATTATGAATTCGAATTTATTCTGATTTAATTGTTAAATTAATCAAAGCTATTACTTCGGAATGAAGTTCGATATCTATTTTAAATTCACCTAATTCTTTTAATGCGCCTTCTGGCAATCTAATTGCTTGTCTTTCAATTTCAAAGCCATTAGATTCCAAACCATCGGAAATTTCTTTAGTTCCTATAGAGCCATACATTGCTCCCTCTTCGGTAACAGCAACTTCCAAAGAAAGACTGAATTCATTAAGTTTCTCAAAGATTACTGTAGCAGCTGCAATCTTAACTTCTTCTGCTTCAAGCAACTTAGATTTTTCGGCCTCATAAGCTTTTAAGTTTTCGTCTGTAGCGGGAATAGCTTTTCCGCCAGGAAGAAGAAAGTTTCTACCATACCCAGACTTTACATCCACCAGATCTCCAGGAGAACCTAAACCAGTAACTGTTTCTTTTAATATAATTTTCATTTGCTATTAAAATTTGTGACTGTCTGTATATGGAAGAAGAGCTAGTTGTCTTGCTCTTTTTATAGCAGTCGTTAGCTGTCTTTGATACTTAGCGCTAATACCTGTCATTCTTGCAGGAGAAATTTTTCCTGTTTCGTTAATAAACTTAGACAAGAGATCTATATCTTTGTAATCAATTTCAATCACATTTGCAGCAGCAAATTGACATGGTTTTTTTGGCCTTAAAAGATTATCAGAATTTTGATTTCTGGATTTTTTTTTATCGAATTTTCTTTTCATTGCTATCCTTCTTCTGATTTTTTAGATGATTCTATTTCTGCTTCAGATTTTTTTTCTGTAGATTCTTCGCCTTCAACTTTCTTAGGGGCTTCTTTAATCTCTGGTTTTTCAGTTGATCTTGTTTCAGATCGTTCTGGTCTTCTTGATTCAGAATATTTTTTTGTTTCAGCCTGTTTTTCTTTTGTTTGAGTCAGCAATGCAGATGGTTCTGTTTCTATGGTTCTTTTTTTAACTAGTGCTGATCTTAAAATGGCTTCATTAAATTTAAAAAGACTTTCGATATTGACTAATTCGCTTGGTTCCAATTCGAAATTAATTAAAAAATAATGACCTTTATTGCAATCATTGATCGGGTAAGCTAAATCCCTTGATCCAATATCTTCTGTCCTATGTATTAAGCCTTTTGACGACTTAATTTGTTCTTGGCATTTTTCAAATAACTTAGATTCAGCGGATTGCTGAGGATTAAGTATAAAAACTATTTCATATTGATTCATATATATCCTTTTGGTTTATGTCCTTATTAAAATTAAGTAAGAACAAGGAAAAACTGCGAGCAGTGTATTTTATTAGTCTCTATTAGGCAATAGATTTAGAGAGTATTTTCTCTAATAAATTAATGAAAGATAATCCCGAAAAAGCTGCTGCTTTAGGGACTAAGCTTGTCTCTGTCATCCCGGGAACGGTATTGACCTCTAAAAAGTAAAAATCATTGCCATCGTCAATTAGATCAACTCTCCCCCAACCAGAACAGCCAATAGAATTGAATGAATGCAAAGCTTCCTTCTTTAAATAACTTAATCTTTTTTCATCTAGGAAAGCTTTCTGATAAATTGTTTCATTACTTAAATACTTAGCCTTAAAGTCATAATATTCAGAATTGGGAATAACTTCTATAGGATCAAATACCTGTTCATTTAAAATTGTTACTGTTAATTCTTTTCCTTTAATATATTTTTCAATTAAAACTTTTTTATCATATTTTAAAGCCAATTTTATTGCTTCCTTTAGATCGGCTTCATTGTTGTCTATTATAGATATTCCAAAACTTGATCCCTCATTTGCCGGCTTTACGACAACCTGCCCCTTCATTTTTAAAATATCGTCTAAATTATTTTCATAAATTAAAAAAATTGGATTTAAAATATTTTCTTTGTTCCAGACCATCTTAGTTAAAACTTTATCCATTGCTAACTTTGAAGAATCGCTATTGCTACCAGTGAAAGGAAGAGAAATACTTTCAAGATAATTTTGTAAAGAGCCGTCTTCACCACCACGTCCATGAATTAAAATAAACACTAAATCCAAACCTTCATATGTATTTTTCGAAAAAGCCATATTTTCGGAAGATAAGTCAATTAATTTGCATTTAAAACCTTCTTTAATTAAAGCATGATAAACGTAGTTTCCACTTTTTAAGGATATTTCTCTTTCAGCCGCCCAGCCTCCATAAAGTATTCCAATATTTAGATGTTTATATTCTTTCATTTATGAATTGGCTATCAATTTAGCAAGGCTAGAAGTGTTGCCAGCTCCCTGAGTTAGAATTATTGAGTGATCGTCAACTAAGTTTTTTAACTTTACAAAAGCATCTTCTATGCCTTTAGCTTCAATTACTTTTATATTTTTAGGTAGAGCGTTAATTAAATCTTTTGTCTCATACCCTTTAATAACTTCTTCACTAGCTGGATATACTTCCATTAAAATTAAATCATCTACAGCAGATAGAACTTCAATAAACTCATCAAATAACGCTCTTGTTCTCGTATACCTATGAGGTTGAAAAATTACTATTTTTTTTTGTTTTTTCCAAATTTTATTAACGGTCTCAAGAGTTGCTTTGATCTCTTGAGGATGATGGCCATAATCATCCACTAAAGTAATTCCTTTTCCAAAAACGTCTTTAGATATTATTTCAAATCTTCTCTCCACCATTGAACAAGACTCTAATGATGTAGATATCTGATCAAAAGAAATACCTTCATCTAAACTCATAACAATTGCAGCTACGGCATTAAGAACATTGTGTTCACCGTGCATTGGTGTTCTAAAATTTTGTGATCTTTGACCGAGATTATCAATCAAATCAAAACTAGATCCCTCTTCTGACTGAATAAGATTAATAATTTGAAAGTCATTAGATTTATTAAAGCCATAAGTAACTATATTTCTAGGAATATTTTTTAAAACATCTAATAACGCATTCGAATCTCCGAAAGAGACAATCTTTCCTTGAAAAGGAATATTCAAACAAAATTCTTTAAAAGCGTCTTTCAATTTCTCGAAATCTCCCTCATAAGTTTCTAAGTGATCGTTGTCGATATTAGTTATTATTGATTTGTGGGGCCTCAGCAAAAGAAATGAACCGTCGCTTTCGTCAGCTTCTGCCAGAATATGTGGGCCTTTTCCCAATGAAGCATTAGATTCAAATGCTTTTATTTTTCCGCCAATGATGTAAGTGGGATCTAAATTACATTGAGTGAATATATGAGCAAGTATGCAAGTAGTTGTTGTCTTTCCATGACTTCCAGCAATAGCAATACTATTTTTTAGCATCATTAAATTAGCTAACATTTCAGCTCTTTTAATAATGGGTATTCCCTGATTGAGCCCAAATATTACTTCAGGATTTTTTTGCCCTATTGCAGATGAAATTACAATTAAATCAACATTATTAATATTCTTATCTGCATGCTCATAAAAACACTCTACGCCTAAAGCCTCCAGTCTTTTTGTAATTTCGGAAGGACAATTATCCGAACCAGATACTTTATAGTTCAAATTAACTAAAATTTCAGCAATACCACTCATGCCGGCACCACCAACTCCTATTAGATGTATTTTATTTATTTTAGCCATTTCAATTTACTACTTTTTCAAAAATAGTGTTTTCGGAGTCTTTTATAAAACAATTTAGTGCATTTTGTTTCATTAATTTTAATTGCCCTTTATTTTGATCATCTCTAATAAATTTAAAAAGCTCAATTAAATCATCACTCAAAGTAATAGATTCTTCAATCAAATATCCGGCATTTTTATCTTTTAACTGTTGCGCATTATAAAATTGATGATTGTCTATGGACCAAGGCAAAGGAATAAAGATTGCTATTGAACCTGAAGCCATTATCTCTGTCACCGATAAGGCTCCTGATCTACAGATTACGATATCAGACCAATGATACGCATCATCCATATTATCTATAAATTCGCATACTTCTATTTTTGAAAAATCTATATTCGCAGCATCATATGATAACTGTGTATCTTGGAGGTTTCCTATGCCGCATTGATGTTTTATCGAAACTTTTCCAAGTTTATTTAAAACTAGAGGTATTAATTCATTCAATCTTTGAGATCCTTGGCTTCCGCCTAAAATTAAAATATTCATAGAATCGCTTTCATTTTTATTATCCATTGAAAAATTGTTAGCTAAGTTCGAAATATTCTCATTAACTGGGTTTCCACTCAATACGATTTCGATATCTTTAATATTAATTTTTTTAAAATACTCCGTAGTTTGCTTAAATCCACAAAAAACTTTTGAAACTTTATTTGTACTTACTAACAATCTTGAAACAGATCCAGGTATTGTATTTTGCTCTTGCAAGTACACCGGGCCCTTAAAATAGAAAAAAGAAGCAAGTGAAACGTAACCACCAAAAGCTATCATTGGAACTTGTTCTTTACTAAATAATTTAAAGGGCCAAATTTTAAAAATCATATAAATCCCACTTAGTAAAAATAAAAAAAATGCTTTTAACTTAGTAAAGGATGATTTACCTCTAAATCCAGATAAAGGAAGTTTAATAAATTTAATATTTAATTTTTTTGCAATATTTTGTTCAGGCCCTCTAGATGTTCCAATCCAAATAACTTCAACGCCTTCTAACAGAAATTTCTCTGCTACGACTTTTGCTGGAAAGACATGCCCACCAGTGCCTCCAGAAAGAATGTATATTTTTTTTGGTTTAGACATTAAAAACTCTTTTTTTAGAGATTGCCCCTTGAGCTATCTCAAAGTTAATTCTAAGGATTAAAGATATTAGAGCAAACATGAGCATTAGGTTGGTTCCGCCAAAACTTATAAAAGGCAGAGTCATTCCCTTTGTTGGCAACATTCCGCTAGAGACTCCGATATTTATAAAAACATGTAGAGCGATACAAACACCTATGCCGTATGCAATATAAGCACCAAGAAAATGTTCAGCGTGTCTTGCTAATCTTCCTATATAAAAACATTTAAAAATTAGATAAGAAAATAAACAAACCAAAAAAATGCAAAAGACGAGACCTAATTCTTCAGCAATTATGGCAAATATGAAATCAGTTTGAGCATCTGGAAGATAATGAAGTTTTTGAAGGCTTTCGCCAAGCCCGACTCCAAATAAATCTCCTCTGCTGTATGCAATTAATGAATGGGAAAGCTGCCATCCGCCGTCCTCATAAGTCTCCCATGGATTCATAAAACTTAGTATTCTCCTCATGCGCCAAGGTACAGTTAAAATCATAATTATAAAAACTGACATTCCTAATGAAAAAATTAAGAACAAGTTTTTTAAAGGCGCTCCTGCTATAAACATTATGCTCAGTGCAACTATAAATATGACAGCTGATGAACCTAAATCGGGTTCAAATAGAATTAAAGCGATAGCCAGAAGAACTACAAATATTGGCTTACCAAAACCCAGCCACATTTCTTTGAATTCCAACAATCTTCTTGAGCAATAACTTGAAATATAAATAATTAAGGAAAACTTCATCATTTCAGAGGGCTGAAAAGAAAAACCCATAAATCTTATCCATCTATTAGCTCCATTCACTTCTTGTCCAATATTTGGAACATAAACTAAAAACAAAAGAAGAAAAGTTATCAACAACAAATGAATATCGATTTTAGTCCATAGATTTATTGGATATCTAAATATCAGGAAACCCATAACCAAAGCAATGACTATTTTGACGATATGCGACAAAGTCATAGATAGGCCACCATCTGTTATGGGAAGCGTTACCGATGCCACCATTACGACCCCTATAAGGCTCAAGAAGAAAACAGAACCTATAATTCCCCAATCAAAATCCTCTAAAGTAAAGTCTCTATAGGATTCTCCCAATAAAACTCTTTGCCACTTAGATTGTTTAGTGATTTTTTTCATCTAAAATAATTTTTTTAAAAAAATTACCTCTTTCTTCATAATTTGAGAATTCATCAAAACTAGCACAGGCTGGAGATAGAAGCACAACCTCATTAGGAGAACTTAACTCTTTAGCTTTAAGAACCGCTCCTTTAAAATCGTCGATCAAAAAACATTTATCTTTGGCAATATTCTTTTTTATAAGGTCCTTATCTTTTCCAAATAAAATAATATTTTTACAGTTTTTATTTAAAAATGAAGAGAAATCTGAAAAATTAGTTCCCTTGCCATCTCCGCCACATAAAACATTTATTTTACCAAACTTAATAGCTGTATTAATTGCCTCAATAGATGCTCCAATATTGGTAGCCTTAGAATCGTTTATAAATAATTTTCCAAGTGAATCTTTAAAAAAAATTTCAAATCTATGTTCGGGTTTTTTGAAATTCTTTAAACTTTTTTCAAGATCTATCGATAGCTTTAGAGAATCGATCACAGCTTTGACTGCATTGAAATTCTTATCGTCTATTTCAATATCTCTATCTTCAAAATACATATCTAAGTTATTGCTAGTAAAGATATCTGATCTACTTCCAATAGTTTTTTGGGCCTTCTTAAATATTGAGTTTTTTAAATCTACATATTCAGCAAAAGAATGATGTTTGTCTAGATGATCAGCAGATATGTTCAAAACTAAGGCAATATCACTTTCTAAGTAACCACTCGATTCAATCTGAAAGCTGGAAACTTCTAATATCGAATAATCTAAACCTTTATCAATATAATCTAAAACTGGAGTTCCTATATTTCCAATGGCCTTGGCTAAAAACCCATTTTCATTAAGGACATGCTCAATCATTGATGAAACTGTAGTCTTTCCATTGGTGCCAGTTATTATGATTTTTTTAGAGTTATCATTTTTTGTAAAGATCTCTATATCGCTAGTTATTGGAATTTTATATTCTTTTGCTTTCTTTAGAATCAAATGTTCTTTATCGAAACCAGGAGAGCAAACTATTTCAGAGATATTTTGATATTGAATATTTTTTTCTTCTAATAATTTGGAGATAAAATTTTTATTTACTAGAAAATTTTTAGGTAGATCAGCTTGCTTCCTTGAATCAAAAAAAAGGAAATATTTTTTATCGCCTAAATATCTACCTACTGATTGACCGGTAAGACCCGCTCCTAAAACCAACACAAAGTCTTCTTTGTTAGTCATAATGAGAATTATCTAAGTCTGAAAGTTGCTAATGCGAACAAGACAAGAACTAAAGTAATTATCCAAAATCTGACAATTATTTTTGGTTCAGCCCATCCGGATAATTCAAAATGATGGTGGATAGGAGACATTTTAAATACTCTTTTCCCTCTTAATTTAAAAGATATCACTTGAATTATTACAGATAGTGTTTCCATCACAAAAACTCCCCCCATTATCGCAAGAATTACTTCTTGCCTTATCATTACAGCGATCGTTCCAAGAGCTGCTCCCAGTGAAAGAGAGCCTACATCTCCCATAAAAATTTGTGCAGGGTAAGTGTTAAACCAAAGAAACCCAATTCCCGCACCTATAAGGGATCCACAAACTATAAGTATCTCTCCGGAATTAGGAAGATAGGGAATATTTAAATATTCAGAGAAGATGATATTCCCTGACATATATGCAACTAAACCTAATCCTCCTGCAACCATTACCGAAGGCATAATTGCCAAGCCATCTAATCCGTCTGTAAGATTTACGGCATTACTTGATCCAACTATTACAAAAAGGGAGATTAATATGAATGACAAGCCTAACTCTAAAGAAAAGTTTTTAAAAAATGGAAGTATTAGACTTGTTTCTTGAGGTGTTTCTGCTGTTATATAAAGAACAGAAACAGCTAGCAAAGCGAATAAAGTCTGCCAAAATAATTTAGCTTTTCCAGAGAGGCCGTCGCTATTTTGTTTCTTAAGTTTTAAGTAATCGTCTAAAAAGCCCAAAATACCAAAAGATGAGATTACAAATAATAAAATCCATAAAAATCTATTTTCTAAGTTCCCCCAACATAAAGAAGAAAAAATTATTGATCCCAATATCAGTAAGCCTCCCATAGTAGGAGTTCCTCCTTTTTCAAGATGAGATTGAGGGCCTAGAGTTCTAATAACTTGCCCATATCGCTGATTCTTTAAATATTTAATCACCGGGTGTCCCAAGGCTAGACAAAAAATTAATGCTGTTAAGGTGGACAAGATAGCTCGAAAAGTAATGTAATTAAAAACCCTAAAAGGTCCATAACTTTCTGCTAAATAATCTAATAATGGTAAAAACATATACTATAAAAATAATTGAACTATCTTTTCCATTCTAACTGATCTAGATGCTTTAAAGAGAACAATAGAGTCTTTGCTAAGGAAGTTTGAAAGAGTTTTTTCAATTTGATCAGATGAAATTATTTTTAAATTTTTGAAATCACAGTCTGTTTCAATATCTAAAGCTATAACTAAATCAAATATGTCACATGCAGAATTTATTATTTCATTCTGAAGAAATTGATTATTATCTCCTAGTTCTGACATACCTCCCATAACGCATACTTTTTTCTTGTAATTAAGAGATTTTATTTTTTTAAAAGCGGCATAAAAAGAATCAGGATTAGCGTTATATGTATCATCCATAATTGTTACTTTGTTAATACCTATTTTTATTTGCTGCCTGCCTGGTACAGAAAAATTTTCTCTCACATGATTTATTTCATCTTGTGTAGGGTAAAAATTTTTGATCTAGCATATCGTTTATGCTGGAAATAATGGATAACGCCATTTCCATATTTTGATCAAAACTCAACTTATCAGACTCTTCAAGGATAATTAAATTTTTTAATCTAGATTTTTCTTTTACTTTTTGAAAAAATTCTTTTTTGAGTCGGATTAAACAAATTCCATTTAAATGTACTGAATTGAATAAATCTGTTTTTTCTTCCAAAACCCCCTCTATATCAAGAAGCCCTTCTAAGTGAGATCTTCCTATATTTGTAATGGCTCCAATATCTGGAGTAATAAAGGAAGATAAATCTTTAATTTCTCCCTTAGCATTAGTTCCAAGTTCAAAAATAGCTAATTGATGTGATTTATTAAGCTCGAGTAAAGAATAGAAGAGACCTAACTTATTATTCCAATTTCCAGGGCTTTTAAAAACTTTCTTTGGATAAAAGCTCTCAAGCAAATCAAATAATATTTGTTTAGTCGATGTTTTACCATTGCTTCCTGTTATTGCTATAACTGAACCGGTAAATAGTTCTCTTTGGGCTTTAGCTATATTTTCCAAAAATAAATTTGTTGAGCTAGTTTTAATATATGAAATTGATCCTTTAAATTCATTTTCCAAAATCAAACATATAGCGCCTTTTTTAATCGCTTCATCTAAATAGTCATGACCATCATAGGTATCTCCTTTGAGAGCTAGGAAAACATCACCCTCATTAATTGATCTAGTATCTGTAGATATTTTGTAAAAACTAGAGTCCTCTCCAATAAGCTTACCTTTTCCAATTTCAGCTAATTTGATTAATTTCTGATCTATCAACATCTAATCAAGACTCCTGACGATTTCATAGTCATTAGATTTAAAAAAATTTCCTGAAATTTCTTGAAATGATTCATGCCCTTTTCCTGCAATTAGAAGTACGGATCTTTTTTCTTCCCTCTTTAATTGATTTAGACCTGTTTTTATTGCTATTGTTCGATCATAAATAACTTCTGTTTTAGATTTATCTTTTATTCCTTTTAATATCTCTGAAGAAATCACTCTCGGGTCCTCTGCTCTTGGATTATCATTTGTAATAATTATATTATCGGCAAATGATGAAGCTATTTCTCCCATAAGAGCTCTCTTTCCTTTATCTCTTTCTCCACCACATCCAAATATACATATCAAAGTTCCAGTATATTCATTCCTTAAGGCTTTTAGAGTAGCTTTTAATGCTTCTGGGGTATGTGCGTAGTCTATGAAACAGCTTTGATTAAAAGTTAACTTACAACTTTCCAAACGCCCAGGAAGGCCTTCCAATTTTTTAAAATTGATTTCTTTTATTTTTTTTGTTTTGCTATCAGCTAGAAATAATCCTAAGGAAGATGCGATATTCATCATGACATGTTTAGCAAAAATATCATGAGGTAAGTTTATTTTTAACCAAGGAGTGTGAATTATAGAAATTTCTTTTTTATTCTCTAAATAAATATCAGCGCTTTTATCTATTGAAGATAATGAAATAAAGTTTTTATTTTGATTAACTAGTTTTTTTCCAAGATTAGATTCGGTATTAATAATTGCTTTGGCAAATGAATTTTCTTTAAAAAAAATTTCTTTAACTTTGGAGTACTCTTTCATAGAGCCATGGTAATCAAGATGATCTCTTGAAAAGCTTGTTAGACATCCATAATCAAAGTCTATATCTTCAATTCTTTTCTGCTGAATTGCATGAGAAGAGACTTCAAAGATAATAGATTTCTTATCTTCTTCTACACATTTACTAATAATTCTATTTAATGAAAAAGTATCTGGCGTAGTCAATCTAGAATAATAATTATCTTCATTCTTTAAATTTGAAATTAATCCCACCCTTTCTTCATGGAGTTTCTTTATCTGATAAAGATAATTAGCAACAGAAGACTTTCCATTCGTTCCTGTTATGCCGAAGACTTTGATTTTTTTTGAGGGGGATTGATAAAAGTTATTACTAAGGATACTCAATTTTTCTTTTAAGTCTTTGATAAAAAGAACAGGAATGCTGACTTTAAAATTGCTATCAAGATTGGTTAAAATAACTATAGCTCCTCTTTGTACTGCATCATTAATATATAATTCTCTATTTTTTTTTGAGCCATTAATAGAAATGAAGGCGTCTCCTTTATTAATTTCTTTAGAATTTATTGAAATTGAATTCAGAAGTATATCTTTAGATATTAATTTTTTTGTTTCTGGAACTAAGTCGTAAATATTCATTAATAAGTATTTTGAATGCTTCTTAATATATTAGAGAATATTGGAGCAGCTACCTGACTTCCTCCTTCGCCGTTTTCTTTTGCATCTCTAACTAGAACACCTATTACGTAGTCTTTATCATCAAATTTAGCATTCCCAACAAAACTAGCATTATATGACTCTTCAGTATATCCATTAACTCCCAACCTTTTAGTTGTTCCAGTTTTTCCAATAATATTTATATCATTTACTAATGCTTTTCTCCCCGTTCCTTGTTCAACTGTATCGCTCAACATTTTATTTATCTTGAAAGCCGTGTTGGTTGAAACTATTTTTTCATCAAACACATCAAAGGATTTAGAGATTAAATTTAGACCTTTATCTTCTCCATTAGAAAATAAGGCGGTGTATGCAGATACTAATTGAATCAGAGTAACCTGCATGCCATACCCATAACACAAGCTAACTTTCTCTCTATCTGATAGTTTTTTGCTACTTGGCAAATAACCTTCTCTAGTAGATATAAATATTCCACTCATATATCTACCGAACCCCCAATTATATAAATTTTTAACAACAGCATCTGTGTCGGCTTTATCACATAACTTAACCATTCCTACATTACTAGATTTAGATATTATTTCCGAAAGGCTTAAAAGCCCATAATCTTTAAAATCTTTTGTCACAAAGCCCTTGTAATCAATATATCCAGGAGAGGTTTGTACTTTTATATCATCATCAATTATTCCTTCTTCCATCAAGCCCGCAAGAGACAAAGGTTTAATTGTTGAGCCAGGCTCGAATAAATCAGTTGCAGCTCGATTAACTAATAGTTTAGGGTTCATATTCCTTCTATTATTTGGATCAAAACTAGGATAATTAGCTATTACTAGAATATCTCTTGATTTTAAATCTACTAGGATCGCTGAAGCTGAGGACGCTTTAAAAAAATCAGTAGCAATTTCTAATTGCTCATAAACTAAATATTGAAGTTTTGAGTCAAGAGTAGTTAGTACATCTGTACCGTGTTGAGGAGGAGTAATTTGAGATTCAATGATTTTACCCTTATTTGTTCTTATGAATTTTTTTTGGCCATTAACGCCAGATAACTCTTTATTTATTGAAAGCTCTATACCTTCTTGACCATTATTTTCAAAATCAGTTAAGCCTATAACTTGAGAAATTACCTTCCCCTCAGGATAACTTCTTTTGTATTTTGCAATGCTTCTTAAACCTACAATCCTTAAAGCTTTTAATGCATTTAATTGATCTTGATTAGCGTTATGACTTACGACTATATATTTTCTTTTTTTATCAGACAGTTTATTTTTTAATTTTTCTGAATTAAATGAAAGTATTTTTGCAATTGAAGAAATATGAAATGGATCGAATGAAAAGCTTTTTATTTCTATTCCTATTTCGTAGGCAGGGATGTCTTCAGCAAGTGTTACAAAATTTCTATCCAGTATTTTTCCTCTTCTCGAAAGAAGGGTTTCTGATCTTTCAGAGCTCTGTTTTGACTTATTTAAGGCTATTTCGAATTCATTTTTTTGTAAAAAATAAAATCTAATTGGCAAAGAAACTAACAAGCAGAATACAAAGAACCAAATTATTAATTCTCTATATTTGCTTGCTAAATCAAGATTCAAGCTAGTCTATTTGACGTTTAACAAAAGAAGGCACATCTAAATAATCTAAAGATGCTTCTCTTTTCACCTCTTCAACATCTGTAATCGGTTTTACTGTGCTGATAGGTGAGACTTGTGGCACTTTTAGTCCAAAGGGATCTGACGAAGATTTACTTCTTTGATTTTCATCTCCGAGCCCTGTTGCAACTACAGTTACTTTCAAGTCGCCGGCATCCATAGTTTTATCTATTGCTACTCCATGAATTATCATTGCATCCTCAGCAGCAAATTGATCTATCTGCTCAAGTACCTTTTCAATCTCGCCAATACTAACTTTTTCTCCACCAGTTATGTTGACTAAGACTCCTCTGGCATTTTGTAGATTGATATCCTCTAATAAAGGGCTTCCGACTGCAGCTGAAGCTGCCTCTATAGCTCTACTAGGACCTGATGCTACACCCGTTCCCATCATTGCTGTTCCTTGCTCAGACATAACTGTTTTGACGTCTTGAAAATCAACATTAATAGTCCCTACTTTTGTAATAATGTCAGAAATTCCTCTTACAGCTCCTAAAAGAACGTCATTTCCATGTGCAAATGCCTCAATGAAGTCACAATCTCCTCCATGGACTTCAGAAAGTTTTTGATTGGGAATTGTGATCAAAGAATCTACTTCAGATCTTAGTGCCTTAATCCCTTCCTCAGCAAGTTTGTTCTTTCTTTCTAAATTAAGTGGTTTCGTAACAACAGCAACTGTTAACGCTCCTATTGATTTTGCTACTTGAGCTACAATTGGAGACGCTCCTGTTCCAGTTCCACCTCCCATTCCAGCTGCTATAAAGACCATATCTGAACCTTCTAATAAGGTCTCTAGGCGTTCGTAGTCATCTAAAGCTGTATCCCTTCCAACTTCTGGTTTTGCTCCAGCGCCTTGTCCACTATTAGTGAGTTCGCCAAGCGTATGTTTTACATCAGCTGTACATTTGTCAAGAGCCTGACTATCAGTATTAATAGCAATAGTCTCTACTCCATCTAAACCGCCTTTAACCATATGATCAATAGCATTTCCACCACAACCCCCTACTCCAACAACTCTAATTAGAGCTCCTGGTTGTCCATTTTTTTCGATTACTTTCCAGTTCATAGTAGCCTCCTATAAAAATTTAAAAATTATTTTGAATCCATTTAAAAGCTTGATTAACCAAGCCTTTATTTCTTGTAAATGCAAAATCTAAATAATCCTCTTCAGTTTCCTTTTGCCCATAAAGCACTAAGCCAATAGCAGTAGAGTAGATAGGATTTTTTAAAATATCAGTTAATCCCACGAGACCTTTTGGATGTCCAACTCTAACTGGGATTTGAAATATCTCTTCACCAAGTTGAGATATACCCTCGATCTTAGAGGCTCCACCCGTAAGAACTATACCTGCAGGTAATACCTGAGATAAATCTGAAATCCCTAATCTCTGTCTGATTAATTGAAATATTTCCGCATATCTATGCTCTATAACGTCTGCGAGAGCTTGTCTGGAAAAAATTTTGTCTGACCTTCCATTTATTGATGGTGTAGATATTTTTTCCCCTTCACTAGTTAAAGAACTCGAAGCACATCCATATTTTTTCTTGAGATCTTCTGCTTGATCTGTTGGTGTCTGAATTGCTCTAGCAATATCATTCGTCACATGGTCGCCGCCAACAGGAATGTTGACAGTATGGCTTATGGATCCATCCATGAAGATAGCTACGTCTGAAGTGCCGCCTCCTAGATCTATCAAACAAACTCCTAATTTTTTTTCGTCTTCCGAAAGCACTGCATAACTTGAAGCTAATTGTTCAAGAATATAATTCTGCACAGATATCCCACAAGATTTCATGCAAGAATCAATATTATCTGCTGCATTTTTACTACAAGATACCAAGTGGACCTTTGCTTCGAGTCTTACTCCTGCCATACCTAAAGGTTCTTTGATTCCGTTTTGCTGATCAATAGAAAAATCTCTAGGTAAGATATGCAACATTTTATATCCATCTTTTATGCTTTGAGCGCCTGCAGCATTTATAACCTTATCAACATCACTAGCCTTTACCTTTCGATCTCTAATTGGAACTACTCCTTCTGAATTTAAGCCACTTGAACTTCCTCCAGAGATTCCAACATAGGCTTGATTAACTCTAATTCCAGACATTAGCTCAGCTTTATTGGTAGCCTCTCTAATTGCATTCACTGTTGATTCAATATCAACTACAACTCCATTTTTAAGGCCTCTAGAAGGATGAGAACCTAAGCCTAAGACCTTCAATCCGTCAGGTGTTGAGTCAGTTACTAGGCAGACTACTTTAGAAGTACCTATGTCTATTCCAATTTTTATATTTTGGTAAATATTGCTAGCCATTGAGATATTTAATTGCAATCTTATTTTTATATCTAAGATCTATTGATTTAAAATTAGCCATAATTTTTTTTGATTCATTTGAGGTTAGGAAGAATTGCAATCTATCTAGCTGATCATTTATTTTAAAATCTTGAATTTTAATAACTCTTTTATCTTTCAAAAAAATTTTTAAATTTCCTGAATTACTTTTATTTATTCCTACAACCTCTAGATTAAATTTAATTAATTTACTTTGGATTTTGTAAAAATAATCTATCAACTTTAATTCTTCAAATCTTGAGCCAAAAAGAAATATTAAATCTCTTGATTCCCTATTGCTTGATTTAACTATTTCTCCTGAAGCTGAAAGGTAAGAAATTCCATTCCATGAAAAATGAGCTCCTTTGAAATATTCACGATTTCCATCTTCGCTAAAGGACATTAACGATGTAGCCATAGAGAAGCTTAGAATAATTAATGTATTTTTCACTTTTTATAACCCTCAATTATGAGATGTGTTTCGGTTGGTTTAATCATTGCCAAATCAATTTTTGAACTTTCGTTAGCCTCTAAAAATGATTTTTTATACTGTAATTTATTATTCATCTCTATAAAGTCAGTTTCCAGGACTAAAAATTTAGAATTTTCTTGATCAAGTAAAGAGTTTGTTGACCTATACTCAAAAACATTTACAGATTTAGTGATGGCTAAAGAAGCAATAGAAAGGCTTAACAAAGAAATAATTATGAAATTGTTTATATTAAGCATAAGACTTTTCTCCTATTCTTAAAATTGCGCTTCTAGCTCTCGGATTTTCCTGTATTTCGGCTAATGAAGGCTTGATGATTTTGCCAACTGACTTTAATTGCGAATTAAAATCATCCCCATCTAGCTTTCCTCTAAAAAAATTCTTTACTATTCTATCTTCCATTGAATGAAAACTAATTACAGCTATCCTACCTTTATCTTTTAAAATGTTTGCAGACGCTTTCAAAGCATCTTTAATTTCATCTAATTCATTATTCACAAACATTCTTACCGCTCTAAAAATATTTGTTGCTGGATGTTTCTTTGAATTTCTTCCTGTATAGGCTATCGATGCTAGATCTTCAGTGGAATTTATTGCATTCATTTTTCTTCTTTCCACGACTCTTTTTGCAAAAAATCTTGATTTTCTTTCTTCTCCTAAATAATAAAAGATATCTGCAATTTCTGATTCTTTCGCGTTATTTAACCAATCATATGCTGATATTTTATTTGATTGATCCATTCTCATATCTAATTTCCCATTATTTTGAAAACTAAAGCCTCTTGAAGCGTCGTCAAGTTGCAAAGATGAAACTCCAAGATCAAAAAGAATGCCATCAAACTCGACCGAATCAAAAATGGATTCGATATTCGAAAATTTTGAATATTGAAAGTTAAACCTAGGGTCTTTTATTTTTTTTGCATATTCAAGAACAACTTGGTCTTGATCGATTGCCGAAAGGCTACCTTTGGGATCTAAATTATTTAAAATTTCTTTTGAATGACCTCCAAGACCAAAGGTGCAGTCAAGATAAGCGCCTGATTTATTTAGAATAAGTGAATCTATCGTTTCTTTAATCATTACAGGAGCATGTGAAAACATTAAAATGGTATCTCCCTTACTTCTTGAGGAAGTTCAATATCAATTCTTTCTCCCTTAATTTCCTTACCTAATTCTTTAATTTTCCAGTTCTTTTCACTCCATAATTCAAATTTTTGACCCATGCCAATTAATATTACTTTTTGTTTTTCTTTTAATTGAGCATATTCTCTTAAAGACTGAGGAAATAAAATATTCATTCTTTCTGATGCTTCAAAGTCGACTTGATGGGCGTTTCCAAGAAAATTCCATTGAAGAGCTCTGAGTTTAGGATTTAAACCAGACAAACCCTCAAAAGAAGAAGAGATTTCTTTCCAAAGATTTCCTGGGTATATAAGCAGAGATGGATATTGAGGGTCTCTTGTAACAATAAGTGATCCAGCAGCTAACTCTTTGAGTTGCTCCTTATATCTAGCAGGCACCGCAATTCTCCCCTTATTATCTAAAGTTAGACTGCTTAAACCATATATTCCAGCCATATTTTAGTCCCGTTTGTCACACTTCATACTATTTTTACACACTTTTACTCACTTTAGAAGTTAAATAATAGATTGTTTTAACTATATATATCTAGATAACTCAGAAGACGGAGGAATTTATATGTTTTTATTTTGAAAAGAGAGCTGACCCATAAGCCGGGTTCTGTTTTATGTAATCATTCATCTCGGATATATGTCGCCATATATCTCTAGCAACTTACCCAGATTCAATGCGGATAACATTAATGAATCTCTATTTAGTCTTGCTCCAGACGGGGTTTACCTAGCTATATTTGTTTCCAAATATACGGTGCGCTCTTACCGCACCTTTTCACCCTTACCATAAATGGCGGTTTATTTTCTGCTGCACTAGCCGTAACAATAAAATATTGCTCCCAGGAGTTACCTGGCGTCTTATCCTATGGAGCCCGGACTTTCCTCTAACATAGTTAGCGATTACTCAGTCAGCTCAGATTTGATTATATTATCTTTTATTGTACTTACTATAAATTTCTCTCGAAGAAAGCTTAGATACTTTAGAAACAATTTTAGAAATAGTTCTAAGAGGCAGAAAGTCTTTTAAACTCATAACTAATTGATCCTCAAGATTATCTGGAAGAATTTCTATATTATTAGTTCCTTCTAATAAGAAAACTATTTCTCCTTTCTCTAAATTTTTATTGTTTTCAATTTCTTCTAATAACTCCTTAGCATTTCCTAGATAAAAATTTTCATGAGGTTTAGATATTTCTTTCGCTAAAGCCACCCTTCTTTCTTCACCGAAAACCTCTAAAACAGATTTAACTAATTTCTTTATTCTCCTTGGAGACTCAAAGAAAATTATAGTTCTCTCTTCAAATTGAAACTTATTAAGATATTTTTTTAGTTCTAAAGCCTTCCTTGGGGGGAAGCCTTCAAAAATAAATTTATTTACTTTTAATCCTGATGCAACTAAAGAAGATGTGACTGAGCTCGGTCCTGGAATAGGACTTATTTTTATATCTTCAGTTATAGATGCTTGAACTAATTCAAATCCTGGATCTGAAATTAAAGGAGATCCGGCATCAGATATTAAAGCTAAATTTTGACCATCTTTTAAAAGATTTATATATTTTTTAATTTCACGTTCATCTGAAAATTCATGAAAAGAGTGCATCTTAGTTTTTATTGAAAAATTATTTAATAATAATGCAGACTTTCTTTTATCTTCTGCGAGAATAAGATCAACGGTTTTTAAAATATGGATTCCTCTAAATGAAAGATCATCAAAATTACCTATTGGAGTTGCAACCAAATATAATGTACCTTTAGAAAGAATAATATTTCTCCAATGAAAACCTCTATATCTGTAATAATTTTATTAATCCTAACTTGCTGCGCATCAACTAGCAATTCTAGACTTACTAATTTTTATTTTGATGAGTCTCCAAATAAAATTAGTAAAAGTCTACTTAAATCTATTTCTGCTTCATTTCAAAGATATGATTTAACAATCTTTTACTCAAAAGACGACTCAAAAAGAACAGAAAAATTTCTAGAAGGTGTTAAAGGTGCATATTTTTTTCAAAAATCATTAGGTAAAGAAAGAAAATCGATTAATTTTAGCGAAATAATTGGGAATAAAAATTTCTGTAATAAAATGAAATCATCGGTAGGTAAAAAAATTATAGTTTATTCGAAGAATTTAGATTCTATATCTAAAAAATGTTTATCAGGTTTGAATTCCGACTATTATTTTGTATTTCTTGATGACTATCGATACTTACCCGAAGTTATTTCTATTAATCTAAATAATCAGAATTATCTTAGTCAATTAATTTCTAACGAGGGCTTTAATCTTGATAATTTTATTTATATTTCTAAAGATATTTTAGAATTTGAAAGGTTTAATAAGAATTTTTTATCAAATGATAAGAAAATAAGTGAAGACTCTTTTGTTTTAATAAATAGTTTTAAAAATTTTGAAAATCAAATTGCATCAATATTTGAGCTTTCACTAAGCCAGAAAAGAAAAAAAGATTTACAAAAAGAAATAGGTAATGAAATTAAAATAACGCCAAGAGCGAGGAAAGATATTTCAAAGGTTGTTGTAAGTTCAAGTTCAAGTATTGCAAATAGGATAGTGCCAGCTTTCAAATACAATCTTCTCTTTGATATTGAAATTTATAATTTACCTAATCACTTTGATGCTTGGAATCCTAATTTTTCTTTAGATGATCTAAATGGAACTTTTGGATTGGAGTATCCTATTCTTTTAAATAAAATAAATTTGGGCTCATCTAACTTTGAAACGTATTCTTCAGAAGAAAAAATTAATTATGCACTTGGATTTGATCTAGTTAATTTTATAAATAATGGAAATGATTACTTTGGATTATTAGGAGAATTTTTCTTTCAAGCCAACAATATAGAAATAAGACCTTTACAGGTATCTTTTAAAAATGGAGAGATGAATCAGAAATTAAATTAACTGTTCTGTTTCTTCTTCTGTTTTGCTAGCGATGAAGCTTTCTAGATTAAAGGCTCTTTCCATGTATTCATTAATGCTATTTGCTGCTTTTGAACTTGGGAGTTTAATTCCATAGAAGGATAATCTAAATAAAATTGGAATGATGACTGCATCTAAGACAGTAAATTCCTCGCTTCTAAAGAAAGGCTGATCATCAAATAAAGATAATGAATTAAGAACATTAGTCTCTAGCAACTTTTTGCTTTTAGATTTTTCTGACTTGCTTGCCGTGGGGCTTTCTAATATATCTAGGTTTATTGCCCAATCATTTTCTAGTCTATTTAAGATTAATCTAGTTTGAGCTCTTGCAACAGGATAAACAGGTAACAAAGGTGGATGAGGAAATCTTTCATCCAAATATTCGACAATTAGTCCAGAGCGATATAAAGATAAATCTCTATCTATCAACAATGGTAACGAGCCTGAGGGATTTACTTCCATAATCTCAGATGGAATATTTGATGAATCAATAGGTTCGAAATCGCAAGCTATTCCTTTTTCAGCAAGAACTATTCTCACTTTTTGACTTCGATGGCCAATGACGTCATGGAATAAGACCATTGTCGATCTGTTGTTTAGTAAACTCATATTTTTAATTATTTAAGATCTTTTTTGAATTCTCGATACGTTAAGTAAGCGAAAGAGGTGAATAGTAACAGAAATAGTAAAACATATACCCCGATTCTTTTTCTTTCGTTTGCGGACGGGTCTGCGACATAAACCATAAAATTTGTCAGGTTATAGATCATTTCATCATATTGGCTCTCGGATAGATTAGACTGAAGATCTTCTAAGACATGAGGCATGGAAACATTGTAGTAAACTTTATTATTAACTCCATAAGGTCTAGAAGCATCAGGATAAAACTTTCTTAAGTATGTATAAATCCAACTGGGTTTTCTGATTCTTGCTTCAAGAGTCAAATCTGGCGGCTTTGCACCAATCCATTCGACAGCATCTTTTGAATTCATGCTTATATTCATTAATTGCCCGGGTTTAGAACCATCAAAGATTAGGTTTTCTTGATACATATCTATTGGAATATTTAGATCTTTGGCTATGCGATTGTACCTAGAGTATTTTAAAGAGTGACATCCATAGCAATAATTCATGTAGGTAGTTAAACCATCTTGAAGAGAAGATAAATTGGTGGTGTCCGCGGAAAAGTCGTCACATTCTATAGTGCCGCAACTTAATTCGCCTGAAGCTGCAAAAGCGAATGATGGAATAATAAAAATTAAAAATAATATTCGTTTCATTTCTAATGCTGAGGAGCTCTTTCTGGAACAGGCTTGCAAGTTTCCATTCTTGTATATATTGGCATTAACAAAAAGTAAGAAAAGTATATAACTGTAAAAACTTTAGCTAAAAGATTCTTTAAATCCGAAGGAGGCACAGCTCCTAGATACCCTAATACAAAAAAACTAACCACAAATGCCGCTAAAAATCCCTTACTTAGAATTCCTTTATATTTTATAGATTTTACCGGACTTCTATCTAGCCATGGAAGAGCGGCAAAAATTGCAATCCCTCCAGCCATACATACGAAACCAAGAAATTTTGCCGTCAATCCAAATAAAGAAAAATCTACAGCTCTTAACATCGCGTAAAAAGGAGTGAAGTACCATGATGGAACTATATGCGATGGAGTTGATAAAGGATTTGCTGGTTCAAAGTTTACATATTCTAAAACGTAACCTCCGCCTTCAGGAAAAAAGAAAACAATAGTACAAAAAACCAGAAGGAATACTCCGAGAGCGTAAATATCATGGGTAATGTCGTATGGATAAAAAGGCTTAGAATCTAAAGGCACTCCATCTTTATCTACATGTTTTTTGATATCTATTCCATCTGGATTATTTGATCCGATTTCATGCAAGGCTAGCACGTGAAAGAAAACAACTGCTATTATCATTATTGGTAGAAGGACCACATGAAATGCGAAAAGTCTAGATAAGGTAATTCCAGAAATTAAGTAATCTCCTCTAATCCAAGTTGCTAGATCTTCACCAACCATTGGAATAGAGCCTAACAAGGAAATAATTACTTGAGCAGCCCAGAAGGACATTTGTCCCCATGGAAGAACATACCCCGTGAAACCTTCAGCGCATAGCAGAACATAGGTCAACCATCCAGCAACCCAAATAAGCTCCCTAGGTTTTTGATAAGAGCCATACATCATGCCTCTAAACATATGCAGATAAATAAGTGCAAAGAAGGCAGATGCTCCAGCAGCATGGAGGTATCTTAAAAGCCAGCCATATTGAACATCT
>CASICS010000004.1 GCA_949373255.1 uncultured SAR86 cluster bacterium | reverse complement strand
AAATTGGGAAGTGTTCGAGCAGACGTTAATTGAACAAGCTGAGCAGGGCGTGGACTATTTTACAATCCACGCAGGAGTCTTACTTAGATATGTTCCCTTGACCGCAGAACGAGTAACGGGAATTGTTTCTAGGGGCGGCTCGATAATGGCGAAATGGTGTTTGGCTCATCACGAAGAAAACTTTTTATACACTCGTTTTGAAGATATTTGTAAAATAATGAAAAAGTATGATATTACTTTTTCTTTAGGAGATGGTTTAAGACCAGGATCAATTGCCGATGCAAATGATGAAGCTCAGTTTGGAGAACTAAGAACTTTAGGAGAGCTCACTAAGATAGCCTGGAAGCACGGTGTTCAAACGATGATAGAAGGCCCAGGCCATGTTCCAATGCAATTGATTAAGGAGAACATGGATCTGCAATTAGAAGAATGTCATGAGGCTCCTTTTTATACTTTAGGCCCATTAACAACCGATATCGCTCCTGGATACGATCATATAACCTCCGCAATAGGTGCAGCAATGATTGGCTGGTATGGATGTGCGATGCTCTGCTACGTTACGCCTAAGGAACATTTAGGTTTGCCTAATAAAGAAGATGTTAAAGAGGGTTTAATGGCATACAGAATAGCTGCCCATGCTGGAGATCTAGCGAAAGGCCTGCCATCGGCACAAATCAGAGATAATGCTTTGTCAGCTTCTCGATTTGATTTCAGATGGGAAGATCAGTTTAATTTGGGACTAGATCCTGAGAGAGCTAAATCATTTCATGACGAAACACTTCCTAAAGATTCTGCCAAAGTCGCTCATTTTTGTTCTATGTGTGGACCAAAATTTTGTTCAATGAAGATATCTCAAGACGTAAGAGATTACGCTAAAAAAGAATTAAAAGAACAAGAAGAAGCTATGCAAAAAAAAGCACAGGAATTTAAAGATTTGGGAAGTAAGATTTATAACAAAGTATAGGAAAAAAATATGATAGAAATTGGAAAAAAATTACCGAGCGCAACTCTTTATAAGTTGGGCGAAAAAGGAATAGACGAAATAGATTCTTTAGAATACGTTTCGGGAAAAAAAGTTGTTCTGGTTGGGGTTCCTGGTGCTTTTACACCCACTTGTTCGCTACAACAAATGCCTGGTTTTGTCGAAAAAGCAGATGAAATTATGGATAAAAATGTAGATGAAATTATTTGTATTTCGGTGACAAATCCGTTTGTCATGAAGGCTTGGGGTGAGAGTCTTTCAGTTGGAGAAAAAATTACAATGCTTGCAGATGGAAATGGTAATTTTACTGAAGCCTGTGAACTTAACTTAGATTTATCTTCGCTAGGGATAGGACATGTTTCATCGAGATATGCCGTCATTATTGAGGATGGAATAGTAACCTCTTTATTGGCAGAAGAAGGCGGGGCCTTCTCTGTAAGCAGTGCAGAAAATATTCTAGAGCAACTTTAAAATTGGCCTCTTCAGACTATACCGCCGAGTCCATTGAGGTACTGACGGGTCTGGAGCCTGTCAGAAAAAGACCTGGCATGTATACCGATACAGCCAGCCCTAATCATTTGGTAATGGAAGTAATTGATAATAGCGTAGACGAAGCTCTTGCTGGTCATGCTAAAGAAATAGCTGTCAATCTTCATAAGGATTATTCTGTAACAGTAGAAGATGATGGTCGAGGTATGCCAGTAGATATTCACCCAGAAGAAAAAGTTCCAGGTGTAGAGCTAATTTTTTCTAGACTTCATGCTGGAGCAAAGTTTTCAAACAAGGAATATACATTTTCTGGAGGGCTTCACGGAGTAGGAGTTTCAGTGGTGAATGCGTTATCGACTTCTTTGAAAGCAGAAATTAAAAGAGATGGAAAAAAGTTTGCCATCGAATTTGCAAATAGTTTCAAAAGCAAAGACTTAATAGAAATTGATTCTGTCGGTCAAAGAAATACAGGAACAAAGATTACTTTCAAACCTGATGAAAGTTTTTTTGACACAGAAAAAATATCTTCGAAGTCGCTTATATATTCTCTGCGAGCAAAGGCAGTTCTTTGTCCTGGCTTAAAAATAAAATTTAAAAATGATATCGATGGAAAAAAAGAAGAATGGTGTTTTGTAGATGGATTAGGAGATTATTTGGCGACAGAATTAGGAGAAGGTGTATTTATTCCTGGTGAACCGATAATAGGAGATTATTCTGATAAACAGACTGCCTTATCTTGGGCTGTAATTTGGGAAAGAGGAGATCGCGAAAGCATAAACGAAAGTTACGTTAACCTAATACCAACCATGCAAGGTGGAACCCATGTTGCTGGGATGAGATCAGGTATAACAGAAGCCATAAAAGAATTTTGTGATTATAGAAAGCTAATACCTAAAGGCGTTAAAGTTACTCCCGATGATGTCTGGAAAAATTGTTCCTTTATTCTGTCGGCAAAATTAGAAGAACCTCAGTTCACTGGGCAAACGAAAGAAAAGTTATCCTCTAAAGATTTTCAAAATATTGTTGCATCCATAGCTAAGGACTCTTTTTCAATTTGGCTAAATCAAGAGACACAGGCTGCTGAAGAAATTGCTTTCTTGTGTATTGAAAACGCTCAAGCTAGAGCCAAAGCAAGTCAAAAAGTTGAAAGAAAAAAACTCACAAAGGGAATAACTTTACCTGGAAAACTTTCAGATTGTGTCTCTTCGGATGTTTCTGAGACGGAACTTTTTTTAGTTGAAGGAGAATCTGCCGGCGGCTCAGCAAAACAAGCAAGAGATAGAAAGTTTCAAGCCGTAATGTCGCTAAAAGGAAAAATATTGAATACGTGGGAAGTAGATACTGATGCCGTTACTCAATCTCAAGAAGTAAAAGATATATCTATGGCGGTTGGGTTGAGTCCTGGCTGCAAGGATCTAGATGGTTTGAGATATGGAAAGATTTGCATATTAGCAGATGCAGATACGGATGGCGCTCATATTGCGACTTTGATCTGCGCCTTATTTTTAAAACATTTCAGGCCTATGGTTGAAGCGGGTCATCTATATGTGGCTCAACCCCCACTATTTAGAGTAGATCAAGGTAAAGATGTTTTTTATGCTCTGGATGAGGATGAAAAAGAAGAAATTGTAAAAAAATTAACTAAACAAAATAAAACAAAAAAAATTGAGATTCAAAGATTTAAGGGCCTTGGTGAAATGAATCCTTCTCAATTAAGAGAGACCACAATGGAAGTAGACGGTCGAAGATTATTAAAGTTAACTTTAGAAAAAGGTAACACAGCAACATCGATGATGGATATGTTACTTGCAAAAAAACGAGCTGCCGATCGAAAAGAATGGTTAGAAACTAAAGGTAATTTAGCAACTATAAATGAGTAAAGAAGAAAGTTTGCCTATAGGCGGATATGCAGAGAAAGCATATTTAGAATACTCAATGTATGTCATTTTAGACAGAGCATTGCCTTTTGTTGGCGACGGACTGAAACCAGTCCAACGAAGAATTGTCTACGCTATGTCTGAATTAGGGTTGAAATCTACTGCAAAATTTAAAAAAAGTGCAAGAACTGTTGGAGACGTTATTGGAAAGTTTCATCCGCATGGAGACGGAGCTGCATATGAAGCTATGGTTCTTATGGCGCAAAGTTTTTCAACTCGTTATCCGTTAATAGAGGGACAGGGAAATTTTGGATCGCTCGATGATCCTAAAAGTTTTGCAGCAATGAGGTATACAGAGTGTCGTTTGTCAGCTTATGCACAGACATTGCTTACTGAAATCTCTCAAGGAACTGTAGATTGGATGCCGAATTTTGATGGAACATTGATAGAGCCAAAATTTTTATCTTCACGACTTCCAAATGTTTTGTTAAATGGAGCATCAGGTATTGCTGTAGGAATGGCGACGGATATTCCTCCGCACAATTTAACTGATGTTGTAAAAGCTACTATTGAGTTAATTGATAATCCTAAAATGACAATCCCTGAGCTTATGGATTATATTCCAAGTCCAGACTTTCCTACATCAGCAGAAATTATTTCAACCACCGAAGAAATGCTTGAGATGTATAGCACGGGTAGAGGATCTGTAAAACTCAGAGCAAAATATGAAATAGAAAATGGAGAAATAGTAATAAACGCTTTGCCTTATCAGGTCTCTACATCAAAAATATTAGAACAAATTGCATCTCAAATAGATTCAAAAAAAATAAATATGATTGAAGACTTGCGAGATGAGAGTGATGAAGAAAATCCCTCAAGGATTATAGTTGTTCCGCGATCAAATCGAATAGATAAAGATGCATTAATGAGTCACTTATTTTCAACTACAGATTTAGAGAAAAATGTTCGAGTGAACATGAATGCAATTGGATTAAATGGTAAACCTCAAGTTTTTGATTTAAAAAGAATTCTAAAAGAGTGGCTGAAGTTTAGAACAGATACTGTCAGAAGACGTTTGCAACACAGGCTAGATTGGGTAAACGATCGTTTACACATTTTAGATGGATTACTAGTAGCTTTTTTAAATCTTGATGAAGTTATAAAAATAATTAGAACTCATGATGAGCCTAAAAAAGAGTTAATGAAAAAGTTTAAACTTTCTGAAATTCAGGCAAATGCAATTTTAGATATAAGACTTCGTCAGTTAGCAAAATTAGAAGAAGAATCGATCCTAGCAGAAAAAAATGAACTTTTTTCAGAAGCTAAAGATATTGAAAAAACTTTAGGCTCCGCAAGTAGGCTAAAAACCTTAATCAAAAAAGAACTCAAAGAAGATCTTGATGAGTTTGGAGATAAGCGAAATAGTTCAATGGTTGAAGCTAAAGAATCTAAAGCTTTTGACGAAAAAGAGCTAATTTCTAACGATCCAATGACCGTCGTTTTATCGAAGCGAGGTTGGATTAGAGCAGCTAAAGGACATGATGCAGATCCAGAGTCTTTGCAATATCGAGAAGGAGATGGATACCTTTCTTCATCTAAAGCCAGAAATAGTCAAAATGCAGTAATTTTAGATAACTTTGGTAAAGCCTACTCTCTTCCAATCCACAAATTACCAAGCGCTAGAGGTCAAGGAGACCCTGTTTCTGGAAGTATCAATGCACAATCCGGAGCAACTTTTTCTGGAGTGGTTGCAGGAAATGATGAGGATCTTTGTATACTTGCTGCAGATTCCGGTTATGGTTTTATAGCCAAAATAGTTGATTTGCAGACTAAGAATAAATCCGGAAAAGCTGCTCTGAATACAAAAGGCGCAATTCCATTATCACCTCAAAAATTAGCATCTATTGAAAATTCTTTTATCGTTTCTATATCCGAAGAAGGAAAAATGTTACTTATCGAGGCTGCTGATTTACCTATTCTCTCCAAAGGGAAGGGAAATAAAATTATATCAATTGATAAAAAACAGTATGCAGCAAAAGAAAATAAACTCTTACATCTGTTAGCTCTTCCTAAAGAAGCTTCTTTAAAAATCTACAGTGGAAAGCAACACTATGAAATAAAATCTAAGGACTTAAATAATTTTGTAGGAGCTCGAGGAAGAAAGGGTAATTATCTTCCTAAAGGTTTTAGACGAATAGATAGCGCAGAGGCACTGTTAACGCAAGATAAATAATTTGTTATATTTATTAGCGTGAAGTTATGGAGGATATGATGCGAGAGACTATATTAGATAAAAGTAATTACAAAAACTTTAAAGTAGAAGGAGCCCCAGATGACTTTCATCATGTTGCATGGAAGACAATGAAATATGATGAAATGATAGATTTTTACTCACGCCTATTTCATTGTAAGCCGATGTTTTCAAATGAAGATTTGACTTTTTTAACTTTTGACGAAGAGCATCATAGAGTGGCTATTGCAAATGTTTCTGCAGCCTTAAAGCAAAATATGGGATTTCTCCCAAGATTATTAATTAATTCATTACTCAAAGTAAGAAATTTTGTAAATAGAGTGACTCCTAATTTAGTTGGTTTGGATCATATTTCTTATAGGGTATCTTCAATAGAAAATTGGTTCAATTTTTATCACAAAGCTAAAGAAAATGGTTTGAATCCTGCTTGGACTATTAATCATGGATGGATATCAGGAATCTACTACAGAGATCCCGATGGCCATTTGGTTGAGATTTTTTATGAGCATTTCCGTTCGGCTGAAGAATTTAGATCAGACGCCATAGCGCCTGATTTCGCCGAAGAACCGATTGGTACTAACATGGATATCGACGTTCTTTATGAAATGTATAAAAGCGGGACTCCTTTTGAAGAATTAATAGTCAAAGGTAATACCGTGCCAGAAGGAAAAAAACCAGTTTTCGGCATGGAAGCAGTAATGAACATGAGGAAAAAATTTAAATAATCTTTTGTGAATTCATACCAAAAACTATTCCTAATTTTTACTACCTTTTTATTGATTGGGTGTGTCGCGCCAGGCACTACTTTTGAAGAGGTAAGTGATGTCAAACTCAACGAAGCTATCAGGATTATAAAAACAACAGAACTCGACAAGCCGATTGAAAAAACCAGAAAAGAAGCAGTATTGATGGTTGAAAATATTATCGAGAAATCTATGCCGGCTGCAGTTGAATGGTGCGAAGCAAATAATATTCCCAAAGCTCGTTGTAAATGGAAATTTAATTATCTGGATGATGATATGTTCAACGCCTTCGCTTCAGGAAGAAATCAGATTACATATACCAAAGGCTTGATGAATGGCGTTGCCTCAGAGGAAGAAGTGGCTTTTGTTATTGCGCATGAGATTGGTCATCACATCGGTAATCACATAGCTAATTCTCAAAGAAATATCATGCTTGGAAGTTTAGCTGGAAGAATATTGGGAACTGTAATCGAAGGTTCTGACGAGTTGATATCTCAAACTACTGACTTGGGAGCTAGATTTGGCTCTTTATTTTATTCTCGAGATCAAGAAAAAGAAGCAGACTACTTTTCATTAGTGATTCTTAATAAATCCGGATTCGATTTGATAAAAGCAAGAGATGTAATAATTAGAATGGCACAGCAATCTGAAAGATCAGAACGTTCTGGTTTTTTTGATACTCATCCAACTGGTCCAGAAAGACTGGCAAGATTCAATCAAACCTATTCAGAGTTTTTAAAAAACCAATTAAACTAGATTTTGTAGAGCTTTTCTAAAGCGATTGAATCCTTCATTGATTTCTGAGTCTCCAATGATCAAAGAAGGCGCTAATCGAATAGTACTTTGACCGGAGGCTTGAACAATGATCAGACCTTCTTCATAACAAGCCTCTAAAAACTCTCCAGCTTTTATTTTTTTAAAGTCACAACCAATCCAAAGACCTGCTGATCTAACATCATCAAATAAATCAAATTCCTCTGATAAAGCACTTAAATGTTTGAGAAATAAAGTTGTCTTTTCAACCACACCAGTAAGTAATTTTTGTTTAGAAACTATTTCGATAACTTTAGAAGCCACGGCGCACGATAAAGGGTTTCCACCAAAAGTACTGCCATGAGTACCGGGTTGGAAACATTCAGCAATTTTTTCTGTAGTTAAAGTCGCTGCTACCGGCATTCCACCGCCCATTCCTTTGGCCACAGTCAATATATCAGGTACGACTCCATAGCCCATATAAGCCAATAAAGAGCCGGTTCTACCGATACCACTTTGCACTTCATCAAATATTAATAAACAGTCATTTTCATCAGCAAGTTTTCTCAACCCTTCTAGAAAAGGGTTTTTGGCAGGAATGACTCCTGATTCACCTTGTATTGGCTCAACCATAATGGCAGCTGTATTTTTATTGATAATTTTTTTTACTGAATCTAGATCATTAAATTGTGCTTTTTTGAATCCCTCTAGAAGAGGTCCGAAACCGGTCTGATGGAATTCCGAATCTCCCACGGTAATGTTCATCATCGAACGACCATGAAACGAATCAGAAAATGAAATAATTTCATATTTGTCCTTTTTTCCTTGATCGAAATAGAATCTTCGAGCTAGTTTCATAGCAGCTTCATTTGCCTCATTTCCTGAATTAGAAAGAAATATTTTCTCAGCAAATGTTTTTTTAGCTAAGGCATCGGTTAAATCTACTGCTGGTTGATTGAGAAGATAATTACTGACATGCCAAAGACTATCAGCTTGAGTTTTTAAAGCTTGATTCAGTTCTGGGTGAGCATGACCTAAACAAGTCACAGCTATCCCACCACCAAAATCTATATAGTCTTTACCATTTTCATCCCAGACCACAGATTTATCCCCTTTAACTGGCGTAAACCAGGGAGGTGCATAATTCGGCATTAAAGCCGTTCTATCAATAGAATTATTCTTTTTCATAAAACATCATTCGTTTAAAAAGTTCATAATCAATAACTTAAAGTTTAATATAACAATTAAATCATGGTTACATCAGATCGTCTCGATTCCGAAAACTCATTTAGAATTTCTATATATCCTAATCGTTCAATTTCTTGGAAAGGAAATCTTTGGTTTTTAGCACTCGTATCCACTCCGATAACCATTATTGCCATAGGCTTTCTATATGCTGGAGCACCAATAATTCTACCCTTTGCTGGTTTAGAAATCCTGATTGTTCTATCCGCTTCATATTACGTTTTTCGTAACGTTAATAGGCAAGAAATTTTAACCTTCACCCCTGAAAAACTCATAATTGAAAAAGGAAGATTACGACCTGAAACGACTACCGAATTCATTAGAGAGTGGTCTTACGTATTCATCGAAAAAGCTACTCATCCGTGGTATCCATTACATATAGTTATTTCTTCAAAAGGCGAGAGGGTACCAATTGGAGATTTTCTTACCGAAGAAGATAAAAAGATTCTAATAGAAAAAATGGATGAAGTAATTCAAGAGCTAAGAATCGCTTAATTTATTATTTTGCGCGTTGATTAAAACGCCTACCGATCATTGCTGATGCGATGTTGATTTTCTGAACATCGATAGTCCCACCTGCAATTCCCCAGCCAAAAGCATCTCGAACTTTTCTTTCCATTCCGTATTCTTTATTAAATCCATAACCGCCCATGAGTTGCATTGCAGTAGCTGTAACTTCCCTTGAAATTTCATTGGCAAAGCATTTAGCAGAGCTAGATTCTAGGATGTCAGGCAAGCCTTTCGCAGCATTAAAAACAGCTCGATGAATGAGTAATCGAGAAGCTTCGACTTTCATCAACATATCTGCTAATTTAATTTGTACCGCTTGAAATTCTACAATTGGCTTACCAAATTGCTCTCTTTCTTGAACATAATTTTTAACATATTCCAAAGCAGATGATGCTTGAGCTAACGCCATAGTTGCATTTCCACATCGCTCTAAATCAAAAGTTTCCATCAATTTTTTGAAGCCATCCTCTGGCTCAACTAGTAAATTTTCAATAGGTACTTCGACATTATCAAAGTAAATATCGGCAGAAGGAATTCCACGCCAACCCATTAGATTCTCGTTGTTACCAAAAGTTAGTCCCGGTGTATTTAAGTCTACAAACACTGCGCCAATACCTTTGGCAGCTGGTGCATCAGACATTCTTGCATAGACAACATATCCGTCAGAATGACCAGCTCCAGAACACCATCGCTTATTACCGTTAATGACAATTTTATCGCCCTTGATCTCAGCTTTAGTTTTTAAATCTGTAAGTCCTGTACCAGCATCCGGCTCTGACATGCTAACCGCTACAACCATTTCACCGCTACAAACTTTCGGGATGACTCTTTCTTTTAGGGCGTCAGTTCCAAAGTGCTCTATTACTTTAACTGGACCCGCATTAGCTTCAAATACAGGCCAACCTATTGCAGATGAGATTTTTCCAAACTCTTCTAGAATTATTATGGCATCTAAACTTGTTAAACCTTGACCGCCATATTGTGTTGGAGTATTTACCCCAAGAAAGCCCATTTCTCCTATTTTCATTAAGGCATCTTTAGGGACAGGTTCGCCGCTTTCTTCAAGTTCATTAGCTAACGCTGGAAGTTCTTTTTGGGCGTAGTCACGGGCTACTTTTTGAAGTTCAAGTTGATCTGATGTTAAATTAAAATCCATATTATTTCTTTATTATGAGAGGCAATTATACACATTGAGTTAAAATATCTAAATGACAACAGAAAAAAAATACCCAGTCCCTGAAGGCTTTGAAGTCATCAAACAAACTGAGCATCATATTCGTCACATAGGCGAGGGCTTTCATAAGAGAGATGAAGATGGAAATCTAGTCATGGCTTTTTGGATTAAAAAAGAAAATTGCAATTCAGCAAATGTAGCGCACGGCGGAATGTTAATGAGTATTGCTGATTATTGTTTAGCTTCCTCAGCGATGCCCTCTAGGGAAGAGTATGTTGCCACCATAAGTTTTAGATCAGAGTTTATTGCGCCAGCAAAGATTAATTCCTTAGCAGAAATTCATACAACAATCACCAAAAGCACCAGATCCTTAGTATTTGGAGAAGGCAAGATATATTGCGATGGCAAAATAGTCTTTAATTTTAGCGGTGTTGTAAAAAAAATTAGCTAACTTTCTTTTGAACCAGAACTTTCTTTAATTCAGCAACTTCTGGGATCCCGTTCTTATATTTTGTCGATGCTTCTCCTTGAATGAGTGGTCTTAAATATTTTTTACCAGCTGCTGTTATTTCAAAACCGTTTGCGGAAATAAACTTTTTTGGCATAGTTTTTTCTACGTTTGCAACATTTTTTAGAGAAGCTGTCTCAATTTTCCACTTATAAGGAGAGTCACTCAACCTTTTGATGATTGGCATGATTGCAGTTTTTCCAGCTATTGCTAATTTTACGGCGTGTGCGCCAACAGCATACGCTTGATCAAGATCGGTCTTTGAAGAGATGTGTCGAGCTGAACGCTGTAAATAATCTGCTACTGCCCAATGATTTTTTAATCCCATTTTTGAAATCATACTAGCTAGCACAGGAGCAACTCCACCAAGCTGTTTGTGACCAAAAGCATCCGTTAATCCAGAATCTGCTAAAAATTTACCACTTTTTGTTTGAGTACCTTCTGAAGCAATAATTACACAGTAACCATTTTTTTTAACTGTTTGTTTAACTTGGGAAATAAATTTACTCTTTTCAAAAGGCACTTCTGGTAACAAAATTATATGAGGCGGATCACCAGCCTTAGTTGCTGCTAAACAAGAAGATGCAGCTATCCAGCCCGCGTGACGACCCATAACCTCTAAGATAAAAACCTTAGTTGAAGTTTCAGCCATACTCTTAACATCCAATCCGGCTTCTAAAGTCGAAGTTGCAACATATTTTGCGACCGAACCAAAACCGGGCGAACAATCTGTAAAGGGCAAATCATTATCTACAGTTTTTGGTATACCAATACACTGGATAGGAAATTTTAGCTTCTTCGCCATTTCTGAAATTTTGTAAGTTGTATCTTGACTGTCCCCACCGCCATTATAAAAAAAGTAGCCAATGTCATGAGCCGCAAAGACTTCAAAAAGACGATCATATTCTTTCTTTTGATTAATAGGATCTTGTAATTTAAATCGACATGAGCCAAAGGCACCGCCTGGGGTGTTTTTTAATTTTGCAATTGTGCTCTTAGATTCTTTTGAGGTGTCAATTAGATTCTCATTCAAAGCACCCAATATTCCGTTTTGCCCACAAAGAACTTTGTTAATTTTTTTAGATTTTGCTGCGGTTTCAATTACGCCACAAGCAGAGGCATTTATTACCGAGGTTACGCCACCAGATTGAGCATAAAAAGCATTACGTTTTAAAGTCATGAAAAGAAATATAACTGAAAAAAGTCCTTCTGGAAAAAGATATAATCATGATTGTGAAAATATATGTTTTAGGAATCTGTGGAACTTTTATGGGAGGCCTTGCTCAACTGGCAATGCAAAGAGGAATTGAAGTGTCTGGGTGCGATGAAAATATATACCCACCAATGAGTAATGTTCTTGCAGAACACGGTATAAAAGTAGATCAAGGGTTCAGTCCAAATAATATTACAGATGATATAGATTTATATGTCATAGGAAATGTTGTCTCTAGAGGTAATCCTTTAATGGAAGAAATCCTCAATAAAAAACTAAGTTTTGTGTCAGGTCCGCAATTTCTAACTGATTCAATCTTAGAAAATAGACATGTCATAGCAATTAGCGGAACACATGGAAAAACTTCTACATCTTCCATGATCACTAAAGTATTGATAGATGCTGGCCTTGATGTGGGCTACATGATTGCTGGAAGAGCTTTAGATTTAGATTCAACTGCTTCATTAGGCTCTCATGAGTACTTTGTTATTGAAGCTGATGAATACGACACGGCATTCTTTGATAAGCGCTCTAAATTCATTCATTACAATCCATCAACTTTATTGATCAATAATTTAGAGTTTGATCATGCTGATATTTTTGATGATTTATCTGCAATCAAAAAACAATTCCATCATCTTTTGAGAATCATGCCAAGCCGAGCTCAAGTCATATATCCGGAGGATGATAAAGAGATCGCTGACCTCACCAAGATGGGAATCTTTTGTGAAGAAATTAGATTCAATTCAGAAAAAAAATCTAAAGGTTGGTATGTAAAAATAAATAATCCCGAGTGCGCTTCTTTTAAAGTTTTTAACGGAAAAAAACTAATGGGAGAGATAAATTGGGGATTGATAGGCGAGCATAATAAGAGGAATGCTCTAGCAACTTTTGTCATTGCAAATTCTTTAGGTATTAAAGGAAAAAAAATATCAGAATCTCTATCAAATTTTAAAGGAACTGCAAGACGAATGGAGACAATTGGCAAGCAAAATAGTATTACCGTTTACGATGACTTTGCACATCACCCAACTGCAATTAAATTTACTTTAGATGGGTTGAGAAAAAAAGTTGGAAAAGAAAAAATTATTTGTCTCCTAGAAATGCGATCAAATACTATGGCATCTGGATATCATGATACTGTCATTCCTAAATGTTTAGAAGATGCTGATAAGGTTTTTCTTTTCTCAAAAAATGCTGCGCAAGTAAAATCTATATCTGAAAAGGACGATAGATTCTCAGTATGTAAGGGAACTAGAGAGTTTATGAAGCTGTTACCAGAATTAAACGAGCCTAACAGTCATATTATCTGTCTTTCAAATGGATCGTTTGATCAAATCCATCATGCAATTTTAGAAAGGCTCTAAAAAGTAAATGATTTCTTTCTTAAACGAACTGCACTTGGCGTAACTTCAACTAATTCATCGTCTTCAATAAATTCAAGTGCCTGCTCAAGAGTATGTTCGATATGCTTAACTAAAACCAAATTTTCATCGGTTCCAGAAGCCCTTACATTAGTCAATTGTTTAGCTTTAGTAGGGTTTACTGGCATATCATTGTCTCGGGAGTGTAAGCCAACAATCTGACCTTTATAAACCTCCAACCCATGACCAACAAAAAGTTTTCCACGATTTTGTAAATTAAATAATGAGTAGGCTAAGGTTTTACCTCCAATCATTGAAACAAGAACACCATTTTGTCTTGTGGTAACTTCCCCCTTTTTTGCCGGACCATAATGATCAAATACACTCGTTAGTATTCCAGACCCACTTGTTAATGTTAAAAATTGTGATCTAAAACCTATAATTCCTCTAGAAGGAGCTATGAATTCTAATTTTAATCTACCCTTGCCATCTGGCGTCATATTAGTTAACTCAGCTTTTCTTAAACCCATTTCTTCCATGATTGGACCTTGATGTTCTTCTTCTATATCGATAACTATCTGCTCGAAAGGCTCATGGGTAACACCATCAACATCCTTTTGGATGACTTCAGGTTTTGAAACGCCAAGTTCAAATCCCTCTCTACGCATTGATTCGATAAGAACCGACAAATGTAATTCACCTCTGCCGGAAACTTTAAATTTATCTGAACTTGCTCCAGGCTCAACTCGCAAAGCAACATTACTTAAAAGTTCTTGCTCCAAACGTTCTTTAATATTTCGAGAAGTAACAAATTTTCCATCTAGACCTGCAAAAGGGGAGTCATTAACTTGAAAAGTCATACTAACTGTAGGCTCATCAACAGATAAAGCTGGCATAGCTTCAACATTTAATGGGTCACATAAAGTATCTGAAATAAACAACTTATCGACACCAGTTATACAAACAATGTCTCCAGCTTCAGCTTCGGGGACCTCTACTCTTTCTAGGCCATCATGACTAAGAACTTGTAAAACTTTTCCTTTTCTCTCTTTTGCGTCTTTATCAATTATTGTAACCTGATCGTTTGTCTTTAATTTTCCACCAGTTATTCTGCCTATTCCTATTACACCTACATAGCTATTACTATCTAAAGCACTTATTTGCATTTGAAATGGTTTGTTGAGATCAACTTCAGGTGGTTTTACTTTAGAAAGAACTAAATCGAGTAATGGAGACATATCATCTTGAACATTATCTAGTTCTAGACCTGCAACTCCGTTTAAAGCTGATGCATAAATAACCGGAAAATCTAACTGTTCGTCATTTCCTCCTAATCTATCAAATAAATCGAAAACTTGATCAAGAACCCAATCAGGCCTCGCACCAGGACGATCAATTTTATTTATAACTAATATTGGATTCAAACCTTGTTCAAAAGCTTTTTCTGTTACAAATCTAGTTTGAGGCATTGGCCCATCTACAGCATCGACTAAAAGCAGAACGGAATCTACCATAGATAATACCCTCTCTACTTCTCCGCCAAAGTCTGCGTGACCAGGCGTGTCTACAATATTTATTTTATGTTCTTTCCACATAATGGCAGTATTTTTTGCCAGAATTGTTATGCCTCTTTCTTTTTCTTGATCGTTAGAATCCATGATTCTTTCTGATCCCATGCTTTTTCTATCGAGGGTTCCAGATTGTTCAAGTAATTTATCAACTAGAGTAGTTTTCCCGTGATCAACGTGAGCTATGATTGCAATATTTCTTATATCTTTAGGATTCATTTACTTGTTTAAGGTTAGTTGTAAGAATATAAAATCTCTGCGCTGAGTAAGATTTCAAAGATAATTAAAAGTAAGTTATTTTTCTTTAGGAGAATCTTCTGAATTTTCTTCAGTAGAAGCTTCCTCAGCAGGAGCTTCTTCAGCAACTACTTCCTCAGCAGGAGCTTCTTCAGCAACTACTTCCTCAGCAACTACTTCCTCAGCAGGAGCTTCTTCAGCAACTACTTCCTCAGCACTACTTCCTCAGCAACTACTTCCTCAGCAGGAGCTTCTTCAGCAACTACTTCCTCAGCAACTACTTCCTCAGCAACTACTTCCTCAGCAGGAGCTTCTTGTTTTTCAGTTGGCGTTGCTGCACCAGCAGTTTTAGCAAAACGTTTTTTGAATCTATCAACTCTTCCTCCAGTATCAACAATTTTTTGTTTACCAGTATAAAAAGGATGGCATGCTGAACATATATCTAACGATAGATCACCCTCGAGAGTAGATCTTGTTTCTATGACATTTCCGCAACTACAAGTTGCTTTTAATGCTGCATAATCTGGATGTATTCCTTCTTTCATCTTTGTTTAAGCTTTCAATAATTTAGATCGCGAACTATACCAGAAGAACTTTTTATAAGAAATAGAATTTCACTTCTTATTTTCTTTTAAAGTTTTTATTTTTTCAGAAAGATTAACGACTTTTTTTACTCCATAAGGAGAAGTGTATTTCTTGCCATCTAGAAAATAAAAACCTTTGTTTTTGATATACCACTTAGAGGTTTCCAGTCTATTTTCTTCTTCAACCCATGAAATATCATGCATAGATTCCTCAATTTTATTTGTCTTGCCTTCCTGAGTATAAATAAAAGGACTTCCTTTAAGTTTATGAGCTTTAGAGAGCCATGCATTTAGAAATCTTCTAATGCCTCTTTTTGTTTTTCGCCTAGAAGGATTGGCTTCACTCCATTCTCTTGCGGCATTTATTTCATGAAATACATTGCAATCAGTATAAGTTCTTTGCCAGGACAACAAATCGTCTTGTTGAATTTCATAATAAGAACCATCTTTTAAAATTATTTCCATTTATAGTTAATTTACCTGATTAAATTCATAAGTCATTTAAAATAGATTAGATATCACCAATTAAAAAGAGGAAACATGACTTATCAAGAAGACGTAGAAAATTTTATGAAGGCAGGCGATCAACCAATTCAAGAAAACTTAACTTTAAATGGAGCTCAACCGGAGCTATATATGAATTTAATAACCGAAGAGTACAAAGAAACTTTAGAGGCATTTCAAGAACAAAATATGATTGAAGTTGCAGATGGGTTGGCTGATATGGTTTGGGTAATTATGGGAATGTGTTCAAGTTGTGGAATAGATTTTGAAAAAGTTTGGAACGAAGTTAAAGCTTCCAATATGAGTAAATTCATAGATGGCAAAGCTATTAAGAACGAAGCTGGTAAAATCATGAAGCCAGAATCATATTTTCATCCAGATATTAAAAAAGCTCTAGGTCTTTAATGTAATTTTGCATTTCCTCTTCGTTTCGGATAAATGCTCTAAAGATATCTTCATATCAAAATCATTGAGGTAGCCAAAAGCTTTCTCGGGCCATTCTACAAAAATTATAGAATTCTCTTCTTTGCAATACTCGTTTATACCTATAGCAGCCAGTTCAGATGCGCTTTCAATTCTATAAAGATCCATGTGATAAATATTTCGGTGCTCAGACAAGTAGGGCTCAATAATTGTAAAAGTAGGGCTGGTAACAGATTCCTCAACACCTAAAGCCGAAATAATCTCTTTAACTAAAGTAGTTTTTCCCGATCCAAGGTCTCCATTTAAAAAAATTATATATGCCTGAGATTTTTTTACTTTAGATAATTGACTGCCAATTTTTTGGCCTAACTTTTTTGTTTCAACCAAAGAATCTAATATCAGTTCATCAGTCATTGCTTAAAGAATAAGTTCTTTCACAATTTCGATAACATCGGATGGGATTAACCCTCGTTGACCTATAGCTTCTGCATATTCATCTCCAGCTTCTGCATGAAGATTTACGCCTAGACAAGCTGATTCTAAAAGACTCAGTTTTTGAGCAACTAAACTAGATATAATGCCGCTTAATACATCCCCCATGCCCCCAGAAGCCATACCCGGATTGCCTTTGTTGCAAAGAAAAATATTATCCTTTGAACAGACAATTGTTTCGTGACCTTTTAATACAACAACTGCAGAGTATTTCTTCGATAATTTTTTTGCAGCTAAAATTCGGTTTGATTTTATTTTCTCTACAGAGGTATTAAGTAACTTTGCTGCTTCGCCCTCGTGAGGAGTTATTATTACTTTTTTTGGAAGTGGAATTTTTTTTATAAATTCTGGCAATAAATTTAATCCATCTGCATCAATTAAAATAGGTATATTTCTTTTGTTTGAAATTTCTAAAGTCTTATATAAAACTTGTTCGGCCCAGTAATTTTTATCTAATCCAGGGCCAATGCATATGACAGAAGGCTTATCTAAATATTCTTCTAATGCTTGACCGTTATTAACTGGTTTGGCCATAACTTCTGGGCAAAAATTTAATGAAGCGCTGACGTGTTCTGATCTTGTAGCTAAAGAAACTAATCCTGCACCACTGCAAACTGCAGCTTTAGACGCTAAAAGACCTGCTCCGCCAAAGCCAATATTTCCACCTACAATCATTACGTGTCCAAATTTGCCTTTATGATCTGCAGGAGAACGCTTTAACTTGGCTAGCAACTTATTAGTTTTAATTTCTTGTACTTTCAATTTTTCGCTCTATTTTAGTAAGACGTTTGTATCATTTATTGCAACATACGTCATTAAAGATATAGTTATAAATTAATTATTTAAAGTAAAGGGAGAAATAATGCTTAAAACTAAAATAACAGAAATGTTTGGAATTCAACATCCTATAATTCAAGGTGGGATGCATTATGTAGGATTCGCAGAAATGGCAGCAGCTGTTTCAAATGCAGGCGGCCTAGGAATCATTACCGGGCTTACTCAAAAAACTCCAGAAGACTTAGCAAAAGAAATAGCTAGATGTCATAAAATGACAGACAAACCTTTTGGCGTTAATTTAACTTTTCTACCAATGTTCAATCAGCCTGATTATCCTGGGTATATTCAAGCAATAATTGAAGGTGGAGTTAAAGTAGTAGAAACTGCAGGAAGAAATCCTCAAGCTTACATAGAGTCTTTAAAAGCAGCGGATATCAAAGTAATACATAAATGTACTTCAGTTAGACATGCCTTAAAAGCTCAAGATATTGGTTGCGACGCGGCTAGTGTTGATGGTTTCGAATGTGGCGGACATCCTGGAGAAGATGATATTCCAAATATGATTTTATTACCTAGGGCTGCTGAAGAACTAGACATCCCTTTCGTTGCTTCAGGTGGAATAGGTAACGGTAAACAACTTGCTGCTGCTTTAGCATTAGGTGCAGAAGGAGTTAATTTAGGTACTAGATTTATAGCAACTAAAGAAGCGCCAGTTCATCAAAACGTTAAGGATGCTCTTGTTGCTGCTTCTGAATTAGACACGACTCTTATAATGAGATCCCTTAGAAATACAGAAAGAGTCCTAAAGAACTCTGCTGTAACAAGTATTCAAGAAAAAGAAAAAGAGCTTGGCGATAATATTAAAATTGAAGATATCCTCGATGAAGTAGCGGGCGTTTATCCCAAAATAATGACAGAGGGAAAAATGGACGATGGTGCTTGGAGTTGTGGAATGGTTGCAGGATTGATTCATGATATTCCTTCGTGTCAGGATCTTGTAGATGGAATGGTTGCTGAAGCAGAAGAGATTATAAATAGTCGTTTAGCAAAATTTATAGCTTAATCTGATGGCTAAAGATAAAGACTTCCCGGAAATCTTATCTAAAGATGAATCTATAAATATTCAAAAAGCAGATCCTAATTTACCAGCTGCAGAACCTAGGCCAGCAGCGACTGTTCTGCTGGTTAGGTCTCCTTCTGAAGCAATAGAAGTATTCATGATCAAGCGGAATGCCAAAACAAATTTTGGCGGCGCTTGGGTTTTCCCGGGCGGAAAACTAGATCTTGTCGATTCCGAAGTTGAAATAAATAGCTTTTGTTCGGGCTTAACAGATGAAATGGCTTCTCAAATATTAGGATTAAAAGAAGGTGGCTTAAATTATTGGGTAGCCTGTATCAGAGAATGTTTTGAAGAATGCGGAGTGCTTTTAGCTTATCGTGAAAATGGAGATTTCTTCGGGGCTTCCGATGATGTTGAAATGAGTATTCTGAATACTTATCAAGATAAATTGAATAAAGGAGAGCCTGTATTATTAGAGCTTTGTAAAAAATTAAATATAAAGTTAGCTGTTGATAGATTAGCTTACGTATCTCACTGGGTTACTCCAAAAATGGAAATGAGAAGATATAGCACTAGATTTTTTATAGCTTTAGCTCCAGAGGATCAAGATGCAATTCATGATGGAAGCGAAGGTGTCGAGAGCACTTGGATCACTCCAGAAGATGCTCTTAAAAGAGGCAAGGAAGGTAATTTTCCAATCATTCTGCCTACAATTAAAAATTTAGAATCTATTGTTGGATTCACAGACACAGATAGTCTTTTAAGGCACAAAGTAAATTATCAAAATGAAGTGTCTTGTATTGAGCCTAAATTTTTTATGGAAAACGGAAAGATGGTAGGCCTTCTGCCAGGGGATATTGGCTATGAAGATCACTGAGTTATCGCCATTAGTAAGAAGAATAACCGCTGACAATGGTGGGGTATTTACAGGCGCAGGAACAAATACTTATCTCGTAGGACACCAAGAAATATCTGTAATTGATCCTGGCCCAGCCTCTAAAGAACATATAGAAAATATAGTTGATATATGCGGGGAAGATATAAAACAAATTTTGGTTACCCATACTCATAATGACCACTCTCCTGGGGCTAAGCTTCTTCATCAAAGAACTGCTGCACCGGTTATGGGAATGTATGCTCTTCACAAAGAAATGCAGGATCCCACCTTTAAAGCTAACCAAATTTTAAAACATGGCGATGAAATAAATGAGGCTGAGTATTCATTAAAAGTAATCCATACTCCTGGACATGCCTCCAATCATCTATGTTTTTTACTAGAAGAGGAAAATTTGATATTCACTGGAGATCACATAATGGAAGGCTCGACAGTTGTCATAGCTCCTCCAGACGGAAATATGAAGCAATATATAGACTCTTTAGAGAATCTAAAAAACATAAATTTAAAATTATTAGCTCCTGGGCACGGCAACTTGATGGAGAATCCATATAGTGTAGTAGATTGGATTGTTAGTCACAGAATGTACAGAGAAAAGAAAGTTATAGATGCTATCACTGAAGCCTCAAAAGCTACCCTTGATGAGTTAATTAAAGCTGTTTACGATGATATTGATGAACATTTACTAGTTATTGCTAGATATTCTTTAGAAGCTCATTTAAATAAATTAATTGAGGAAGGACGAGTGGCTCTGAAAGAACAAAATTATTTTTGGAAAAGTTAGTCGTCCAATAAAATACCACATCCACCGTGACCACAATAACCATTAGGGTTCTTGGCTAAATATTGCTGGTGATACTCCTCTGCATAATAATAAGTATTAGTATTAACAACTTCTGTAGAAATTAAACCGTAATTATTCTCAGTCAATCTTTTTTGATATTTATTTTTAGACTCTTCAATTGCTAACAAATCAGATTCGCTTGAGAAATAAATTCCAGATCTATATTGAGTTCCAATGTCATTGCCTTGTCGCATGCCTTGCGTAGGATCATGGTTTTCCCAAAAGGTTTTCAATAAAATTTCAATAGAGATTTCCGCGGATGAGTAGATTACTTGCACAACCTCATTGTGCCCAGTCATACCTGAACAAACCTCTTCGTACGTTGCATTTGCTGTATGACCAGAAATATAACCAACAGAAGTATAAGCAACCCCCTTGAGTTCCCAAAAAAATTTTTCCGCCCCCCAAAAACAACCCATTCCAAAAATTATAGTTTCTAGATTTTTATTTTTAATCTCTTCCAAAGAATTACCATTTACATAGTGTAAATCTGGAATAAAAATAGGTTCTTCCCTTCCAGGCAGAGCATCTACTTTTTCTATAAGTTCTGATTTGTTTCTAAAGGAAAATATACTCATTTGGTGTTCACTCTTTCATTGATTAAAATTTCTACAATTGAAGGATCTGCTAAAGTTGAAATATCTCCTAGTTCATTAATTTCATTACTAGCTATTTTCCTTAAAATTCTTCGCATAATTTTTCCAGATCTGGTCTTTGGCAAATCAAAAGTAAATTGAATCAAATCTGGTTTAGCGATTGGACCTATCTCTTTAACTATCAAGCTTATTAATTCTTTTTGTAAAAGATCCGAGGGAGATGATTCCTTCATTAAACTAACGTAACAATATATCCCTTGACCCTTAATTGCATGTTCATAACCAACAACCGCTGCTTCTGCGACTTCGTTATGGAGGACTAATGCGCTTTCTATTTCTGCAGTTCCTAGTCTGTGGCCTGATACGTTCAAAACATCATCCACTCTTCCAGTGATCCAATAATAACCATCTTCATCTCTTCTAGCCCCGTCACCAGTAAAGTAATAACCAGGATAAGTTGAATAATAAGTATTTATGCATCTTTCGTGATCTCCGTAAACAGTTCTTATTTGGGATGGCCAAGTATTTTTAATTGCTAAATTTCCAGATCCTGATCCTATAATTTCTTTTCCTTCTTCATCTAGCAGAACTGGTGCTACCCCTAAAAAAGGTCTCGAGGCACTACCAGGTTTTTGTTTTGTGAATCCAGCTAAACCAGAAATTAAAATACTACCCGTTTCAGTTTGCCACCAAGTATCTACAACTGGACAGTTTTCATTTCCAACTTCTTTAAAATACCATTCCCAAGCTTCTGGATTTATTGGCTCACCGACAGTCCCAATTACTTTTAAAGAACTTCTAGAGGAATTTTTTAATGGATTTGTTCCATGAGCCATTAACGCCCTAATTGCAGTTGGCGCCGTATAAAAAATATTTACTTTGTGCTTGTCAATAACATTCCAGAATCTAGAAACATCAGGGTATGTAGGTATTCCTTCGAACATTAATGTTGTGGCCCCATTAGCTAAAGGGCCGTAAACAATATAAGAATGACCGGTAACCCAGCCTACATCGGCTGTACACCAGTAGATATCTCCGTCTTTATAATTAAATACTAATTTATGCGATATTGCAGCTCCAAGCATATATCCACCTGTTGTATGAAGAACACCTTTTGGTTTTCCAGTTGATCCAGATGTATAAAGAATGAATAGAGGATCTTCAGAATCCATTTCTTCGCATTCGCATTCAGGTAAAAAATTCTCTTTTTCTGATAAATAATCAACATCCACATCGGAGTTGAAATTAGCTTTATTTTCAGTTCTTTTGATCACTATGACTGAATGGACACCAGGGCATTTTTTTATTGCTTCATCTACATTGGCTTTTAAAGGGATAGATTTGCCTCCCCTTATACCCTCATTGGCTGTAATTACGGTTTGGCAATCAGAATCTAAGATTCTATCTTTAAGAGATTCAATTGAAAATCCACCAAAAACAACAGAATGAATTGCGCCAATTCTTGCGCAAGCTAACATGGCAAAAGCAGCTTCAGGAATCATTGGCATGTAAATACATACTCTGTCCCCTTTCTTAACGTTTCTAGATTTTAATAGATTAGAGAATTTACAGACCTCATCATGAAGGCTTTGGTAGGTAATTTTTCGGTCTTCTTCTGGGTTGTCACCTTCCCAAATTATTGCAGTTTCTTTAGCTTTTAAACCCAGATGTCTGTCTATGCAATTGTACGCAGCATTCAATTTGGCTCCTTCGAACCATTTAATTTCACCTTTCGGTAAATCAGCAAAATAAGTATTATTCCAACTTGAAAACCAATCTAAATATTTTGTCGCTTGAGCAGGCCAAAACTCTTCCGGAGAATTAATTGATGATTCATACATCGTCATAAATTCTTCTTCAGAAATAATAGCTTCTTTTTTCATTGCCTCTGGTACTGCGAAAATTTTTTCTGACATATCTAAGTTAATTTATGAATTTTATTTTTTTCTACTTCTAGCGGTCTATTTTTAATGTAACTAGGATTTATTTCAACTAAAGGTCTCACAAAAAATAGTCTATTTTCCCAGTCATGATGAGGTATTTTTATTAAAGGTTTAGAAATAGTCTTTTCTCCATAAAATATTATATCGACGTCTATATTTCTTGAAGCACCTTTCTTTGTTCTTTTTCTTCCCATCCTTCTTTCTGTTTCCAAACATTTCTTAAGAAACAGTTCTGGACTCAATGTTGTAGTCAGTTCAATTACTTGGTTTAAAAAAACAGACTGCTTAATATGACCATAGAATACAGAACGATAAATTGAAGATTTTTTGATAATTTTAGTACTTGGAAAATTTATGATGTGCAATTTAGCTAATTCTAAATTCTTAATCTTATTTCCTTGATTCGTTCCCAATCCTATAAAAACCTTAATTAGTTTTTTAGTCATATAAAGAGAAATTAAATACTAACCGAATTGTTGTTTTTCTTTGATTTCGTCAACTGTCTTACAGTCTATGCACTTGGTTGCTGTTGGCCTTGCTTCTAGGCGTTTAATACCTATATCGACTCCGCAGGTTTCGCAGTAGCCATACAAATCATCAATAATATCTTTCAGTGATAACTCGATTTTTAAAATTAATTTCCTCTCTCTTTCTCTTTTTCTTAATTCGAGCATGAATTCTTCTTCTTTCGATGCTCTATCTAATGAATCAGGAAAGTTACTTTGATCTCGTTGAATTAATTTTTCTGTTTTTTCTTGTTCGGATTCTAAAGCATTCTTCCAAGAATTAAGGATTCCAATAAAATGTTTTTTCTGAGACTTATTCATATACTTCTCAGTTTTTGAAGAATTATAAGGAGTAAATGATTTTGCAAACGAATCAAAATCTGATGGATTTACTATTACCTTTTTAGATTTGCTCTTTCTAGCTACAACTTTTTTAGCAGGAGCTTTTTTAGCTACAACTTTTTTAGCTACAACTTTTTTAGCAGGAGCTTTTTTAGCTACAACTTTTTTAGCAGGAGCTTTTTTAGCTACAACTTTTTTAGCAGGAGCTTTTTTTAAGATTTTTTTCTTTGTAGTTGGCATAAAAATATTTGAGGGGGCAATTTATCAAATGCGATGATAAGTTGCTACTGAATTTTTCTAGATTTGATTAAATAATTGCTGATATTTTCTATAATCCTCATCTAGCAGCCTTGGACCATAATTTTCAACACCTTTGGAAGCAAGAAAACAACCAAATTTTGCAGCATTTTTGCTACTTTCTCCGCTACTTATTTTATAAAGAGTTGCCCCAGCAAACATATCTCCAGCTCCATTTGAATCAATAGCGTTTGCTTTAAAGCCATCTATTTTTATATCTTCACCATTAGATATTACTATTGCTCCTTCATTCCCTCTTGTTATGAAACAAGTTTCAGCAAGTTTACTGAGTTCTTTTTTGACTATCTCCAAGTCACTAGAGCCTGAAAAAGCTTTTGCCTCTTCCTCGTTACAAAACAAATAGTCTATTTTATTTTCCATCCACTCTTCCAATCTGTCTTTGAAGGCTTCAACTATATTGGGGTCTGACAAACTTATAGCCACTTTGGTTTTATTTTCATTTGCAAGCCTGATAATTTCATTACTAGCTTCGTTACAACTATCGGAACTTGCTAAATATCCCTCTAGATAAACAATTTCTGCCTCAGAAACTAATTCTTCTTTGATATCAATTTTTTGTAATTCAGAACTGATACCTAGAAACGTACTCATAGTTCTTTCTGCATCTGGGCTAATCATGATTAAGCAATTCCCAGAAACACCTTTACTCTCAGACATGCAATCATTTTTAATTCCCGCTTTGTTTAAATTATCAATATAAAAATTTCCGTTAGAGTCGTCTGCAACTTTGCCGATGAAACTACAATTAGATCCCAAAATTGAAGCTGCATAAATAGTATTTGTAGCCGAGCCTCCACAAGCATCTTTACTAACACCGAAAGTTTTTATCAATTTGCTATGAGTATTTTTTTGCTCTTCAGGGTCTTTTAAATCCATCGTGCCCTTCTTGAGGCCTAGTTTTTCAAGAAAATTGTCTTTAATGGAAAACTGAATATCTACTAGTGCATTTCCGACGCCCAAAATATTTATTTTTTTCATAATTCCCTATTTAAAATAATTAACAATCTTGTTTGAACTGTCTTCAGAAAAAATTCCCTCTGAAATTGCTAATATTTGGTAGCCGTAAGATAGAACTTCCTCAAAATTTTTATGATTTATTCCGCCGACAGCGACTATCGGTTTTAATGATACTTTAAGGGGCAAGTTCTTTTCTATAGTTTTGTTGGTTGTCGCGTCAATTTTGGTTGCGGAGTTATAAAAAGCACCTACTGCTATGTAGTCCCAATTAATTATTTCTTCAGGTGGAGTTTCTATCAATTCCATATTCCATTTGCAAGATATTCCTTTGATATAATCTTCATTTAAAACTTCGCAATGCTCATTTAAAAAGTTTTGCATTTTTTTTTCCTGGTAATCTTCTAGCCCTAAGTGAAAACCATCTGCTCCTATCTCCATCGCCACCATCGGGCTGTCATTTATTATTAATTTTGCATCATATTTTTTAATTAGTTCTAAAAGCCTATATGCATTTTCAGAAATCTCATGCTTGTGTAAATTTTTATCTCTATACTGAAAAAAAAGAACACCTGAATCTAATAACCTCTTAACTTTCTCTAACAAAGTATTAATTTCTTCATTGCAAGGAGTAATTGCATAAATACCTTTCATATCTTGAAGTTAATAATATTTTGACCTGAAGTTTTTATAGAGTTTTTAACTAGTTTGAATAAAAGCGCATGCGATTTTTTACAAGCAGTTTCTATAGATTTTCCATTTACTAGATTACAAAGAATAGAAGTTGATAAAGCACAGCCTGTTCCATGAACCTTTGAATTTATATATTGAGATTTAGTTTCTATTTTTTTCTCTCCGTTTATATAAAGATAATTAATTATCTCATTTTTATAGACTCTTCCAGTTAAATAGACATTTTTAATGCCTGATTCATATAAATTTTTAATGGAGTCCTTCGAAGAACTGTATCCCCCAATTTTTTTTAGCTCTTCTCTATTTGGCGTAATGACTTTGGATAAGGGATATAAATGTTTTTTAAGATCTGAGATTTCTTTATCTAATAAAAAGTTACCGCCACCACCTGCAGATATTATTGGGTCAATAATGATGGGAATATCAATTTTTTTTAAAAATTTAATTAATTCTTTGTAAATTTCCGCAGACCATAAAACTCCAATTTTAATTCCATCAATTTTAAAATTTTTATTTAACTCTTCAAGATTATTTTTAAAAATTACTTTCTGACTTGGAATCTTTTTAAGCAACTTTTTACTTGTTTGGACGGTCTGACCAGTAAGTGCTGAAACACAATGATGATTATATAAGTTTGAAGTTAAAATATCGCATTGCAAGCCTGCGCCACCAGTGGGATCATGTGCTGATATGGATAAAATAACTTTCTTTTTATTCATTTGTGCTTAAGTATAATACTGCACTTTATAAAAACCTCTATTAATGAAGAAAATAGTTAAAAAAAATATTGGAATAGTCGGCGCTACTGGTTATGTTGGCGAAGAGCTTCTATCTTTTTTAGATATGCATGAAGGCGTTCAAGTAAGTTATGTTTCGTCTTTTAATAGCGAAGGTAAATTACTCTTCGATGTCGTAAAAAAATATTCTAATATCTCCAATCTCAAATTAGAAAATATAAACAATATTAATAATTTTGATTTAGATATTGTATTTTTTGCAACTAAGCATGACTTTTCAATGAGCTACGTCCCTGATTTATTAAAAAGAAATATTAAAGTAATAGATTTATCTGCAGATTTTCGTTTCTCTAATGAGAGCATTTGGAAAAATGCTTATGGGACTGAACATAAATCTCCTGATCTATTAAAGTCATCTATTTATGGCCTTCCAGAAATAAACTCATCTGATATTTCAAAAGCTAATTTAATTGGAGTTCCAGGATGCTATCCTACCGCTTCTTTATTGGGGCTTATGCCAATTGCTGAATATATTAAGCCTAATTCAAAAATAATTTTAGATGTAAAATCAGGAATAAGTGGAGCAGGAAGAAACATGGTTGAAGATTCTCTTAAAAAAGACATAGAAAATAATTTTAAGGCTTATTCTCCAGAATTTCATCGCCATCAACCTGAGATTAAATCTTTTTTAAAAGAAAACTTCAGTTTGGATTCAAACTTGATATTTACCCCCCATCTATTGCCAATATATAGAGGTGAATATATTACAGCATATGTTGATTTAGAAGGATTTAACGGAGATTTATCTGATCTATATACTAACTATTATAAGGGAAAAACCTTTGTGAGAGTGCTAAAAAAAGGTACCGTTCCAGAACTAAAAAAGGTACAAAATACTAATTTTTGTGATATTTCTCCGTTCGTTAATGAAAATACTGCGGTTATTCATGTTGCGATCGATAATCTAATAAAGGGAGCTGCAGGTCAGGCAATTCAGTGTTTAAATTTGATGATTGGAGAAAAAGAGGAATATACTCTTATTTGAGATTTAAAAAACATGGTAGAAAAGTACACCCCACAAGAATTGAAAGTGTCTGATCAGGCTTTAATTAAAATTAAAGCCTTGTTAGATAATGAAGATAAAGAAAATTTATCTTTAAGGGTGTTTGTAACAGGCGGTGGATGCTCTGGATTTCAATATGGATTCAAACTTGATAATGAGTTTGATGATGAGGACACTACATTAACTAAATCCGATGTTTCTGTAGTTGTAGATCCCCTTAGCTTGCAATATATTTTTGGATCAACACTTCATTATAAAGAAGATCTAGAAGGTTCAAAATTTGTTATAGAAAATCCTAATGCCGTTACGACCTGCGGTTGTGGCTCATCTTTTTCTATTTAAAAATATCACCCAACCTAGAGGGGTTTGCTCCAGTTGAATGCTTTAAATTAATTTTCCCATTTGCTAATCGCATTTTTGCAAGCCATGCAAAAGTACAAGCCTCAACTAACATCGGATCTAATCCCAATTTATCAGTATTCATAACTTTCCAGTTAGAATTTATGTGGTCTTTGATTCTGGATATTAAATATTTATTTTTGCTTCCTCCGCCACATAGATAAATTTCAAGATTTTCAACATTACAAAATTTATTCAAATCGTTGGCTATACTTTTTGCAGTAATCTCTGTCATCGCAGAAACCCAGTCATCTTCTGAGAATTTTTTTGTATTTTTAAATCTTTGATAAATATCTGTAAAATTAAAATTAATAATACTTTGGCTTTTTGGAAGTCCAGATTTAAAATATTTTCTTGAAAGAATCAGTCTGATAACTTTTTCCAGTTTTTTAAACTCTCCTTTTTTGGCAGTTTCTCCACCTTTATCAAATTGTTTTTTATTTTTTGAAAAAAACTGAATAGATTGATCAATTAAGCAGTTTCCTGGACCAGAATCCCAGCCAATAACAGGTGAATTAGGAATTAACCTGGTTATATTTGTGATCCCGCCAATATTTATTACAACTCGATTTGAGGATTTAGAATAAAAAAATTGATTATGAAACGCAGGCGTGAGGGGAGCTCCAATTCCGCCATGATTTATATTGGCTGTTCTGAAGTCAGCAATAGTTTTAATACCAGTTGTCTTTGCAATCAAACTAGGATTGCCTATTTGAAGAGTATATGGATTTTTTATTGTCGGAAAATGTTGAATAGTTTGTCCATGAGAGCCAATAGCTCTAATCTTAAAGTTCAAATCTTTATTACGTATTAAAATTCTATTGATTAGTTTTGAAGTTAAAATAGCAAAATCTTCTCCAAGTTCAATTAAATCTCTAGAAGGAAATTTTTTTAAATTAGTCTTTTTATTTGCCAAATTTAAAATTTGAGTCTTCATTTCAGCTGGAATTTTTATCGAGGACGAACAAATAATATTTAAATTTTTACTTATTTCTACCACCACAGCATCAATGGAATCTGCACTTGTTCCTGAAAGAGTTCCAATATATAAATTTTTATTATTAATTGCTTTCGGCATATAGCTTTAAGTAGAAATTATCCATTTTTGTCATAGCATCGATTGCAGTTTTTAAAAAAGACTTTTTTTCTTGTTCGTTTATGGGCTTAGCTGCCGGAAGTTTTACTGTTAGTGGGTTTGTGTGCATTCCATTTACTCTAAATTCATAATGAAGATGTGGGCCAGTAGCTCTTCCAGTTCTTCCGACATAACCAATAACATCACCTTGGTTTACTTTGCTGCCGACAGCCAAGCCTTTTTTATATCTTGATAAATGAGCATATCTAGTTGAGTAATCTTCAGAGTGTTTAATTTCAATAAGTTTTCCGTATCCACCATTAGTTCCTCTAGTTGTGACTGAGCCCGCTCCAGTTGTTCTGACAGGAGTACCAGTTGGAGCTGCATAATCCACACCGGTGTGTGCTTTTATCCTATTTAAAATAGGGTGCTTCCTTTTCAGATTATATTTTGAACTTATATAACTAAACTCAACAGGAGATCTCAAAAATGCTTTTTCGACATTTTTTCCTCTAGTAGAAAAATATTCTTTATCTCCATTTTTTAAAAAATACCTTACAGCTGTATAAACCTTTTTTCCTCTCTTAAACCTTGCAGATTTTATATCTCCATTTTTAACTTTATTTCCTTTCCAAAAATACTCTTCATATAAAAGATCAAAAGAGTCACCAGGCCTAATATCAAAAATAAAATCAATATCCCAGCCGAATATATAGACAAGATCCATAATGACGCTGTCAGGAATTCCTGCTGATAGTGCTGACTGATAAAGAGAACCTTGAATTGACACAGATGCAAACCTTTCTAATACTTCGGGAGTTCTTTTGGACCTCTCTATTTTAAAAAATCCATCTTTAAATTCTGCTCTTAAGCCATTCAAGCCATCTGAAGAAAGAAAAATAGATTTTGGAACTTGATTTATATTAATTTCTACTTCCAATATATCTCCTTCTTTAATATTAGCCATTTTTTCAGAACCTTTTGCTTTGATAAGGGCTTTTATATATTTATTTGAAAGACCAGCCTCTCTCAATAATTTAATTAAAGTATTATTTTTTTCTATGTAAATTAATTGGGTTCTATTGGACGATGCATTATCTGTATTTTTAATAAGAGATAGTTTTTCAAGATCTACCTTGGATCTAATAATTTCAGCACCTAGCGAATTATCTGTTTCGCTAGAATTATTTTCGATCGGATTGAAAACCACACCAAGAAGAAGCAATGAAGTAGCCACTAAAAAAGCTAAATAGTATCTAATTTCAAATAAAATAATTTTCATTATTGATTTCTTGATATGTTTTAAATGTTAATCTAGTTTACAAAATTTTCTTTAAATTTAAATTGTATTATCAGTAATGACAACAGATAAAGAAAGCATAGAAATTCTTAAAAGAGGCGTAGAGGAAATTATTCCTGAAAAGGATTTCTTGTCTTTGTTGAAAACCAAAAAAAAATTAACGATAAAAGCTGGTTTTGATCCTACTTCTGCGGACCTTCATCTGGGGCATACTGTCTTGATTAATAAGTTAAAACAGTTCCAGGATCTAGGTCATAAAATAGTTTTTTTGATTGGAGATTTTACGGGAATGATTGGTGATCCTTCTGGGGTTAACGAAACCAGACCTGCAGTATCTAAAGTGCAACTAAAAAAAAATGCTAAAACATATGCTGATCAAGCATTTAAAATATTAGATCCAAAAAAAACTAAAATTGAATATAACTCCTCTTGGTTTGATAAAATGAAACCTAGCGATCTTATATCCCTAGCTTCTTCTATGACTGTGGCAAGAATGTTGGAGAGAGACGATTTCAGCAAAAGGTTTAAATCTAATAAACCTATTTCTATTCATGAATTTTTATATCCTTTGGTTCAGGGCTACGATTCTTATGCTTTATCATCTGATATAGAATTAGGCGGAACCGATCAAAAGTTTAATCTGCTTGTCGGAAGAGATATTCAAAGACTTAAGGGAATGAAAGAGCAGATAGTTATGACTGTGCCAATATTGGAAGGATTAGATGGAGTAAAGAAAATGTCAAAATCTTTAGATAACTATATTGGCCTAAAGGAAGATGCAAATTCTATGTTTGGAAAATTAATGTCTATATCTGATGATCTCATGTGGAGATACTTAGAATTGCTTAGTTTTAAAACTAATAACGAGTTAAAAGATTTAAAAGATTCTCAAAAAAATGGAGAGAATCCCATGAACATTAAATACCTCTTAAGCTTAGAAATAGTAGAAAGATTTCACGGAAAAGATAGAGCTCAACAAGCCTTCGCAGAATTCAAAAGTAGATTCAGCAAAAAGAACGCCCCGTCAAAAATTAATGAAATTATTTTAAAAATATCTGAATCAGAGATATCATTAATAAACTTGCTTGCGCACGAAGGGTTAAATAAAAATATTCTTTGTAATAGTAAGTCTGAAGCGAGAAGAATGATTAAACAAGCAGCGGTAAAAGTAGACAACAAAAGGGTTGTAGATGAAAGTTTTATTTTAAAAGTTGGTTCAAAAAGCACCTATCAAGTAGGCAAACACAAGTATTTAAAAATTGTTTTGTTAAAAGCTTAATTAAAGCTTTGATTTAATTACAACCTATGTATAATCCCGATTTCGTGTCACGTCTAGGCGTCGACAATGAGAGTTTTTTTACAGTTTAGTTCATGTAATTCGTGCGGGCACTTACCTTTAAAATATTAAGGTTTGTGTCAATATGTAAATCTTCGAATTTATTCGAAGATCACTCATTTTTTTGATATTTTTTTTTATAAAAAAAATTATCCGTTTAATTTAATTGAAGAGTTTGATCATGGCTCAGATTGAACGCTGGCGGCAGCCCTTACACATGCAAGTCGAGCGAGAAAGTTCCTTCGGGAGCGAGTAAAGCGGCGGACGGGTGAGTAACGCGTAGGAATCTACCATTCAGTGGGGGATAGCTCGAGGAAACTCGAATTAATACCGCATATACCCTAAGGGGGAAAGAAGGCCAATCCTTGGAAGCTTTCGCTGTTTGATGAGCCTGCGTGAGATTAGTTTGTTGGTGAGGTAATGGCTCACCAAGACTACGATCTCTAGCTGGTCTGAGAGGACGATCAGCCACACTGGGACTGAGACACGGCCCAGACTCCTACGGGAGGCAGCAGTGGGGAATATTGGACAATGGGGGCAACCCTGATCCAGGCATGCCGCGTGTGTGAAGAAGGCCTTCGGGTTGTAAAGCACTTTAGGTGAGGAAGAAAAGTTATTGGTTAATACCCAGTAGCCTTGACATTACTCACAGAATAAGGACCGGCTAACTCCGTGCCAGCAGCCGCGGTAATACGGAGGGTCCAAGCGTTAATCGGAATTACTGGGCGTAAAGCGCGCGTAGGCGGCTTGACAAGTTGGGTGTGAAATCCCCGGGCTTAACCTGGGAACTGCATTCAAAACTTACAAGCTAGAGTACGGGAGAGGAGAGTAGAATTCATGGTGTAGCGGTGAAATGCGTAGATATCATGAGGAATACCAATGGCGAAGGCAACTCTCTGGACCGTAACTGACGCTGAGGTGCGAAAGCGTGGGTAGCAAACAGGATTAGATACCCTGGTAGTCCACGCCGTAAACGATGACAACTAGCCGTTGGATCTTCGGATTCAGTGGCGCAGCTAACGCATTAAGTTGTCCGCCTGGGGAGTACGGCCGCAAGGCTAAAACTCAAATGAATTGACGGGGGCCCGCACAAGCGGTGGAGCATGTGGTTTAATTCGATGCAACGCGAAAAACCTTACCAACCCTTGACATCCAGAGAAACTTTTAGAGATAGAAGTGTGCCTTCGGGAACTCTGTGACAGGTGTTGCATGGCTGTCGTCAGCTCGTGTCGTGAGATGTATGGTTAAGTCCAGTAACGAGCGCAACCCTTATCCTTATTTGCCAGCACTTCGGGTGGGAACTCTAGGGAGACTGCCGTGAATAACACGGAGGAAGGTGGGGACGACGTCAAGTCATCATGGCCCTTACGGGTTGGGCTACACACGTGCTACAATGGGAGATACAGATGGTTGCGAAAGCGCGAGCTGGAGCCAATCCCACAAAGTCTTCCTTAGTCCGGATTGGAGTCTGCAACTCGACTCCATGAAGCAGGAATCGCTAGTAATCGCGAATCAGAATGTCGCGGTGAATACGTTCTCGGGCCTTGTACACACCGCCCGTCACGTCATGGGAGTGTGTTGTACCAGAAGTGGTTTGCCTAACCTTCGGGAGGGCGGCCCCCACGGTATGATACGCGACTGGGACGAAGTCGTAACAAGGTAGCCCTAGGGGAACCTGGGGCTGGATCACCTCCTATGTATTTATACACAGCCTTTTTATTTGTGAGTGTCCGTTCGAATTATATGAATTTTTATAACTATGTATTTAGTTATGTGTGTTCTTTTAAAGTAATGTAATCCAACGATTAATGAATGAGGTTGATGAGACCTCGTATATTCATTAATTTAGATTAATAATTAATGTTATCAATTATTAATCAAACTATTTTTAGAGTGAATTTATTCACTTTAACGATAGATCAAGTTCGAAATAAATTTATTTATTTCAAATTTATACAATAATGTTCTGAGATATTTATATCTTAGAATGCTAATGGCAAATTTAATTGGCGCTTATTATTCAAAATGTCTTAACAGTTTTTAGACCTAGTTGTTTAGAAACATATAGTTAAGTAATTAAGTGCATATGACGGATGCCTTGGCATGTAGAGGCGATGAAGGACGTAGTAATCTGCGATAAGCTTCGGTAAGCTGATAAACAAGCTATAACCCGAAGATCTCCGAATGGGAAAACCCACCTAGGATAACCTAGGTATCTTTATCTGAATACATAGGATAAAGAGGCAAACGTAGGGAACTGAAACATCTAAGTACCTATAGGAAAAGAAATCAATTGAGATTCTGTGAGTAGCGGCGAGCGAAAGCGGAACAGCCCTTAAGCAATTAAAGAAAAAACTTAACAAGTTGGGAAACTTGACCATAGAAGGTGATAGTCCTGTAAATTAATTTTCTTTTTTTGTGAAATCGAGTAGGTCGGGACACGAGAAATCTTGACTGAACATGGGGGGACCATCCTCCAAGGCTAAATACTCCTACATGACCGATAGTGAACTAGTACCGTGAGGGAAAGGCGAAAAGAACCCCGGAGAGGGGAGTGAAATAGATCCTGAAATCATATGCATACAAGCTGTAGGAGCTCTAAGTTTATCCTCGGATAAACGGAGTGACTGCGTACCTTTTGTATAATGGGTCAGCGAGTTACTGTCTGTGGCAAGCTTAACTTTTATAAGGTAGGCATAGGGAAACCGAGTCTTAATAGGGCGTTGAGTCGCAGGGAGTAGACCCGAAACCGGGCGATCTATCCATGGCCAGTGTGAAGGTAAGGTAATACTTATTGGAGGCGCGAACCCACTTATGTTGAAAAATGAGGGGATGAGCTGTGGATCGGAGTGAAAGGCTAATCAAGCTCGGAGATATCTGGTTCTCCTCGAAAGCTATTTAGGTAGCGCCTCGTGTATTACTGTTGGGGGTAGAGCACTGTCTCGGCTAGGGGGTCATCCCGACTTACCAAACCGACGCAAACTCCGAATACCAACAAGTATCAGCACGGGAGACACACTGCGGGTGCTAACGTCCGTAGTGGAAAGGGAAACAACCCAGACCGCCAGCTAAGGTCCCAAAGTATGATTAAGTGGGAAACGATGTGGGAAGGCTTAAACAGCTAGGAGGTTGGCTTAGAAGCAGCCATCCTTTAAAGATAGCGTAACAGCTCACTAGTCGAGTCGGCCCGCGCGGAAGATATACCGGGGCTAAATCATACACCGAAGCTGCGGATAGATTCTTTTATTAGGATCTATGGTAGAGGAGCGTTCTGTACGCCTGTGAAGGGGGATTGTGAAATTCTCTGGAGGTATCAGAAGTGAGAATGCTGACATGAGTAACGAGAGAAAGGTGAAAAACCTTTCCGCCGAATGATCAAGGTTTCCTGTCCAACGCTAATCGGGACAGGGTAAGTCGGTGCCTAAGGCGAGGGCGAAAGCCGTAGTCGATGGAAAACAGGTTAATATTCCTGTACTTCCTATTATTGCGATGGAGTGACGGAGAAGGCTATATCAGCAGGGCGACGGTTGTCCCTGTTTAAGGTTGTAGGCCGGTGTTTTTGTTAAATGCGGAACACCTTTGGCTGAGAACTGATGACGATCGACTCTTTGAGTCGAGAAGTGATAAATGCCATGCTTCCAGGAAAAACTTCTAAGCTATAGATATTAGGGAGCCGTACTGTAAACCGACACAGGTGATCAAGTAGAGAATACTAAGGCGCATGAGAGAACTTGGGTTAAGGAACTAGGCAAAATGGTACCGTAACTTCGGGAGAAGGTACGCCTCTATTACGTGAAAGAACTTGCTTCTGGAGCGGAAAGAGGTCGAAGATACCAGGTGGCTGCGACTGTTTACTAAAAACATAGCACTCTGCAAACACGTAAGTGGAAGTATAGGGTGTGACGCCTGCCCGGTGCCGGAAGGTTAATTGATCTGGTTAGTCCTCGGACGAAGCTAGTGATCGAAGCCCCGGTGAACGGCGGCCGTAACTATAACGGTCCTAAGGTAGCGAAATTCCTTGTCGGGTAAGTTCCGACCTGCACGAATGGCGTAACGATGGCCATACTGTCTCGACCCAGGACTCAGTGAAATTGAATTTGCGGTGAAGATGCCGTATACGCGCGGCAAGACGGAAAGACCCCGTGCACCTTTACTATAGCTTCACACTGGACTTTGAATTTATATGTGTAGGATAGGTGGGAGACTTTGAAGCAGGAGCGCTAGCTCTTGTGGAGTCGACCTTGAAATACCACCCTTATACATTTGAGGTTCTAACTCAGTCCCGTAATCCGGGACGAGGACAGTGTGTGGTGGGTAGTTTGACTGGGGCGGTCTCCTCCTAAAGAGTAACGGAGGAGTACGAAGGTAACCTCAGCACGGTCAGACATCGTGCAATGAGTGCAATGGCATAAGGTTGCTTAACTGCGAGACTGACGGGTCGAGCAGGTACGAAAGTAGGTCATAGTGATCCGGTGGTTCTGTATGGAAGGGCCATCGCTCAACGGATAAAAGGTACGCCGGGGATAACAGGCTTATACCCCCCAAGAGTTCACATCGACGGGGGTGTTTGGCACCTCGATGTCGGCTCATCACATCCTGGGGCTGGAGCAGGTCCCAAGGGTATGGCTGTTCGCCATTTAAAGTGGTACGCGAGCTGGGTTTAGAACGTCGTGAGACAGTTCGGTCCCTATCTGCCGTGCGCGTTGGAGATTTGAGAGGAGTTGTTCCTAGTACGAGAGGACCGGAATGAACGAACCTCTGGTGTTCGGGTTGTCACGCCAGTGGCATTGCCCGGTAGCTATGTTCGGAAAGGATAACCGCTGAAAGCATCTAAGTGGGAAGCCTACCTCAAGACCAGATCTCCCTGAACCTTCGGGTTCCTAAAGAGCCGTTCAAGACTAGGACGTTGATAGGCAGGATGTGTAAGTGCTGTAAGGCATTGAGCTAACCTGTACTAATTGCTCGTGAGGCTTAACTTTATGTTTCTAGACATCTAGGAAATAAACGTCAAGTTAATTTGTCAGTAGCAACAGTTGGATTACATTATTTTTTACAAATAAGAATTTTGTCCGATGACAATAGCAAGTGTGACCCACCTGATCCATTTCGAACTCAGAAGTGAAACCACTTAGCGCCGATGGTAGTGTAGTTTTTTCTATGCGAGAGTAGGACATCGTCGGACTTCTTATTTTAATAAAAAGGGATCTCTTTAACGAGGTCCCTTTTTTTTATTGCTATCTTTGAATAATAAGCGCTAAATAGATTAAATGGATTTATTAATTTAAATCCTTCGCCAAGGAAGTTTGAAGGTCATACATAATGTTTAGGAGACTTTTATGCTTAAAAAAATTATATTAACTTTAGTTATTCTTGGAATTGTCAGTTGCGCTTCTAAGCCTTCGTCAATTCAACCTGCGGCTGTCTCAAAATTACCTTATGTGAATCTTAGCTGCGAGGCTTTAGAAGTTTCGATGGATAGAGAGTCTGAAAATTTAAAAGCTCTTTCTGGAGATCAAGTTTCTCAAAGAAACTGGGATATTGCGCTTAATATTTTGCTTTTACCAGGCGTCGGGGCAACTACTGGGGATAGTGAAGAATTAATAGCCCAATCGAAAGGTAAAATGATAGTTATGCAAGATGAGTACGTCGCTAGATGTTCTAAAAGAAGAGATTAGTAAACTTGGAAGTTTTGTTTGAATGACATTTCTTCTATTAATTACCTAAAAAATATGTGAAGGGTTTTGAAGCCCCTCACTATAAAGTGCCTAAACAAATGGCATACTCCCCGTTTTCTATAAACTCAGTTTCTAAATTTAAATGATCAAAACTTTCTTTTAATATTTTAGTAAGTAGATCATATTTAGGGGTTCTTCCAATTATTAAAATATTTGATATTCCAGAAACTATTGCGGCCGTAGCTGCCGTTTTTAGTATTGTTTGAGCCACCATATTTATTACCCCAGCCGCAAGATCAGCATCACTTAGATTTGAAGCACTCACTTTCCCAAAATTCACAGCGCTAGTTTCTTCCGGAAGATTTCCAATCGGGCCTGATACAACATCTTTTAAGATTAAATCTACTTTCTTATAATCGCCTTTCAAAGAAAGTGCATTTATTTTTTCAGGATTATTTTCTTTAATCAGAAGATTGCATAACCCTCTGATAGTTCCTCCACCTAGCCCTGTTCCTCCAGCATGAATAAATTGATTGTCTTTTTTTAAAACACATGCAGTTCCAGATCCCGCACTTATAACCAAGAAATTTTCCATTTTATTTTTGCTTAAGGATTGAGCGCCTCTTCCAATGGCATCCAATTCATTAAAATGAGTGATAGGGACATCATTTACCAAATCTGGTAAATCGTTATGTCGGCCTCCAGTTACACCGATAGTTTCTATTTCATCGAGATTCAATTGGTTTTCTTTGATGAGTTCTTTTAGGTTTTGAATCGTTACTTCCTTAGAAGGGCAAGAAAAGTAGCTAATTTGGTTGTGATCGGCGATAACCAAATCTGTATTAGTAATTCCAAAATCTATCCCAAGGCTTATTTTGCTCATGTATAGATATTTTTACTTAAATATTTTTTTAATAAAAGAACTTAATCCGTGTCTAATCTTGTGCTGTGAAGCAGATTCCTTCTTGATGTAATTCATTTGCAATGAAAGTCTTTTGCCTTCAAAGGGATGAAAACCATGCCAACAATTTTCTGTTACTTTAAATACAACCAAACTACCTAAGGTAGCTGGCAGCTCTTCAATATAATCTTCTAAATCATTATCATTTTTGAGCATTCTAAGTAATCCAGCACTCTCTTCCCAACTTTCATTTAAATACAACAACATGGTAAGAAGCTTAGTTTTCGAATCAGTATGGATTTGCCCATCCTTCATTCTTGAGTAGCCTCTTAGAGTGGTCACTATCTCTACATCATCTAAATTAATGTCAAACTTTTCAGAAAGTACTTTTTGCATTTCTTCACTTTCTATTTCAGATATAAGATTTTTAATCTTTTCAGAAAGACCCGGCATATCGCTCGGATAACTCCCGCCTTTAGTTAAATCGGGAAATTCTTTAGGCAGGGATTGCCCATCTTCGGTGATGCAGTTTTCAACTGCGAAGTATGGAAAATAAGTATCATCAATGGGCGCTGATTTGATCAAATTTAAATCAACCAGCGCGCCCATTAAAGATTAGTTTAGCTATTAGCTGTTGCTTCTGCTGCAGCTGCTTGAGCTTGTATTGCAGCTAACATCTCATCAGATTCTTTTTTAACTTGCTCAGTAGTTTCTAAAGGCTTAGTTATTTCTGCCCAATCAATTTCAAAATCACTTGGAGCATGCTCATATTCTAGTATTCCTAATGCTTCATATTTAGGTCTAACACTATCCGTTAAAAGACCAATCTTTTTAAGATTAGGCATGACTCTTGAAAAGAGGAAGCTTCTGAACTGATCCATTGCACCATTTTGTAATTGGAACTCTCTAGCTTCATCTTCGGTCATATCTAAGTATTTAGACATGGCTTTGTTGTTGCTCAATCTTTCTCTAGAAATAACGCAAGCTTCATATGCAAACTGAGCTCTGTCTTCTATTTCTTCAGGAGTTAATGTTTGAACAAAGTCTTCTAGGTAATTAATACCGAAAGTTACATGCCTTGCTTCATCTCTTATGACGTAATGAAGAAGAGTTTTTAATAATGGATCATTCGCACTTAACTTCATATTAGTAAAAGCAGCTAAGGCTAAACCTTCAATGATAATTTGCATACCAATGAATTTAAGATCCCACCTAGGATCGGTAAGGATTTTATCTAACAAAGCTTTTAAGTTAGGGTTGATTGGATAGTGGTAACCTACTTTCTCTTGAAGATATCTGTTGAAAACCTCTACATGCCTTGCCTCATCAAAAGTTTGCGACGCTGCATAAAGTTTTGCATTAAAAGTTGGCGCACAATTCGCTAGTTGAGAAGCAACAAGCAACGCTCCTTGTTCTCCATGTAAAAACTGAGAGAGAACCTCAGCAGTTTCATGACGATCAAATTCTATTTTCTTTTCAGGCGATAAGTTCTTGTATGCATCCAGTTCCTCATGCGGCAATGTAATTCCTTCGATACCCATTAATTTTTGGTCAGCGGGATGGTTATAATCCCAATCGAGATCAATAGAACCATTCCAATTCATTTCTTTACCTAATTCGTAGAGCTTTTTGATTCTATTATCTGCAACTGTGTAATCCCAGTTATAAGAGCCTGTTAAAGGAGTGTTGAATATCTCTACTACATCTTCAACTTGCTTCGGAGATAAATCTAATTCTTCTTCTGCGTGGTTTTCTTGCTTCGCCTCACCAAAATAAACCAAATCTTTAGGGGGACTGTCAGTTTTTGTAATTTTCATAGCAAAAACTTATGCCTTTTGAGGTTATAAGTCAATAAAAAATACGTAATATTAGGGCAAATATTCTATGTATATTTAAAAAGGTTAATCCGTAATAAATAATTCTGTGAGTTGCTCTAACATTACCCCACCGAGTTCTTCAGCTCTGTGAATTGTAACCGCTTTTGAATAATACCTGGTTACATCATGACCAATACCAATAGCCAGAAGATCTATATCAGTTTTATTTTCTATTTCTTTTATAACAGCCTTCAGATGGTTGTCTAAATAACTAGTTGAATTAGTTGATAGTGTACTATCGTCCACTGGAGCACCATCTGAAATAACCATTAAAATTTGCCTTTGCTCAGGCCTTTTAAATAGTCTTCCACAAGCCCACAAAAGAGCCTCACCATCAACATTTTCTTTAAGCAAACCCTCTCTTAACATTAAGCCAAGATTTTTCTTAGCTCTTCTCCAGGCAAGATCTGCCGGTTTAAATATAATATGACGTAAATCGTTTAATCGGCCAGGGTTATTGGGTTTTCCGCATTCAACCCATAATCTTCTACTCTCTCCGCCTTTCCAATTTTTAGTAGTAAAACCAAGTATTTCAGTTTTGATATTACATCTATCCAAAGTAGCTCCAATGATGTCTGCAGAAATTGCTGCAGTAGTCATTGATCTTCCTCTCATCGAACCAGAGCTATCCACTAAAATTGTTACAACTGTATCTTTAAATTTAGTATCTTTTTCTTGTTTAAAGCTTAAAGAGGTAAGCGGATCAGTGATAATTTTATGTAACTTTGAGGTATCTAAAATACCTTCATCTTTATCATATTCCCAGGAACGGTTTTGTTGCGCCAAAAGAAGTCTTTGCAAGCGATTTGCAAGTTTTGCTATAACTGATTTGCTAGGATCAATGAGTTGATCTAAGCGTGTTCTTAATCTTCTTAACTCCTCGGCTGAACATAAATCTTCTGCATCAATAGTCTCATCATAATCTCTCGAAAAAACTTTATATTCAGTTTCTTTAACTTGACCTAAAAGCTCTTCTAATTTTGATCTATTTTCTAACCACTCCTCTTCTGTCTCCTCGGTTTCTCCATCTTCCATATCAAAATCTTCAGAAGATTCATTTTCTGCTTCTTCGGGTTCCGAAGGAGTGCTTTCTTCAGATTGATCTTCATCCTGTCCATCTTGATCCTCAGAATCACTTTGATCCTCTTGATCAGATGATGATTCCTCGTCTTCTTGTTCTTCTTTGTTTTCATCAAATGAAATATTAAGAGCATTCAATACTTCTTGGATTTCAGATAAATAATCTTCTTTAACCTCGAGTGACTCTTTGATACGAGGAATATATTTTTTTTCAATAGCATTTAAATCTTCTTTCAGGGGCTTTAAAAACTTTTCTTCTTTAGGCGTCAATTTGAGTTTCAAGATGTTTTGCTTGAGCCAAATCTGTAAAGCTTTGCTTGCACCTTGAAGGGGGGTCTCAGGAGCAAAATCTTTTAAAGATTCAAGAAAAACAGAATGTAAATTATTTTTAACGCCGCTGAATTGTAGAGAACCTAAAATTTCGAGTCTTATCTCGTTTTGGTCGAATAAGATTTGATCTAATTCAGCAACGCCAGTTATTTTATTTGGAGATTCAGTTGAATATTTTTCTTTAAGAGCAATCTTGTCTGATTTGCCCCTGGAAAAAACAAGATCTTCTTTGGATGATGAAACCTTAGGAATTGAATTAGATGATAGCGAGTCTATGCCAAAACTGAGTTCTAATTCCTTATTCTTAGATATAGCTCTCGTCGAAGATGAGAGAGCATCCTTTATTACTTGATCTGAAGATTTATCGCTCAATCCTTATCTATTAGCTTTGATACTGAGTCAGCAACTTCAATATCAAAACATCTTTGAAAGTACTCCGAAATTATTGGCTTCTCAGTTTCGTCACACTTGTTTAAAAAACTCAATTCAAATGAAGTGGCTAAATCTGAAAAAATTTGGAAATTCTCAGCCCAGCTAATGACCGTTCTTGGTGACATTAAATTGGATATGTCTCCATTTTTAAATCCTTCTCTAGTTAAGTTAGCTAGTTCAATCATATTCTTCACAGATAGTAAGCCTTTCTTATTATTAAGTTCGGGAACTTTTGAAAGAATTACCTTGGTTTCCAATTCTACTGATAAATAATTAAGACATGACACGATTTGCCATCTATCCATTTGACCTTGATTTATTTGTTGGGTGCCGTGATAAAGACCAGTGCTATCGCCTAGACCTACTGTATTTGCAGTAGCAAAGAGTCTAAAAAAGGGATTCGGAGTTAAGACTCTATTTTGATCTAATAAAGTTAATTTGCCTTCCACCTCTAAAACTCTTTGAATTACAAACATAACATCTGGTCTTCCGGCATCGTATTCATCAAAGACCAAGGCAGTGGGATTTTGAATAGCCCATGGCAAAATACCTTCTTGAAATTTCGTAATTTGTTTATTGCTCTCAATTACTATCGCATCTTTACCCAACAGGTCTAATCGACTGATGTGACTATCTAAGTTGACCCTAACACAGGGCCAGTTTAACCGAGCTGCAACTTGTTCGATGTGAGTAGACTTACCAGAGCCATGAAGACCTTGCACCATTACTCTTCTGTTGTTGGAAAATCCAGCAAGAATTGAAAGAGTCGTTGCTTTATCAAAGCAATAAGATTCATCTATTTGTGGAACGTATTCATTCGCTTCAGCGAAAGCGGGAACTTCAAAATCTGCTTTTATACCGAAGGTATCTCCGACATTGATTTTAACGTCAGGTGTGTTTTCTGAAAAATTTGTGTAGGTGGCCATAATGTAAAAGAGTTTATTATCCTTTTTTTTACTAAGACAGCAAGAAATTATCCATGTCTTCAAGTAAACTTACCTTATAATTTTTACTCTAAAGTTATTATTATGGATGCAATAAAGATCTGGTCTGAAATCGAAGATGAAGCAAAGAAATTTGCCGATGAAGATTCGCATGCTGAAGTTTTTCTTCAAGCTCATGTTTTGCCATACAAAGGCTTGGGAGAAGCTCTGTCTTTTAGGTTAGCTGAAGATTTGGCTTGCGATATTCATGAGGAAGGCTTTAGTGATATTTTTTTAAAAAAAGAATTAGAAGTTATTTTTCAAGATGAAGCAATATTAGCTGGAGTCGTAAAAGATTTATCAGCAGTTAAAAAAAGAGACCCAGCATCAAAGGGCTATTTGTTAACCTTGCTATTTTCAAAAGGGTTTTTGGCTTTGCAATCACATAGAGCGGCAAGTAACTTTATAAAGATAAAGAAAACTTTTATGGCATCTTTTTTACAAAGCCAGGCTTCTAAAATTTATGGCGTTGATATTCACCCTAGTGCATCTATTGGAAATGGCGTGATGTTAGATCATGCGACAGGAATAGTTATTGGTGAGACAAGCATAGTTGAAGATGATGTTTCTATTTTTCAAGGCGTGACTCTTGGTGGAACAGGAAAAATTACCGGAGATCGCCACCCTAAAGTTCGCAAGGGTGTCTTGATTAGCGCTGGAGCTAAAATCATTGGTAATGTTGAAATAGGCGAAGGTGCGAAAGTAGCCGCAGGCAGTGTTGTACTTGAAAATGTTCCAATGAACACAACAGTTGCAGGGGTTCCGGCAATCATCGTTGGCAGACCCTCGACCGATTCGCCAGCCAAGACAGTCGATCATTCTATAAAGGATTAAAAATGACAGATCAAAAATTATTAGACGAGCTAGTAAAAACTCTAGCGTTAGAAAAATTTGAAGAAAACCTGTTTCGCGGCCAAAGTGAGAAAACCGCTTGGGGTAGAGTCTTCGGAGGACAGGTAATAGGACAAGCTTTGAGTGCGGCTCACCAAACAGTTGAAGGTTCAAGAATTGCTCATTCCTTGCATGCATATTTTTTGAGACCTGGCCGAGTAGACATGCCGATTCTTTATAACGTTGACAGAATAAGAGATGGAAAAAGTTTCACTACGCGAACTGTCAATGCAATTCAAAATGGAGAATTTATTTTTAATATGTCTGTTTCTTTCAAGGTTAAAGAAGAAGGTTATGAACATCAATTTGAAATGCCAGATGTCCCAGGTCCGGAATCTCTCAAAAGCGACAGGGAAGTTAGAGAAGAATTTAAAGGCAAGATTCCAAAAGAAATGCTGGATGCTTTTCTAAGAGACAAACCAATTGAGATAAGAAACGTAGAACCTTGGGATCCTTTTACTAAAGATGTAGGTCCTCCTATCAAACACATTTGGATAAAAGCATCGGGAAAACTGCCGGATAATTATTTGGTGCATCAAGCCGTATTGGCCTATGCATCTGATATGGGTTTAATGGGTACTTGTCAAAAACCACACGGTATTGGCTGGGGTGCTTTTAATCGAACTATTCAGGCAGCAAGCTTAGATCATGCAATGTGGTTTCACAGAGAATTTAGAGCAGATGAATGGTTGCTTTATGCCCTCGACAGTCCAAGTGCTAGTAATGCCAATGGCTTTAATAGGGGTAACATTTTTACAAAAGATGGAACTTTAGTTGCTTCTGCAGTTCAAGAAGGGCTAATCAGACCAATGAAAAAATAATTTATAAATTTTTACTTTTAGTGACATTTTGTCATAAATTAGTTCCTTTTTGCCTTGTTTCTTTTTTTAATTTCATGTAATTTAAATTAACTAAAAATAATTCCTAGGGGGAATAAATGTTGAAAAAAATCTTATTAACTATGGTGGCAAGCTGTATTTCTTTTGCTGCCTTTGCTCAGGATGAGTCAGTTACTGTAATTGGTTCCTTAATTAAAGGTACGCCAATTGATTCAGGCTCACCTATTCAAAAAATTGATTCTGAGAGCGTTACTGCTCAGGGAAACCTAAATATTGTAGAGCTAATAAAAATGATTCCAGGAAGTACTGGGATGGATGGTGAATCAAATCAGTTCGGCTCCAATGGAGCTGAGGGACTTTCAAATGTTAACTTGAGAGGTTTGGGAACAAATAGAACTTTGGTTCTTATTAACGGTAAAAGACAAGTTACAGCTCCATTAACGACTGGTGCTGGACGATCTGTAAACCTTCATGATTTACCAATGGGAGCTTTAAGAACTATAGAAATTTTGAAAGAAGGAGCAGCAGCAACTTATGGATCTGATGCGATTTCTGGTGTAGTCAACTTTATTACCGACGCTAATTTTATTGGCTTTAAAGCAAATATAGCAGGTAAAGATATTCCAGATGCAGATGATGAAGCAAGAGAATTTTCTTTAACTTATGGCACGCTCATAGGCGATACAAACTTTATGATTTCTTTGGGTCAACAATTCAAACCGGAACTCGCAGCTAGAGAAACGGATTATGCGATCAGATCATTTCCAAACACTTACAAAGGAAGTGGTGACGCAGCAGGTGGTTGGTCAACTTTAGGTAACCCTCCAACTTTTGTTTGGTTTGACGGAGGTGGATTTAATTTCTTGGCTGATCCTGGTTGTAACGATGCTGGTGGATATTTCCAGAATATTCCGTCTTATACGAATGTTACAGCTGATGCTAGTGCCGCAGGTTTCTGTCGATATCAATACTCTTGGTTTGATAATGTTCAAGAAGAACAAGAAAACACGCAATTGTGGATGGAAGCTAATGGCGACATCAATGGACATGATTATCACGCAGAGTTTTTGTATGGAAATACGGATGTTCCTCATTGGGCAACATCTCCGTCATACCCTCCAAACAATCCCTCTACAAACACCATACCTGATTTTCATCCTGGTATGACTCAGTTATGTACAGATCACTCGGCTTTTTGTGATAGTTTAACCGCAACCAATTATGGTGGTGATGGAACCGATAGAAGTGCCTATCATAGGTTAAGAGTTAGAGCTATGGGAGCAGGCGGTAACCCTTTTGGAAATTCAAGAGGAGCGCAAACTGAATCTAGAGAATACGATACTTATAGAATGGCTTTTGGAATAGAAGGTAATTTAACAGATGATGTTCAGTATGCAGCTAGCTTAAATTATTCAACTAGTGAAGGAGAAATCACTTCTTCAGATACACAACAACATAAGTATTTATCCGCCCTTTGGGGCTATGGTGGACCCAATTGTGATGTTGAATTAACGGCGTTAAATACAAGCGCAACTGATTTAACTCCGCAGTTCAAAGTCAAATCTACGAATACAGCAATTGCTGCTTCAGTTGTTAAAGATAAAGACACAGCAAGGCCTACAGGCTGTCAGTATGTCAATCCTCTGTCTAATTCTGTCGAATTAGCTCAGCAAGCAGGAGCGACAACTAACCAATACTACGAATCTAGTTTAGCTAACTCAGCAGATTTAATGAGATATTTAATCGATCAAAGAATAACTATTTCAGAGTCAACATTAACGACAGCCGATTTTGTTGCTCAAGGTACTTACTCTAATTTTGAATTAGCCGGTGGCGATGCAGCTTGGGCATTAGGTTATGAAAGACGAGAATATAATATTAAAACTACGACACCGAATAGAGCTGGCCCTACAGCTGGTAACTCGAATACAAATATTCATAATGGATTACTTTATCCATGTGCGACACCAACAGAAAATGAATCAGCATCTGGAAGAGCGGCATGTGCGGCTAATCCAGTAGGTTTGTTTATGTTTTTGGCGCCAACTTTTGAAGTTGATACAGATCAAAACGTTGATGCATTCTTTGGAGAGTTAGCACTACCTGTTTCTGATTCATTCGATATGCAAATAGCTTTAAGATATGAAGATTACGGAACCGATTCTACTTTAGATCCTAAAATAGTAGCTCGATGGACTCCAATGGAATCATTAACTATGAGGTTTACTGGACAAACTACCTTCAGAGCGCCACATCCAGATGAAACATCTAACACTCGTGTTACTGCACTTTCATATGTATCTCAAGCAGGGGCTTTTAAAGGAGTAGATATCACAGGAAATCCAAATTTAAAACCGGAAGAAGCAACTACCTACAATGTAGGACTTGTAACAGATTTTGGAACAGATAATTGGACAGCAACTATTGATTATTATAATTTTGATTTTAGAAATCCAATAATTAGTGAAAACTACACTCAATTGATGTCAGCTTATGCTGGCGGCGGTGCAGCAAAAGCTGCTATTCAAAGCCAGATATTTACTTCAACATCGGGTGGTTTGGTCAATGATGGAACTGGTGCAGCTTCTAGTGTTGCTAGGATTCAATCCAACTATGTTAATGGACCTTCTACCGAAACAGATGGGATAGATTTATTCGTTCAATATGAAATGGATATAGCTAACGGTACTTTGGCAACGGGTATAGAAGCAACTGAAATTATTGACTACTCTGTTGCTGCTTACATTATAAATGGTGTAACGATAGCTGGAGCTTATGAATGTGCTGGATTTTTCAATATTAACAATACTTGCAGATCTATGCCGGCTAGAAAGGCTAAAGCATTTACTAACTATAAAGATAACCTTCATAATCTATATGTAGCGGTTAATCACATAGATAGCTACTACGACCGTCGAGGCTCTTTAGGCATTGATGCTCAAACAACTGTAGATGCAACTTATACTTACACTATGGATGATCAATTTGATTTGTCACTTTCTGTCTATAATCTAACTGATGAAAACCCACCTTTAGTAGCCTGGGAAATGAACTATGATCCAAATACTCATAGTCCATTAGGAAGATATATCAAAGCTGGATTCACTTATCGCATGCAATAGAGATAAATGTCTATCTAGAAAAAAGGCCCCTTTAGGGGCCTTTTTTTTATAGATTTTTAAAAAAATATTTATCTATTCAAGAGAAGTAGACCCCATTAAATGAGAATCAATTTCTCTGGCAGCAGCTCTACCTTCGTTTATTGCCCAAACAACTAGAGATTGTCCTCTTCTACAATCGCCTGCTGCAAAGATTTTAGAATTAGATGTCTTATGTATATTATGTTCAGCTTTAAAATTGCTTCTTTCATCCAAATCAACCTTAGTTTTCTTGTTAACATACTCTTCCGGACCTAAGAATCCCATGGCTAAAAATATCAAATCAGCTTTCCACTCTTTTTCTGTGCCTTTAATTTCTTGAAATTTAGAGTCTACTTCTACAGTTTTAATACCTATGAGATTGCCTTTCTCATCTCTTAAGAATTCTTTTCCAGATACTGAATACTGTCTTGGATCTTTACCAAAAACTTTAGCTGATTCTTCATGGCCATAATCGACTTTATAAGTTCTTGGAAACAGTGGCCAAGGATTATTATCAGCTCTTTCTTCTGGCGGTTTAGCCATAATCTCAAAGTTAGTTAAAGATTTACAGCCATGCCTGAGTGAAGTTCCGATACAGTCATTTCCAGTATCACCACCACCGATGACTATGACATCTTTACCTTTGGCATTAATAAAACCGTCATCTTTTAAGTTGCTATCTAATAGGCTTTTAGTATTTGAGCTTAAGAAATCCATAGCAAAGTGAACTCCATCACCTTCTCTTCCTGGTATTGGAAGATCTCTAGGCTTGGTAGCGCCAGTCGCGAATAAAATAATATCGTTTTCTTCAAGCAGTTTTTCGGTAGCAATAGAATTTTTAGATGAACCGCCCACATCCATACTAGTGAAAAACTTAATTCCTTCAGTTTTCATTATATCTAAACGAATATCCATCAATGATTTATCCATCTTCATATTAGGAATTCCATACATCATCAATCCACCAATTCTATCTGCTCGTTCGTATACTTTTATTTTATGACCTACGCTATTGAGCTGCTGAGCAGCTGACAATCCAGCTGGCCCTGAACCTACAATTGCTATTTTTTTCCCTGTTCTTTTTTTAGGAATATTGGGTTTTAACCATCCTGATTGAAAGCCTTTATCAGCTATGGCAAATTCTAGATTTTTAATCGCTACAGGGCTTTCCGTGATTCCTAAAACACAAGCTCCCTCGCAAACTGCCGGACAAACTCTACCTGTAACTTCTGGAAAATTATTAGTTTTCATTAGTCGTTGGAAAGCTTCCTCCCATTTGTTGTTATAAACAAGATCATTCCATTCAGGGATTAAATTATAAACAGGGCAGCCTTCATCGGATTGACAGAAGGGCACTCCGCAATCCATACACCTAGAAGCTTGTGTTTTTAATCCGTCTTCTTTGTGATCAGTATAGATTTCTTTAAAATCTAAAACCCTTTCTTGAGAGGGCCTGTAGGGCTCTACTACTCTAGAGAATTCTTTAAAGCCAGTTGGTTTACCCATTAGACAGCCTCCTTTCTTTTGAGATCCATCTCAGCCAGTACTCTTTTGTAATCGGTTGGCATAACTTTAGCGAAATTCTTTAGCTCTTTTTTCCAATTTGAAAGAATAGATTTTGCTATTTCTGAACCAGTATATTTGACGTGATTTTCAATTAACTTTTTTAATTCCGCGATATCCTCGTTGATGTCAACATCTTCTAACTCAAAAGTATCCATATTGCACTTGCTCTCAAATTCTTTTTTCGGATCATACACAAAAGCTTCTCCGCCACTCATTCCAGCTCCAAAATTCCTTCCAGTTGGACCAAGTATCACAGCTTTTCCTCCAGTCATATATTCACAACCATGATCACCAATGCCTTCTACAACCACTTTGGCTCCACTATTTCTAACGCAAAATCTTTCAGCAGCTATGCCTCTAAAATAAGCTTCTCCTTCTGTTGCTCCATATAAAGCGACATTTCCTAAAAGCATATTATCCTCAGCTTTAAAAGAACTCTGTTTGGGAGGATAAATAATTAATTTACCACCTGATAAACCCTTACCAACAAAGTCATTAGCATCACCCTCAAGTGTGATCGTAATACCTTTAACTAGCCAAGCTGCTAAACTTTGACCAGCTGATCCATTCAATTTAATATTAATAGTATCTTTTGGAAGACTTTTAGCTCCCCAAATTTTCGTAACTTCATTGGATAGCATTGTTCCTACTACTCTATTGGTATTAACTATTTTAGATTCGATAGAAACTTTTTTACCTTTTTTAATTGCATCTTTTGCTTTAGATATTAATTTTTTATCTAAGGCTTTATGCAAGCCATGATCTTGCTTTTGAGTATTAAAGACTTCAGTATTTTCAAAAATTTTCACTGCTGGTTTGAGTATGTTGGAAAAATCCAAGCCTTTTCTTTTCCAATGATCTATAGCATTATCAGCTTCAAGGCAGTCCACTCTTCCAATCATTTCATCAATGGTTCTAAATCCTAACTCAGCCATGATCATTCTTAAATCTTTGGCAACCATGAAAAGATAATTCACTACGTGCTCAGGTTTTCCTTTAAATTTCTTTCTCAACTCTTTATCTTGAGTTGCAATTCCCACTGGACACGTATTTAAATGACATTTTCTCATCATTATGCAACCAAGAGTAATTAAAGGAGCTGTTGCAAAACCAAATTCTTCGGCCCCTAAGAGAGCTGCTATAGCGACATCTCTTCCAGTTTTTATTTGGCCATCCGTTTGTAAAACCACCCGTGATCTTAAATTATTCATAACCAAGGTTTGATGAGTTTCAGCAACTCCTAGTTCCCAAGGTAAACCAGCATGCTTTATAGAGGTTAAGGGAGATGCGCCTGTTCCGCCGTCATGACCCGCTATAACCAAATGATCAGTCTTAGCTTTGACTACTCCAGAGGCAACTGTTCCTACGCCAATCTCAGAGACTAATTTCACGCTTATTCTTGACGATCTATTAGCATTTTTAAGATCATGAATTAACTGAGCCATATCTTCTATAGAATAAATATCATGATGCGGAGGTGGACTAATTAAACCTACGCCAGGAGTTGAATGCCTAATTTTTGCTATGTACTCATCTACTTTCTTCCCAGGCAACTCTCCACCTTCTCCAGGCTTAGCTCCTTGAGAAATTTTAATTTGAAGCTCATCTGAATTAGTTAGATAATTCATTGTTACACCAAATCTTCCAGAAGCTACTTGCTTAATAGCTGACCTTTTAGAAATTCCATCTTGAAGGGGTTTAAATCTAATAGGGTCTTCTCCACCTTCTCCAGTATTTGATTTTCCTCCTAACTTATTCATCGCAATTGCAAGTGATTCATGCGATTCAGTTGATATAGAGCCTAGACTCATTGCGCCAGTTGCAAACCTTTTAACGATATCTTTTTCCAATTCAACATCTTTTATGTCTATTGGTTTTAACTTTGACTTGAATTTAAGTAAACCTCTTAGTGCACTATTCTTAGTAGTATTTTCATTTGCGTATTTGGCAAAATCCCAATACGCGGACTCATTATTTGTTCTCGAGGCTAATTGAAGGCTGGCAATAGTTTTAGGATCCCACATATGAGAATCACCACCATTTCTCCAGTGAAAATCTCCATTATTGGATAATACGGATAGGTTATTATCTTTTTGTGGATAACCAAGATCATGTCTTCTATTAGATTCTTTTACCAAGCCATCGAAGTTTATTCCTTGAACTCTGCTTGCCGTGCCTGGAAAGCTTTTTTCAATTATTTCATCTGCGAGTCCAACGGCTTCAAAAATTTGCGCGCCTTTGTATGATTGAAGAGTAGAAATTCCCATTTTAGCCATTACTTTCATCATTCCTTTTCTGACCGCTTTTTTATAAGCATAGACAATATCATCAAAATTTTTGAGATTATGAGCTTTTAAAGATCCATCGAGTTTTGCTTGCCATAAAGCTTCAAACGCAAGATAAGGATTAACAGCATCTGCACCGTAACCAAACAGCAAACAATGATGGTGAACCTCTCTGGCCTCACCAGTTTCTATCACCAAACCTAGTCTTGTTCTTTTTTGAGCTTTTACAAGATGATGATGAACGCTTGAGCAAGCAACTAAAGAGCTTATTGCTACATTATCTTCATTCACATTCCTATCCGACAAAACTACAAATGAATAATTTTCTGAAATAGATTTTTCTGCTTCTTTACATATTTTATTTAAAGCTTTGATCATGCCTTTGGAGCCACTTTTCTTAGGATAAGTTATGTCTATGATTTTAGTTTTCCAGCCATGTTTTTTAAGTTTCTTTATTCCATCTATTTCTGCATTAGAAAGGATAGGGGATTCAAGCCTTAGGCGGTGAGCGTTTTCAGGATTAGAGGATAAAACATTCCCTTCTGGACCAATTAGACACTCAATAGACATTATTACTTCTTCTCGAATGGAATCTATCGCAGGATTTGTAACCTGAGCAAATAGTTGTTTAAAATAATCAAAGATTAATCTTGGCTTGTCTGATAAACATGCTAAAGCTGCGTCATTTCCCATTGAACCAAGTGGGTCTCTTAGTTCCGAAACTAAAGGTATCAACATGAATTGCATTGTTTCAGTGGTATAGCCGAATGCCTTCATTCTTTTGATTAAATCAGGATTAACATTTCCTTTTTCTTTTTTTTCTTTAGTTATCTCTTTAAGATCAATGACTTGATCTGAAATCCATTTCCCATATGGTTTTGAATTACATATCTCGGATTTGAGTTCTTCGTCGGGAATCATTCTTCCTTGTTCAAAATCTATTAAAAACATTTTTCCGGGCTGCAATCTTCCTTTAGATACAACCTCTTCAGGTTTAACGTCCAATACGCCAACCTCAGAAGCCATAATTACTTTATCGTTTTTGGTTACATAAAATCTACTTGGCCTCAGCCCATTTCTGTCTAGGACGGCTCCGGCACATTTTCCATCTGTAAAACAAATAGAAGCAGGTCCATCCCAAGGCTCCATAGATGCAGATGAGTATTCATAAAAATTCTTTTTCTCTATCGGCATATTCACGTCTGACTGCCATGCCTCAGGTATCATCATCATTACCGATTCTTTTAAGCTTCGACCATTCAAAATTAAAAATTCTAAAACATTATCGAAACTCCCCGAATCAGTACAATCTGGCTCACATACCGGAAAAAGCTCTTTAAGTTTTGAACCGTACACGTCGCTCTTAGCCACACCTTGTCTAGCTTTCATGGCGTTCATATTGCCTTTAAGAGTATTTATTTCTCCGTTATGACACATATACCTATTTGGTTGCGCTCTATCCCATGATGGAAATGTGTTTGTGCTAAATCTTGAATGAACCATCGCTAAATGAGTCTGATAATCTTTATCCATCAAATCAGGATAAAAAGGAAAAAGCTGAGAAGGAGTCAGCATTCCTTTATAGGTAATAACTTTGGAAGATAGACTGCAGGCGAAAAACATAGAATTTTGTTTTATTTCAGAATTAGTTTTAATTTTGTGAGTGAATTTTTTTCTTACTAAGTAAATTTTCTTATCAAAGGCATCGGAATCTTTAGAATTTTTAGCTTTAACAAAAAGTTGTTCAATAAAGGGTTGAGCGTCTCTGGACGCTGGGCCAACATTTGCTCCTTCAGGATCAACTGGAACTTCTCTCCAGCCTACTAAAACTAAATTTTCTTCTTCGATAATATTTTTAATAATTAATTTGCAAAGAGTTCTATATTTTTTGATTTGAGGTAGGAATATATTGCCAACAGCATAGAGACCCTTCCCAGGAAGATTTAAATTGAGTTTTTTCGCTTCTTTTTGAAAAAATTGATCTGGCAAGGCCATTAAAATACCAGCTCCATCGCCAGTGTTTTCTTCGAAACCACACCCGCCTCGATGATCCATTCTAGAATTTATAATGTAAGCATCCTCCATTATTTCTCTAGAAGGAACTCCTTTAATATTGGCCACGAGACCAACTCCGCATGAATCTTTCTCAAATTGCGGATCGTAAAGCCCATTTTTAAGTGGGCGCTCGATATATTTTCTTATATTTTTCTTTGGCACACATTACCTCTACAGGTTTAGTAATATGCCCTTTTTACGCATGGACTATGCGTCACTTTTAAAGCATGTGAAATGCATTAATTTAAATATGTTAGCGGTAAAGAAAACTTATGTCGACAGAGAAAGGGGTCATATTTGCACTAAATAAGTGCAAATATGACTTAAAAGAGCATAAAATTTAAGTTTTATAAGCTAATGCTTTTTAAAATTAGATCTTCTTCAAGATTTTCAGTTATTTCAGCTCTTCCAATTCCTTTCAACGTTATAAATCTTAATTTTTTAGATAAAATCTTCTTATCTCTACTCATAGCTTGCATGAATTCATCAACATTAAAATCCTTTGGAATTTCAAAAGGTAAGCCGACGGATTTAATTAAGGCAATTATTCTTTCATATTCTTCTTGCGAAATATTTCCTAATAATAACGATAAATTAGATGCGCATATCATTCCCAAGCCTACAGCTTCTCCATGTGAAAAACCGTTTAACGATTGAGAGCCTTCAAATGCATGCCCATAAGTATGTCCAAAGTTAAGGAGCGCACGATCGCCTTTCTCTTTTTCATCATTTGAAACGATAAAAGCTTTAATTAAAGAGCTTTCATAAATTACCTGAATTAATTCTTCTTCTGAAAGGCTATTTCCGTTGAGGAATGTATTTTCCAATCTTTGAAATAAATTATTATCAGCTATCAAGGAGTGTTTAATTATTTCAGCAAGGCCAGCAGTAAAATCTTTTTCAGGAAGTGATTCTAGTGAGGAGGTATCCATTAGTACAAGTTCCGGCTGATAAAAAGCACCTATATTATTTTTGGAACCCGAAAAATTAATTCCTGTTTTACCGCCTATTGCAGCATCAACTTGAGCAAGCAATGTTGTAGGAATTTGAATTAGATCAATACCTCTTAGATAACTTGAAGCTACAAAACCAGCCATATCTGTAGTAATACCACCACCCAAGCCTATAATTAAAGAGTCTCTATTGAATTTCTTTTCATTGAGCAAGGCATAAATTGGCATAATTCCTTCAAAACTTTTATTTCTTTCATTTGTTTTAATTTCTATATGAAATACTTCAGAAACTTCAGATTTATTTAAAGATTTTTCTAAGTCCTTTAAAATTTCAATAGGAACATTTGAATCTTTGACTATTAAGATTTGTTTGCCTTGAACAAGCCATTTAAAGTCATAGGTTTTGATTAAGCCTTCATCGATTAAGACCTCATAGCTATGAGATTGAGTTCTGATATTTATAGATTTAGACATTTATAAAACTTATTATTTCTTCAACCATCTCCTCATTAGACAGGTTATCGCCATTAAGTTCTAGTTTCGCAACCATTTGATATAAATCCAATCTTTTAGAGTATAGATGCTCTAATACTTTTCTAGAGTCAGTATTGTTTAGCAGCGGTCTTTTTTTACTGCCTTTTGTAGATTCATGCTGCTTTTGCACCGATGCATTTAAAAAAATTACCAATTTTTCTTTTTTTAAAAGCTCTATGTTGGAACGACTTTCAACTATTCCACCACCGGTTGAAATTATTGTGTCTGTTAAATTAGTTAAGCTTGCAAAAAATTGACTTTCTTTCTTTCTAAACTCTTTTTCTCCTTCAGATTCAAAAATTTCCACAATCTTCTTTTCATACTTTGTTTCAATATCTTTGTCCGTATCAATTAGGGTAAGATTAAGCCTCTCAGCAAGGAGTTTGCCTATCTTAGATTTACCAGAGCCCATAGGCCCTATTAAGAAAATTTTCATGAAAACATTTCTTTTATTAAAATTAAGCTACTATTTTACTTTAAACAACTTGTGAACAGACTTTTAAATAAAAAAATATTATTCTTGGCAGCTTTTCTGCTCCTGTTGCCTATTCAATTTGCGATGGGAGTCTATTTATATTTTGCTCCTGATTTGCCTTCGGCGGAAGACGTTAGAAAAGTTGAGCTTCAAGTACCTTTAAAAATATTTACGTTCGATAAAAAGTTAATCGGTGAATATGGGGAGGTTCATAGAACTAAATTAAGTTTTGATGAAATACCCAAAGATTTGGTAAATGCTTTTTTAGCAGCCGAAGATAGTAGTTTTTTTTCTAATTCGGGAGTTGATTTTTTTAGTTTGGTAAGGGCGACTTTTGAGCTCATCAGGGAAGGAGAAATAGTGAGCGGTGGGGGAACTATAACCATGCAGGTTGTAAGAAATTACGTCTTAACTAAAGATCAAACTTTTGAAAGAAAGTTTAAAGAAATATTTATGGCCCTAAAATTAAATTTATCTTTTTCGAAAGAAGAGATATTTGAACTGTATGTGAATCAGATATTTTTAGGAAATCGAGCATATGGAATTGCTGCAGCTGCAGAAATTTATTACGGAAAAAAACTAATCGACTTAAGCCTGGCTGAAAAAGCCATGATAGCTAGTTTGCCTAAAGCGCCGTCAAGAATTAATCCGTTAGCTAATCCTCAAAGGTCACTTGTCAGGCGTAATTGGGTTCTATCTAGAATGGAAATTTTGGACTATATTGATGAAGATACTCTTCAGATAGCTATTAAAGAGCCAATCTCTGCATCATTTAAAGGAGTATCTCCTGAGGTAGAAGCAGATTATCTTGCTGAAGAAATCAGAAGATATATGATTTCTAAATATGGTTTATCTGCTTATAAAGAAGGTTATGAGGTTTACTCAACTATAAATTCAAAAAATCAACTGGCTGCTAATGCTGCCTTGAAAAAAGGAATAGAAAATTATGAAATAAGACACGGATTTAAAAACCCATCTAATTTCATAGATTTATTACCCAAGAAGTTTACTCAAAGAAGCGATCTTTTTTATGCCGCTAATTATAATCAAGAAAATTTTAAAGATATATATGGAATAAAGAAGGATCTTGAGAATCCTTTAGATAGAGTTTTGGATTTTTTATCTGACAGGCCTGACTATAACGAGTTCTCTCCAGTTTTAATTCTTTCTGCGGAATCTCGTAAATTAAGTTTAATAAAAAAAGATGGCGTAATAGTTACTATTAATTTTAATCGTATTAAAAATAAAATTAGACCAAGGGTAAATTCCAATAAAAAGAAAGCGGCCTTGAAAGACTTTGATTCTTTTTTTGAAACAGGAGATCTCATTTGGTTGAAAACTTTATCTGATAGTTTCTATGAGCTTGGAATGCATCCTGATGTTCAGGGAGCGCTAGTTAGTATGGACCCAACCACGGGACAAGTCCTCTCTATGGTTGGAGGCTATAATTTCATAGCTAGTAAATTTAATAGAGCTACCCAGGCAAAACCCCAGCTTGGATCAAATTTCAAACCATTTTTATATGCTGCGGCATTTGAAAATGGATATTCTCCAGCTTCCTTAATCAATGACGCTCCTATTGTTTTTGAAGATGAAAATCTCGAAGATTATTGGCGACCTAAAAATTCAAGTGGAAAGTTTTACGGGCCGACCCGATTAAGGGAGGCTTTATTACAGTCAAGAAACGTAGTTTCTATAAGGCTTTTACAAGATCTGGGTTTATCGAAAACAAAAAACTACCTTACAAGATTTGGATTCGATAGAAATTCTTTGCCAAATGATTTGTCTCTGGCTTTGGGTTCTTATGGCCTTAGCCCAATTGATAATGCTTCATATTTCTCTATTTTTGCAAATGGAGGCATCAGCATTAAACCCACTTACATCAGCAAAATTAAAATTAATGAACAAGAAATAGATTTTTTAAAAGATAGTCATCCAGATAACAATCTTATTGAAAGTTGGATTGGAAAAAAGTCTAAAGAAAAAATTAATTACGCCATTGATCCAAGAGTCGCTTACATGATTAATGATATTTTGAGAGAGGCTACATCTAGAGGAACGGGAAAAAAAATAAAATCACTAAACAGAGATGATTTTGCTGGAAAGACTGGAACAACTAATGACGCAGAAAGCACTTGGTTTACTGGGTTCAATAAAAATATTCTTACAACAGTATGGTTTGGTTATGACCAACCATCTTCTTTAGGGCGAAACGAATTTGGAAGCACTACAGCTCTTCCAATATGGTTGGATTATATGGAGCGCATAATAGACTCAGTAGAATACGGAGTCCAAAAAAGGCCGCCCGGTCTTATAGCTAAGAAAATTAACCTTGTTGATGGGCAAGCTGCGAATAATAAAGATCAGGAGACAATATTTGAGTTTTTCTTAGATTAATATCTTTAAATAAAAATAGTCTTTTTTAGAACTTTCCAGTGCTCAGTCCAGCTTTCAACAATATCTCTTTTAAATTTGCTTCGAACAAACATCTGAATTTGTCCTTCCATACAGGAAATAATTAAATCTGAAGCTGAGGAAGAGTTTAAAGACAGTCTACCTTTTGTTTCTTTTTCGTAATTCTGAAAAGATTGCTTTATTTCAAGATTGATTTTGTCAAAAAGAAGTGAAATTTTATCTTCTATTTTGCTCTCGCTCACAGATAGGGCTTCTCTATTAAGAATTTTTGAGATCCCTTTATTCTTTTCGCAAAAAGTCAAAACAAGAGTGACTATATTGCCTGCAACATCATCAATATTTGAATCTTTTTTTATTGAACCAATCCTAGGAAAAACACTACTTTCAAAAAAATTGACTAACTCTTCATATATTTTTCTTTTGCTTGGGAAGTGTCTATATATAGCAGCTTCAGTAATATTTGTTCTTTTTGCTAACTCTGCAGTAGTAATTTTTACTGGCTCCCTCTCTTCCAGCATCGAAGCTAAAGTTTGCATAATTTGAATTTTTCTCGGAGCAGGATCTTTCGACATTTATTTAGATATTAAGGTACCAACACCTTTGTTTGTAAGTATTTCAAGTAAAACGGCATGAGGCACTCTTCCGTCCACAACATGAGCAAATGAAACTCCCTTTTCTAAAGAAGATATTACTGAGCTAAGTTTAGGCAGCATCCCGCCTTTAATAGATTTCTTATCTTTGAATATTTTTTTTGCATTTGCTAAGTTCATTTCAGATATTTTTTTACCCTGAGAGTCTTTTATTCCAGATACATCAGTCATTAATATAATTTTTTCTGCTTTTAAGGCTCCTGCAACATAGCATGCCACATAATCTGCATTTATATTTAAAGGGTTTCCATTTTTATCCCACCCTATAGGCGATATGACTGGAATTTTTTTATTAGATGTATTCGTAATAAGTTTTTTTTGTATAGACAAAATTTCTCCAACTTCCCCGAGTCTTTTTTGTGTAGGATTTTTTTGAGCTTTTATAAATGATGATCTTTTTCCCGATAAAGCTTGAGCATTGCCGCCCCAAGAATTTATTAGCTCTTTAATTTCTTTATTTACCTCATTATCTAGAACCTTTTGAACGGTATTAATAATTTCAGGAGACGTGACTCTTACACCGCCAATAAATTCAGATTCTATTTTGGCTCTTTTTAAACCTTTTTGAATTTGAGGGCCTCCCCCGTGAACTATAATTGGATTGATACCTACTGTTTTCATTAAAACAATATCTCGCGCGAAGCTTTTCCTTAAATAAGCATCACTCATTGCGCTTCCGCCATATTTTATTACGATAGTCTTTCCTGAAAATTTTTGTATGTAAGGCAAAGCTTCAATTAAAACTTTTGATATATTCTCAGCGCTTTTTTTTGCAATGCTCATATTTATAAATTTAGATCAATAATAAGCTTTTTATCTATATCAAATAAAGCTTTTTGGAAAATTTGAATTATTTCTTTTAACGATTCTTCAGTATTTCCTTCAAACCTTAAGACTATGGTTGGAGTAGTATTAGATGCTCTAGCCAGACCCCACGCTAAATTATTTTCAAGCCTCAATCCGTCAATCAGGATTCTCTCATATTCATCAAACTGAAAATCACTTCTCAATCTTTCAATAATTTTAAATTTTTCTTCATCTGTAGTTTTAATTGTCAATTCCGGTGTATTAAATAACTGAGGGTATCTATTAAAAATATCTGAAGAAGAGTTCTTCTCTTTTGTTAATATCTCAATGAGTCTTAATGCTGAAAAAATTCCATCATCAAAGCCAAACCAATTGTCATTGAAAAAAATATGCCCACTCATTTCTCCGCCTAAAATAGCATTCGAATTGAGTATTTCTGATTTTATATAAGAATGCCCTGTTCTAGACATTACCGGAATGCCTCCATTTTTCTCTATGGCTTTTTTAAGCTGAGTAGAGCATTTGACATCGAATACTATTTTTCTCTTATCATTCTCTTTTAAAATAGCCTCTGAAATTAGAGATAGATATTGATCTGGATAAATTATATTTCCTAAATTATCTACGACTCCGAGTCTATCTCCATCACCATCTAATGCAATCCCAAGATCAGCAGAACTTTCTATGACAGCTTTACTTAAATCAATCATATTTTTTGGGTTACCTGGATCAGGATGATGGTTAGGAAAATTACCATCTACCTCACAAAAAATTTCTACTAACTCTATCCCCATAGCTTTAAATGCTTCTGGAGCAATAACTCCTCCAACACCATTTCCACAATCCAGCACAACTTTTAAAGGACGCTCTATTTTTATTTTTTCTCTAAGGCTTTTAATATAATCCTTTGTAACCGATAGATACTTTATTACACCAGAACCAATTTCATAATCTTCACTAATGATCAGTTTTTTTAATTCTTGTATAGAATCACTAGTAAGAGATTTTTGGTTGAATACAATTTTGAATCCGTTGTAATTTTTAGGATTATGACTTCCTGTAATCATTACTCCATCGATCACGTGACTTGTGAAAGTTGCAAAATATAAAAGCGGGGTTGGAGCCATTCCCATATCAACAGCATTGCAACCTGTTGAGATAATTCCGTTTATTAGAGTATCAATTATTTTTGGACCAGAAAGCCTTCCGTCTCTGCACACACAAATTTCTTTTCTGCCTTGACGAAGAAGAGACGTTCCTATGGCTTTACCTAGATTTTTAACTAATTCATCTGACAGTTCTTCATCTACTACTCCTCTGATGTCATAGGCTCTAAAAATTTCAGATTTAACTTTCATATAAATTTGTCCCGCTTATAATGTTACTTTTTTAACAAACATGAATACTTTAGCAAATAGGGAAGGATTTATTTGGATGGACGGTCATTTAGTTGATTGGTCTGAGGCAAAAGTACATGTTTTAACTCACACCTTGCATTATGGTTTAGGAGTTTTTGAAGGAGTGAGAGCATACGCTACAGAAGACGGGACAAAGATTTTTAGATTAGAAGACCATACAAAAAGATTATTTGAATCTGCTAGAGCAGTCAATCTTGAGATTCCTTTTTCTCAAGAAGAGCTAAACAAAGCTCAAAAAGAAGTTTTTAGAGTTAATAAGTTAGATGAGGGTTATTTAAGACCTATGTGCTTTTATGGTTCTGAGGGGATGGGATTAAGAGCTGATAATTTAAAAGTACATTGCATCGTCGCCGCTTGGGAATGGCCAAGTTATATGTCTCCAGAGGCATTTGATAACGGTATTGATATAAAAATTTCTTCGTATAAAAGGGAAACAGGAAACATAGTTTCTCGTTCAAAGGTTAATGGAAATTACGTAAAATCTATTATGGCTTTGCAAGAGGCCATGAAAGAGGGTTTTGATGAAGCGCTTATGCTTGACAATGAAAATAATATTTCAGAAGGTACAGGAGAGAACTTCTTTGTCGTAAAAAATAATATTCTGCTTACGCCAGATCTTGATGCGTCCTTAGACGGCATTACTAGAAAAAGTATCATAAGCTTGGCTCAAGAACTAAATATCGAAGTACAAATAAAAAAAATTAAGGCAAAAGATGTTCTGGAAGCAGATGAATTATTTTTTACAGGCACTGCTGCTGAAGTGGTACCTATAAGAAGCGTAGACAAAAAACTAATTTCAGGTGGTAAAAGAGGAGAGATAACAACGACTCTCCAAAAAAATTATTTCGATCAAGTCAGGGGGAAAAGAGATTCTTTTCCTGAGTGGCTTTCTTCAATAGATTAATTACAAAGCACTTAGCATGAGAAAACTTAGAATAGCCTTTCTTAGTTATCGCAGTAATCCTTTCTCTGGCGGGCAAGGCATATATGTTAAATATATGACCAAAGCTTTAAGAGATTTAGGCCACGAAGTTACTGTTTTTTCTGGGCCACCATATCCAGATTTATATGAAGATATTAAATTGGAAAAAATTCCAAGTTTAGATCTTTATTCTAAAGAAAATAAATTTAAAGACGTTGAGTTAAAAAAGCTTCTCAATCCAATAAATTTTTTTGAGTGGGCAAGTATCAACTCAGGCGGTTTTTCTGAGCCTTATACCTTTGGCAAAAGAATAAAAAAATCATTAAAAAACAGGTTAGATGAGTTTGATGTTATTCATGATAATCAAAGCTTATGTTATGAAATGATTTTCTTTCAAAAGAAAATTCCTTTAGTCACTACTATTCATCATCCAATTTCTAAAGATCTTAAGTTTCAACTAAAAAGTACAAAATCTTTATTTTTGAAGTTATTAATGATTAGGTGGCATTCCTTTCTAAAAATGCAGATTCAGGTAGCTAAAAAACTCAAATCGGTAATAGTTGTTTCTGAGTCATCCAAAGAAGACATTCATAATGACTTTGGTTTAAAAAAATCAGTGATGAGTGTAATTTTAAACGGAATAGATACTGATGCTTACTATCCAGATGAAACTGTGCAAAAAGTTCCTTTAAGAATTGTAACTACTGCAAGTGCTGATGTTCCTTTAAAGGGTTTAGATTTTCTGCTAAAGGCATTTGCCTCAGTCAAAGATATTCACAGCAATGCATCTCTTCAAATTATTGGAGGATCAAAAAAAGGCGGTCACACAAAAAGATTGATTAAAAAACTAGGAATAGAAAAGGATATTACCTTCAATAAAAAACTATCCTTTAAAGAGGTTAGAGATTTATATTGCTCAGCGGATATAGTTGTAATTCCTTCTCTTTATGAGGGTTTTGGATTTGCTGTCGGAGAAGCAATGGCATGCAAGGTTCCAGTTATCACAACTTCTGGAGGCGCTATCCCCGAAGTTATAAAAGATTGTGGCATTATAGTTGAGCCAGGCAAGTCAAAAGAATTAGAAAAGGCTATCTTGGCTCTTTTGCCCAATGAAGAATTAAAAAAATCATTAGCTGAGAAAGGTTTTCAAAGAATCCGCAAGGATTTGCAATGGAATGAAGTTGCGATAAGAGCGACTGAAATGTATGAAGCAGAAATTGAAAAGTGGGAAGATTAAATGCAAACCATAAATTTTGATAATTTTAAATTCGAATCTAATAAAAAATTTTTAGATCTTGGATGTGGACAAGGGCGTCATTGTTTTGGTGCTTATATGTCCGCAAATATAGATGTTTATGGTTTTGATATGAGCCTGTCAGACGTAAAGATAGCTGAGAAAAACTTTGATGAGTTTGATGAAAATAACAATTCAAAACTTTGTAAATTTGGTGTTGCAGACGCAACACAACTCCCTTTTGCGGATGGAACTTTCGATTATGTAATTTGCTCTGAGGTCCTTGAACACATAATTGATTTTCAAAGCGCACTTAAAGAAATAGAAAGGGTCTTAAAGCCTGGTGGAAAAATGGCAGTTAGTGTTCCAAAATATTTTCCTGAGTGGATTTGTTGGAAATTGAGCGTAGATTATCAAAATACTCCTGGAGGACATGTAAGGATTTTTAAATTTAATAATTTAAAAAATTCAATTCTTTCATTAGGGCTCAAATTTAAAAAAAGGCACTGGGCGCACGCCCTTCATTCACCATATTGGTGGCTTCAATGTTTGATGTGGGATTCAAAAGATAGTTCAAAAATTATAGATTTTTATCATAGGTTTTTAGTCTGGGATATGATGAAAAAACCAGTTTTTACAAAAATTTTAGAATTTTTACTCCAGCCGTTAATAGGAAAGAGTGTAGTACTTTATTTTGATAAGGCTGAAAAATAAAAATGAAAAAAAACTCTGTTGATTCGTATAGTCATTTAGCTAAATATATAATTTCTTGTCAGCAAGAAAGCGGAGTTATCGCATGGGAACCAAATAGTAAAATTGATCCTTGGGATCATATCGAATCAGCAATGGGTTTGGATGTCTTAGGTTATCAAAGAGAATCTTTAAAAGCTTATGAATGGTTATTGAATGTTCAAGAACAAGATGGTTCTTGGTGTTCAGAGTACCTAGGAAAGGAAATAATAAACGCACGGAAAGAGACTAACTTTTCAGCTTATATAGCAACTGGTGCGTGGCATCACTACCTAAACTTTAAGGATGAAGAGTTTTTAAAATTTATTTGGCCAACAATAGTAAAAGCTATGGAATTTGTAATTTCAGGACAATCTGAAGAAGGAGATATTCTATGGGCTAAAGATGAAAATGATGAATGGATGAATGATTCCTTAATAACTGGTTGTTCTTCAATTTATAAAAGTTTGCGTTGCTTTCAAAAAATATCAAATAAACTTGGTTTTTCTAAAAATATTTATGAAAAGGAAATAAATCTTTTGTATGAAGCCATTAACAGCAAGCCTCATAGATTTGATAGATCTTGGAAAAGTAAAGATAGGTATAGCATGGACTGGTATTACCCCATTCTTTGTGGAATTATTTCCGGAGAAGACGCAAGATTAAGAATTAATTCTAGATGGGAAGAATTTGTAATTAAGGACCTGGGTTGTAAATGTGTAACAGAGGAACCCTGGGTAACAGCTGCAGAATCATGCGAGCTTGTTTTGACTTTGGTTGGAATGTCAGAAATAGAAAAAGCAGAGAAAATTTTTACAGATGTATTGAGCCTAGCTGATCCAGAAAGCCAGTTATTCTGGACAGGTTATGTATTTGCAGATAAAAAATATTGGCCAATTGAAAAACCAAGCTGGACTGCAGCAGCTGTAATTTTAGCAGCGAATTCTCTTTATGGTTTTTCAGAATCTTCTGATTTATTTAACGAATAATTTTTCTCAGAATAGCTAAAGACTTAACCATTTCTATTTCCTCATAATTGCCGGATTTTTTTGCAAGGCAATAAATTTCATAAGGCGGTCTTCCTCCATCTTTTGGATCAGGAAATACGTCATGAATAGCTAATAGGCCTCCTGGTATAATAAATTCATTCCATCCATGGTAGTCGTTCAAAGCAGCTTCCATGCTATGACCGCCATCAATAAATAACAAACCCAAAGGGGTTTTCCATCTCTTTGCAATACTGGCTGAATCGCCAACGACAGGAATAATATTATTTTGCATGGGCGATTGATTTATATTTTTCAATAGCTCAGGCAGGGTATTAAATTTTCCTAACCTAGAGTCATATAAATCAGGATCGTGATATTCTTCTCCGACTTGATGTTCTTCTGAGCCAGTATGGTGATCGACAGTAAAGAAAAAAGAGTTATTTTGTTTGCACGCTTCACCAAAGATTAAAGCAGACTTTCCACAGTAACTTCCAATCTCAAGCCCGGGTCCCAAGTTAGCAGTTAGGTTTATTAGCTCAGCAAGTTTTTTTGCTTCAGAATTGTCAAGAAAACCCTTTACAGTGTTTAATATCGTCATTATTCAAATATAGATCAATAACAATGAGTTTAAAAGCTGAAAGAAAAGAAATAATTTTAAAGGGAGAAACTTTTTCTTATTTATCTTTTGATTCAAAATCTCCAGAAAATCCTATTATATTTTTACATGCAACAGGTTTGAATGCGTCTACCTATATAGATTTTTTATCCAATCTTTTTGAAAAGTTTAATGGTAATAGGTCTATACATTTTTTGGATCAAAGAGGGCATGGTCTTTCTAAGGCGAAGGCAGATCATAAAAAGCTTAAGTCGTGGGAAACTTATGCAAAAGATGCAATTTCTTTTATCGAAGAATTAAATATTGAAACATGCGATTTAATGGGGCACTCAATGGGCGCGATTGTGGCTGCCAATATTTCGAGCAAGAAGAAAAATATTAGAAATTTAATAATGATTGAGCCAGTATTATTTTATAGGCCTAATGAGGCCTTCGCTTTAAAATATAAAAGATTTTTTAAAATAGGCGAGTCCTCAGATATATCTTTAAGCGCAGCTAAGCGAAGGAATTCTTTTGATAGTCTAGAAAACGCTATAGATCATTTTACTGGAAGAGCAATTTTTAAAACTTGGCCAAAAGAAGCTTTAGAGAATTATTTACAAGGCGGGTTGAAAAGAGCTGGCGAAGAAATGCTTTTAAGTTGCGATCCAGTTTGGGAAGCAAAAACTTTTAATACAGTTTCATATGATACTTATAAGCATTTAAAAAGATTAAACATACCAACATATATTTTGCGAGGATCATCTGGTACATCAACTTTCTCAGATCAAGCCAAAGAATATTTAACTAATAATGATAAATTAAAGATTGAAGAATTTAGTGGTTCTCACTTTCTGCCTATAGAAAATGCTTCGATAGTGTCTTCAAAGGTTTCTAATTTTTTAGATGAATAAACTATTAATTACTTAATTCAATAAAAAAACGCTAAAATATTTTTCTAATCGAATGTCTACTCAAGCCCCCACAAAACCAATTTCTCTCCAAACCATTAGAAACCATAAAGCAAAAGGAGAAAAGTTTGCTGCACTGACTTCTTATGAAGCGACAATCAGTTCAATGATGTGCGATGCTGGAGTAGAGATAATCTTAATAGGCGACAGCCTTGGGATGGTTATTCAAGGTCATGACTCAACGGTTCCTGTTTCAATGGAAGATATTTTATATCATCTTAGGTGTGTAAAAAGTGGAAATAAAGGAGCTCATTTAATGGCTGATATGCCTTTTATGAGTTATGCAACCGAACAGTTAGCATATGAAAATGCTACAAGGTTAATGCAAGCCGGTGCGAACTCAGTAAAAGTTGAAGGCGGCGAAGTTATTCTAAAAACCACGGAGTTATTATCTCAGAGGGGCATACCAGTATGTGCGCATATGGGTTTAACTCCTCAGTCGATAAATAGAATTGGCGGTTTTTTCGTTCAAGGCAGGGATCCTTCGTCACACTCTAAAATGATAGAAGAAGCAAAAAGTTTAGAAAATGCTGGAGCCGAATTATTATTATTAGAATGCATTCCTGTAGAATTAACGAAAAAGATATCCGATGCTTTATCTATTCCAACAATTGGAATTGGTGCTGGAGCATATACTGATGGACAGATAATGGTGGTGCATGATTTGTTGGGTGTATCGTGTTTAGACAAACCACCAAAATTTATAAAAAATTTCTTAGAAGAAAACAACTCCATTGCAGAAGCGATAGCATCATATGTAAAGGCAGTTAAAGATTCCGAATTTCCAGCTCAAGAACATTGGTTTGAATAGTGGAGACTGTAGAAAATTTTAATAAGTTAAATTCAATCAAACGTAACGAGCCCTTAGCCCTAATTCCTACCATGGGAAATTTGCACCTAGGGCACCTCAGCCTAATAAGACATGCTAAAGAATTAAATCTATCAACTATCGTTAGTATTTTTATCAATCCACTTCAATTTGGTCCGAGCGAAGATTTTTCTAAGTATCCTAGAACCTTAGAAGCAGATTTAGATCTCCTCATAAAAGAAGATTGTGATTTTGTTTTTATTCCTGACGATAAAGAACTATTGCACGATATAAAAAATCTAAAAGCTCCTTTGAATAATTTTCTTTGCGGTAAAAGTAGACCCGGACATTTTGATGGAGTTTTAACTATAGTGAATAGATTTATAGAAGTCATAAAGCCTGAATTTTGTATTTTTGGACAAAAAGATTTTCAACAACAATTAATAATCAAAGAACATTTAAAAAAAATTAATTCAAATACTAGGTTGTTAACTCATCCTATAGTGAGAGATAAAAATGGTTTGGCTCTATCGTCAAGAAATGGTTTTCTTTCCAAGCCTAGAAGAGAAGAGGCGGCCAAAATTTATTCTTATCTAAAGGAGATATCAGAACATATCTTTAATTACGATCAAGACGAAGAAAAGTTTCTTGAGTACATCAAAACTCTTAAAGACCTGTATCAAAAAAAATTCTCTGAAGAAGGATTTGAAATAGATTACTTAGAATTGGTGAATGCACTTTCTCTAGAGAGTTTAAAAATAGAAGATAAAAAAATTCTTATAGCTGTGGCGGTTAACTATGCTGGAGTTCGCCTGATAGATAATATTTGTTTAACTAGATCTATTTCTTAATAAATCTTTGGGGTAAAAAGAATCTTCACCTTCAGGCCTATTCTTAAACCTTCTATGCATCCACAAATAATTATCAGGGCATCTTTGAATATAGCTCTCTGCAGCAGAATTTATCTTCTTCAGGTCAGTTTCAATATCTTTACCATCTAAATCTAATTTTTTTAAAGACGCTTCATACGAATTTCCTTTCTTATCTAGAGTAAATAATAAAACCTCACAATTTGTTCTTTCTACTAAAATAGAGGGAAATTTGACCGTGAGAGCCTTGTGGCCAAAAAAATCAATAAACAAGGAATGTTGGTAGCCATAATCTTGATCTGGCGCATACAAATTGGCCTTTCCATCTTTCAAGAAAGACAAAAAATCACTCCCTTCATTGGGTCTAAAAATCCTTTCAGTAAATTTTTGTCTGCTTGAATCAAGAAGGTTATTGAGTATTTTAATGCTCTGCACTTTTGCCATTCCTGATACTGGCAGGAATAAAGAAGAAGCTCTAGCAGCCATATCAACATTAACGGTATGCAGTAGCAAAATTAATTTTCCTCTTTTGGAATCTAAATTATCAGCAATATCTTTGATTTCTTCAAAATTAATTATTAATTTCTTAATTTTCTTATCAGAAGCCCAAAAGGCATTTAAAAATTCAAAGAGAGACTCTCCTAAGCGACTGAAATTTTTTTTTAAAATTTTTTCAATTTGTTCGGTAGAGAATTCTGGAAAGCATTTTTTTAAATTCCATCGGGCGATTCCTTTTCTCTGCTTTAGAAATTTATAAAGTAAAGACCCTATAGATCTACCGACAAAATACTGCATTCTTTGTGGAAGAAAGCTAATGATTTTGAGAAAAACAGTAATAAAAAATTCAAAAAATTTCATCTTAAGCCACTAGAGTAGACTCCACGGTTTATCACTTCAAGTCATTTAGTCTAGAATTAGTAAAACCTGACTAAAAAAAATGATTTTTTATAATTTAATAACTTTTCTTTATTTGCCTTTTGCATTATTTAAAGTTTTCTCAAAAAAAGAGTTTTCTAGAGAGGAGGTTCATAGAATTAAGGAAAGATTTGGTTTTCTGCCAAAAAAGATAAAGAACGCAGAAGAAAATTGTATCTGGATACATGCTGTGTCAGTTGGAGAGGTGAATACTTCTTTGAGTCTTATAGAGGGCTTAAAAGAAAAATACCCAAAAAAAAATATCTTGGTCACCACAACAACCGTGACCGGCTCTCAAAGGTTAAAAAAGATACATGGCAATTCTCTAAATCATCAATACTTGCCTTTCGATTTATTTTTCAGTGTTCACAAATTTTTAAATTCTTGGAATCCAATTTGTATGATTCTAATTGATACAGAAGTTTGGCCAAATATGATTGATCAGTGCTCCAAGAGAAATATTCCCTCCATTCTATTGAACGGAAGGCTCTCCAATGATTCTGCTAAAAAATATTTGAAAATTTCTAATCTATCTAAAAAAATATTTTCTAAAATAGACCTGATTATTTCTCAAAGTCAGGAAGATAAAAATAATTTCATTAAATTGGGCGCTAAAGAAGAAAAAACTTTTCATGACTTTTCGTTAAAATTTGATGCTGCAAACGAAATCTTAACAGGACTGTCTTTCAAGGTTGATAAAAATGCTCTTGCCGATAAAAAATTAATTGTTTGTGCTAGTACGCATCCCTCTGAAGAGGAAATTCTCTTAGAAAGCTTTAAGTATTTAAATGATGATTCCTTTCACCTAATTTTAGTTCCAAGACATCCTCATAGAGCAAGCGATGTTGGGAAAATAATGAAAGAAAAAAGTTTAGATTTTTCATTTTTAGAAATTGAGAATAAAAATCTTCTGGATTTAAAAAATAATATTACTGTTGTAAACCAAATAGGCCATTTAGATTCAATTTTTTCGATTGCTGATTTAGCCTTTGTTGGCGGAACATTAATTCCTCATGGCGGTCAAAATTTTTTAGAACCCGTTAAGTATGGATTGCCACTAACATCAGGTAAAAGCACATACAATTTCAAAGAGATAGCCGAAGAGCTCATAGATTTGGATATATTGCGACAAGGCGAGACAGCTAAACAAATTTCTTTGATTTGGAAAAATCAATTGGCTAATTCCTCATTAGGTACATTAAAGGCAAAAGGGAATGCTTATCTTTCGTCAAAAAAAGGTTCAGTTAAAAGGTCTATAGAAAAAATAGTAACTATTCTTTGAAAGGTTTTTTAATAAGGAGTAAAGTAGTTTTTCTGCAAAACTTTTAGGGAGAAATTTTGAAATTTGTCGTAGCGGTTATTAAGCCGATTAAATTGGAAGATGTTAGGGCAGCTCTAGGCGAAGTTGAAGCTTCAGGAATGACTGTGTCAGAAGTAAAAGGTTTTGGAAGGCAAAAAGGCCAAACGGAACTTTATAGAGGAACCGAATATAAGGTAGATTTTTTACCAAAAATTAAAATTGAACTGGCAGTCCAAGATTCGCAAGTAGATGGAGTGGTTGAAGCAATAAGAAACGTAGCAAATACCGGTAAGGTCGGCGATGGAAAAATATTCGTTTACCAATTAGATCAAGCAGTCAGAATTAGAACCGGTGAAACAGGTGAAGAGGCTTTATAAGTTTTTTATGTAATTCTCAGCTTCACTTTTAGCCCACTTATAATTAGCCTTTCCGTTCGGCGCTCTCTCCACTTTTTCTACAAAGAGAATATTTTTTGGTAATTTATATCCAGATAAATGCTCTCTAGAAAAATTTATTAAATCATCTTGACTAAGAGTTTCATTTTGTCTTGAAGCAACCGCTACTACTTTTTGACCAAATTTTTGATCATCGATACCAACAACTAAACAGTCATAAATTTCTGGGTGTCTTTTAAGGGCTTCTTCAACTTCCTCAGGATAAACTTTTTCACCAGCAGTATTTATGCAGTTACTACCTCTACCTAAAAGCTTAATCGTTCCATCAGCTTCAACTAATGCATAATCACCGGGAAAACTATATCTATCGCCGTTAAAATCTTTGAAGGTTTCAGCCGATTTTTTTGGATCTTTATAGTAGCCTTCTGGAACTAGTCCTTTTGTCCCTATTTTTCCCATTTCATCAGATCCTGGTTCAACTTCTCTTCCATCATCTGTAATTACTATTACTCCGGGATTAATGGTAAATTTAGCTGTGATTGCTGGTGCTTCTCGACTTGCCACAGACGAGCCCATTCCTCCTTCCGTTGATCCCATCGCATCGATTAATAAAATATCTGCATGATTTAAAAGACCTTCTTTAACTTCAGCACTCCACATAACACCACTAGATATAATTGATCGCAATGAAGACAAGTCATAAGGATTATCATTTTCTTTTGCCGAATTTAATGAATCTAAGAGAGGCCTAGCAAAAGCATCACCGACAATAATAATATTATTAATTTTTTCATTTTCAACTTTCTTTAACAAAAGATCGGGATCGAAACCTAATTGAGGGATCGTCACACACGAGCCACCTGAAAAAAGAGGAACAAAAGCTCCCAACCACATCCCGGTTCCATGCATGAGAGGGCATGCCACAATAGTTTTTGCCAGCTGACCTGATTTTGCTAGATCCACAATTGTTTTTGGAATATCTTCAGGGTCTTCTGGTACGTCAAAACCCATAGACGCAGCTGTCTTAAGAAGGCCATTTATAAGAAGATTATGTTTATACATAACGCCTTTGGGCATGCCCGTTGTTCCACCTGTATAGAGCATGTATATGTTCTCTTCATTTCTTTTTCTTCTATCCAAGGGAGCAGTTTCTTGGATAATATCTTCGAATAAATAACAGTTTTCTATCGACAACTGCTCATTTCCACCAACTTGAATAAAAACTTTTATTTTAGGTAATTTGTTGGCTATCTTGCTGATCCTATCTGCATAACAACTTTGAAAAAATACTGCTTCAGCATCCGAATTATCTAAAAGATAAATTAATTCTTCTTCAACGTATCTATAATTCACATTAATTGGAACTCCTTCAATTTTAAATGCTGAAAATTGCGCCTCTAAGTATTCATTTGAGTTATGAAGATATAGGCCAACTTTTGAATCTGCTTTTAAAGATTTGCTTTCTAAAAAATTAGCTAATCTTGCCGAACGTTCGTCAAATTCTTTCCACGTTTTTATATTTTCTTCACAAATTAAAACTGGCTCATTAGGAATAAGATCAGATATTTCTTCCCAGATACTAGCAAAGTGCATTTCCATATTTTTCTCCCCGACATATGTAAATTTTATATTAATATGTTTTTAAATTAACATCTAATATTTAAAACTCAAGGATTATTCATCGTGTCAAATATGAACCCAATCATTTCAATCTATGGTCCTACTAATGCTGGAAAGACATCAGTTGCTATAGAGTTGGCACAAGAATTTTCTGCAGAAATAATTAGTGTCGATTCTGTGCAAATTTATAAACACGCAAGCATTGGAAGTAATAAGCCTGAAAAAAATATTTTAGAAAAATACCCACACCATTTGCTAGATTGCATCGAGCCAGATGAAAGCTATTCGGTGGGAAGTTTTAAGAAAGATATCATAGAAATAATCTCAAAAAATGATCAGCAAAATAAAAATAATATTCTGGTGGGCGGCACCATGATGTATTTCTATAGTTTATTTAATGGCTTGGCTAACCTTCCGGAGCAAGATCTAGAAATAAGAAAAAAACTAGATCAACAAGAAAGAGAGAAAGGGCTTAAATACCTTCATAGCGAGCTGATGAAAGTAGATCCTATTTCAGCAACGAGAATTCACGAAAATGACAAACAAAGAATAAAAAGAGCTTTAGAAATTTTTTTAATTACAGGCAAGTCGATAGACCAATTAAAAGAGAGAAAGCCAAAAGACACATTTGACAAAAGAAAATCATTTTCCTTTGCAATTATTCCTGAAGATAGAAAAAAATTTAAGCATGATCTAAGAGTTCGCTTTGAAAATATGATTGATGCAGGTTTAATTAAAGAAACGGAAATGTTAATAAATAAATACTCAAAAGATATACCTATTCTTAAAGCAGTTGGATATAAACAAGTTGTAGAGTTTTTAGAAAATAACTTATCGAAAGATGAAATGATTGAAAAAGCAACTAATGCAAACTACCAATTAGCTAAAAGACAAATGACTTGGTTAAACAAATTAAATACTACCGAGATCTTTTTTTGCAACCAATCGAATATCATTATAAAAATTCTGTCTTATTTACAATAGTTCAGTTCCATTATTCTCTCGAAAGACATAGAATAGCCATCATGTCTTGGAATGATAATGGAAATAACGGTTCGAGAGATCCTTGGGGCAACAGAAATGACGCTCCAGATATCGACGAAGCAATTAAAAAATTTAAAGCCCTAATAGGGTCTTTTTTAGGTGGCAGTGGTGGATCTGGTTCAGATTCTGGTAAAGGGCCATCTTTTAAAAAAATACTTCCCACTGGACTAATGGTTTTAGCTCTTTTGTACGGAGCCTTTGGAATATATACCGTCGATGCTCAAGAAGAAGCAGTAGTCCTTAGATTTGGAAAATATGCTACAACCAAAGGTCCTGGAATTCACTGGAACCCGCCATTTGTAGATAACAGATTCATTGTAAATACTGAAAGGCTTTACACCCACACTACTAATTCTTCAATTTTAACTAAAGACGAAAACATAGTTAACGTAGAAGTAGCAGTTCAATATAAGAAATCTAACCCAGTTTTCTATCTTTTAGAGGCTGCATCTCCTGAAGACAGTATTGCTCAAGCGTCTGAGTCTTCTTTAAGGCACGTAGTAGGAAGCAATACGATGGATGATGTTTTGACCACCGGAAGAGAACAAATAGCTTTTGATGTTAGAGGAAGACTTCAAGATAGATTAGATTCATATCAGACCGGTATAGAAGTGGTAACAGTGAGCATAAGAGAATCTAGACCACCGGATGCTGTAAAGGCAGCCTTTGACGACGTTGTGAAAGCAAGAGAAGATGAAGTTACGTTGAGAAATGAAGCAGAAACATATGCCAATGAGGTTGTACCGATTGCTCGTGGAGCAGCCAAAAGAGCCATTCAGGATGCTGAAGGTTACAAGGCAAAGGTTATTGCAGAGGCACAAGGTGAGGCAACAAGATTTGACCAGTTACTTAAAGAATATAATAAAGCACCAAGCGTAACTAGAAAGCGTTTATATATAGATGCTCTTCAATCTGTAATGAGTAACAGCACCAAAGTTATGATTGATGTTAAGGATGGTAACAATATTATGTATCTTCCATTAGATCAGATTGCAGCAGCTTCAATTGCTAGAAATAACTCTGAATCACAAACTACTGATTCAACCAATAATTTATCTGGGTCAGGTATCCAAAATCTAACAGATCAAGTAATTGAAGAAATTAGAAAAAGACAGGAAAGGAGATAATTGATAATGAAAACCTTTAGAACAAGCTTCATAATAATTTCTCTTCTAGTAATAGTTGTCTTGGCAAACAGTATTTATATTATTAATGATAAACAAACTGGCATTCTTTTAAGGTTCGGTGAAATTATCGACCCAAAAATTGAGTCTGGATTGCACTTTAAAATCCCAGTATTTAATACAGTGAAGAAGTTTGACTCCAGAGTTTTAACCTTGGACGCTGTCCCTCAGCCTTATTACACTCAAGAAAAGAAAAGATTGATTGTTGATTCTTTCGTGAAGTGGAAGATAAGTGATAACGAACAGTTTTATATAACTTCATCGGGCGGCCAATTAGGAGCTATGAGAACACTTCTAACTCAGCGTGTTGATGAGGGCTTAAGAAACCAATTTGGTATCAGGACAGTAATAGAAGTTATTTCCGGAGAAAGAGATGAGCTTATGAAAGCTTTAACTGAAGACATAAATAGAGTAGCTACAAGTGAATTAGGCGTTGAAGTTATCGATGTAAGGGTGAAGAAAATAGAGTTACCATCTGAAGTAAATGAATCCGTTTACAATCGAATGAGAACAGAGAGAGAAAGACTTGCGCAAGAGTTAAGAGCAGAAGGAAATGAACAGGCGGAAGAAATTAGAGCAAATGCCGATAAAGAAAGAACAGTTATTATGGCTGATGCTTATAAAACAGCAGAGATAACCAAAGGTCAAGGTGACGCTATAGCGACATCCACTTATGCTAAAGCTTTCAATAAAAATGCTGAATTCTATGAGTTCACGAGAAGTTTAAAGGCGTATCAATCGACCTTTCAAAATAAATCTGACATACTTTTAATCGATCCTGATAGTGATTTTTTCAAGTATTTAGATAGCTCTGTTGGAACTCCAAAACAATAATTATGACTGAAAGCCTCTTCAATCTTCCCGAGGGCGTGGAGGACATACTGCCGGATCGAGCCCAAGAACTAGAATCTCTCAAAAGATCACTTTTGGACCTGTATTCAAGCAAAAAATTTCAGCTCATTTATCCGTCTATCATTGAGTATGCTGATGCATTAGGTGGCGATGTAAACTCTGAATTAAAAAACTCTGCTTTTACTTTTTACGATGATTTAAGCTCTAATGAAATAGCAATTCGTCCAGATATTTCTCAACAGATAGCAAGAATAGATCAAGCTAGTAATAAATTAGACATTCAAAAATATTGTTATTCTGGAGAGGTCATTAAGAAAAGAAAGGATTCATTCAGCAGATCAAGAGTAACAATAAAAGCAGGAGTTGAGGTTTTTGGCTCAAAAGACAAAGAGAAAGAGTTGATAGATCTACTGCTAGAAAGTTTTAAAGTTGCGGGTTCTGAGAGGATCACAGTATCTCTTGGAATGACAGATACTCTTGATGAACTAATTAATAATTGCACTCTTGCTGAAGAAGAAATTATGCAATTGAGAAAACTAATTTCTAGTAAATCTAAATCTAATTTAGACGACTGGTTAAAAGGCAAAGACATAAACCAAAAAATTCAAGATGATTTGAATCAGTTAATGAGCTGTCATGGAGATATAAGTTGTTTGGAACAAATTACGAAAATTAGTAATACTGCAAAAAAAAATGTTGAAGAACTTAAGGAATTAGCCGCTAACTATTCAGATGTAGATTTCCACTTTGATATGACAGATTTCCCTGGCTACGATTACCATAAAGGGCTGGTATTTTCGGTACATTCTTCAAAATATGGATTTGCAATAGCTAATGGCGGGCAATATCAAAGCAAAAGCTCTGATAATAATATGCGAAATGCAATAGGCTTTGATATAGATTTAATATCTTTAATTAAAATAAAAATGGAAGATTAATGGGAGCTAAAAATTTAGCAGTATTAGGGTTGCAATGGGGAGACGAAGGAAAAGGAAAAATAGTTAATTTTTTGTCCGATAAAGCTCATGCAGCTTGCCGATATCAAGGCGGTCATAATGCCGGACATACTCTAATAGTCGATGGTAAGAAATTGGTTTTACACCTATTACCTTCATCTATTTGTCATAAAAATGCTTCTTCTTTGATAGGTAGGGGTGTGGTTGTATCTTGTGATGCCTTATTCTCAGAAATAGAAGAAATAGAGCCGTTCGCTGACGGAATATTAGATCGATTAAAAATAAGTCCAGCTTGTACTTTGATTCAGCCGTATCATATTTTAGTCGATCAACTAAAAGAAAAATCTAACAGCTTCACCACTATCGGAACGACACTAAGAGGGATTGGTCCAGCTTATGAGGACAAGGTAGCCAGAAGAGCAATTAGAATTGTAGATACTCTGTCTGAGTCTAAACTTACGCCGAAATTAGAAGAGACTCTGTCTTACTATAATTTCCAATTTAAAAATTACTTTGGTGTGGACGAGTTAGATTTTAATGAAACCAAAGATAAAAATTTAGAATATGGTGAAAAATTAAAACCACTTTTAGCCGATGTATCAGGAACAATTTTGAAATTAAATAATGAGAATAAAAGGATTCTTTTCGAAGGTGCTCAGGGAGCATTATTGGATGTTGATCAAGGTACTTATCCCTTTGTTACTTCGAGCAATTGCTCTCCGGCAGGCATAGCTTCAGGAGCAGGATGCGGTCCGTTAGATGTCGGGTATATTTTAGGCGTTGTGAAAGCATATGTAACTCGAGTTGGAGAAGGACCAATGCCAACTGAAATTCATGATGAGCTGGGTGTTGAAATAGCTACTAAAGGCGGTGAAGTTGGAGCAACCACAGGAAGACCAAGAAGATGTGGATGGTTTGATGCAGTGACTGTGAAAAGAATCGTTCAGTCCAACAGTGTCTCAGCCTTATGTTTAACCAAAATAGATGTTTTAGATGGAATGGAGTCGATAAAAATTTGTACAGATTACAATCAAGACGCTGCTAAATTAGCTTTTGCTGAATGCATGGAGCTAGATGATGTGGAGCCTTCCTATATTGAATGTGCTGGCTGGACTGAACCTTGTGCAGGAGTAAACTCCTATAAAGAAATTCCTGAAAATGCAAAAATCTTTATTAAAAAAATCGAAGAAGTTTGTGGGGTCCCTGTGGATATTATTTCTACTGGTCCAGATGATGCAAGTACAATTTTAATGAACCCTGATCTCTGAGCTTAGACAACGATCTTGTCTAAAACTGCATTAACAAATTTATGACTTGAGTCTTGGCCAAACTTTTTAGCAAGTCTAATTCCCTCATTAATAACAATAGCCTTATCTAAAGTATTTTCTTTTAGTTCAAAGATAGCTAAACGTAAAATAGATAATTCAATTTCAGTTATTTCAGATAATTCTACTTTAGAAAAATTTATTATTTCTGCATCTATTTTTAAATTATCTCTTTTAATTGCCTTAAGAATATCTTCAAATTCCTGTAAATCTATGGACTTATGATTTTGTTTAAATTGTTTGAAAACTTCTGTATTAGAACAACCAGATATCTCTTTCTGATAAAGCGCCTGAATAATCAATTCTCTTTTTTTTGCAGGTGACGGTAATTTTTTTAATCTAATCATCTGATAGATTATCCAAGATATTAAGTCCGCTTAGTGTCAGCTCACTACCTTTTTGAGCTGCTCTTTCTTTGGCTTGATCAATATTGTTTGTAGTCAAGACTCCAAAAATTATGGGTGTATCTTTATTTAAGCTGGTTTGCATTATGGAGTCACTTATCGTTTGAGCGATGATATCAAAATGAGGAGTTTCTCCTCTGATGATAGCTCCAAGGGTAATTATTAAATCAAATTTACTTGCTTTTTTATTCGCAATAAAAGGAATTTCATATGCTCCTGGCACTGAGATGATTTCAGGAACTATTTTTTGATTTTTTAATTCCTTTAAACAATCATCTACCATTGGCGCAATGATCTCAGAATTCCATTTCGTCTTAATAACCAAGACTTTGTAATCAGAGTAGTCTGTTTTTCGTAGCTTAAAATTTATTGGATTATTTTTACTCATTTCTGAATGTATTTAGTTACTTCCAAGCCAAATCCAGAAATAGAAGGGTATCTTGTTTGCGAGCCCATGAGTTTAATTTTCTTAACTCCCAGATCTCTAAGGATTTGAGAGCCTGCTCCAATTCTTCTTACATCTATACCAGTCGAAGATTTCTTATAAGGGTCCTTTAGGGCTTCTACTTCTTGAATGACCTCATCGTTTGTTTTTCCACCATCGATAACTATTATCAAACCAGAACCTTCTTTATTAACTTTTTTCATAGCATCACCTAGGGACCATCTTGCGCCATATTCGTCCACTCTAAGAAGGTCATGCATTACATTTGTTTGCTGAACTCTTACTAAAACAGGTTTTGATTTAGAAATTCTTCCTTTTTTAAAAACAACATGAGTTTCGCCACTTATAGAATCCTTATAAAGCATCAAGGTAAACTTTCCATATTCCGTTTTAACAATTTTTTGTTCTACTTTTTCGACGGTCTGTTCATTGATGATTCGATAATTGATTAAGTCGGCAATAGTTCCAATCTTTAAATTATATTTCTTACTAAATTCTATTAATCCTTTTTTTCTGGCCATAGTTCCATCTTCGTTCATGACTTCACAAATTACTGCCGATTCATTTAGGCCGGCTAGGCGGCAAAGATCAGTGCTGCCTTCGGTATGACCAGCTCTAGATAAAACTCCTCCTGGAACAGCCTTCACTGGAAAAATATGCCCCGGTGAAACTATATCTTTAGCTTTAGCTCGAGATTTAGAAGCTACTTTAACGGTTCTAGATCTATCAGCTGCTGAAATTCCTGTAGTTATTCCACTTGCCGCTTCAATAGAAATTGTAAAACCAGTACCATGGCCACTTTTATTATCAGAAACCATCTGACTAAGATTTAAAGCATCACATTTTTCCTGGCTCATAGCCAAACAAATTAAACCTCTACAATTTTTTGCCATAAAATTAATTTTATCCGGAGAAACCATCTCTCCAGCTAAGATTAAATCGCCTTCATTTTCTCGATCTTCATCATCCATCAAAAGAACCATATTTCCTTTCTTGATTTCAGCGATCAGTTCTTCTGTTTTATTTAATTCCATTTTTTCTTCTGTATATTATTCTTTTATCACTTTCTATTGACGCTTCTTCGCTCAGTATAAAATCTTTTGAGTTGAAAGGACTTTTAGAATCCTCACCTTCAAAAAATGATAGAGCTGTATTTGATAGTATCTTCGGCGCAATGTAAATAATGAACTCATCTATTAAATCGGCTTCTATGAATGAAGTAATTAATTTGGGTCCTGATTCCAATAGAACATCATGTATGTCTTGTGAAGATAACTCGTCCAGTAGTCTTAATAAATTAATTTTTATTTTTGAATCTTCTATTTCAAATACTTCTAAATCCACTACAGAATCTAAATTTTTATAAACATCCTTATTGCTGCAGAATATTATTTTTGGACCGGGAGTTTTAAAGAATTTTAGGTCCGCATTTAATTTTGATTCAGATGCAATAATAGCTCTTATGGGCTGTTGGAAATTTTTTAATTGGGTAATCTCGCTATCCCTGACATCTAGCGCAGGGTTGTCCCTTTTAATTGTCCCTGAACCAGTCAAAACTATATCTGATAAGGCTCTAAATTTATGCCCGTCTAACCTTGAAGCTGAACAAGTGATCCATTGATTGTCATCTTCTATAAAGGCTATCTTTTTATCCTCTGACATTGCAATTTTTGCTCTGACATAAGGCTTCTTATATTTTAAATTTTTAAAAAACCCTTTGTTAAGTTCGTTAGGGATTTCTTCAGTAACAACCTCGATATCAGATTTTTTTAGGCGTTCTAAACTGGATTGAGAAGCATCTAACTGACCAATTATTATTTTTTTAAAATTATATTTTAGAATTTCATCTAGGCAGGGAGGTGTTTTACCAAACTCACTGCAAGGCTCCAGGGTCACTGTTATGGTGCTACCAGCTAGGACTTCATTAAAATTATTTCTATACTTTTTCCTTACAGATTCGATAGCCATAATCTCTGCATGCGGAGCACCAAAAAACTCATAAAAGCCTTTGCCAATAATTTGGTTATTTTTAGAGATAATGCAGCCTACACAAGCACCTTTTCCCGAAGTAAATTGCCCCTTTTTTGCCAGTTCTAATGCTTCTAGCATAAAACTAGATTCAGTCATCACTTAAACGTTTGACTTCCTCACTAAACTCCATAGGATCTTGAAAGCTCCTATAAACTGATGCAAATCTAACAAATGCCACCTCATCTATTTTTCTGAGATTGGTCATAACTGTTTCTCCAACTTTATCTGATGGAACTTCTCTTTCTCCCAGAGATCGAAGTTCTTTCTTAATTGTTTCAATTAACGTTTGAAAAGTTTCCTCACTCACAGGCCTTTTTTCTAAAGACCTAGCAATTCCTTCTTTAAGTTTAGCCTCATCAAATGGGACTCTAGAATTATCTTGTTTAATAATTTTTGGCATTACCAATTCTGCTAGTTCATATGTTGTCCATCGTTCTTGGCACTTAAGGCATTCTCGTCTGCGACGAATTTCATTTCCCTCAGCAATAAGACGTGAATCTATAACCTTACTTTCTTCGAAGGTACAAAAAGGGCAATGCATAATTTATTTTGAGTAAACAGGAAACTGATTACAAAGCTCAGTAACTTCATTTCTAGTTTTAGAAATTAAAGATTCGTTTTCAACATCATGAATAATATTTTTTATCCATGTAGCTATTAAATCCATTTCCGCTTCTTTGAAACCTCTTCTCGTCACCGCAGGAGTTCCTATTCTTATGCCTGAGGTTACGAAAGGTGATTGAGGGTCATTAGGAACTGAATTCTTATTAACAGTAATATTGGCTTGGCCTAGAGCTGCATCTAAGACTTTCCCGGTTATTTCATTTTTGACCAGATTAACTAAAAACATATGATTTGCGGTGCCGTTAGAAACAATATCAATATCATTTTCCATTAAGGCCGAACTCATTCTTTGGGCATTTGCTAGAATTTGTTTTTGGTATTCTAAAAATTCTGGTTCCATAGCTTCTTTGAAGCAAACCGCTTTAGCTGCAATGACGTGCATTAAAGGACCGCCTTGGGACCCGGGAAATAAAGCTGAATTTAATTTTTTATGTAAATCGTCGTTAGCTTTGGCTAAGATCAAACCTCCTCTCGGTCCAATTAGAGTTTTGTGAGTAGTAGTGGTGACGACATCAGCAAAAGGTATTGGATTGGGATACAGTCCAGCAGCAATCAGTCCAGAAACGTGAGAAATATCAGCCAGTAAAAAGGCACCAATTGAATCGGCTATTTCTCTAAATCTTTTAAAATCTAAAACACCAGAAAAGGCAGAGAACCCGCAAATGATTAATTTAGGCTTATGTTCATTAGCTAGTTTTTCGACTTCTTCATAGTCTATATCACCAGTCAAAGGATCAATCCCATAACTGTAAGACTCATAAATTTTTCCGGAAAAGTTAACTTTTGATCCATGGGTTAAATGACCACCATGATCAAGGCTCATTCCTAAAATTTTGTCTCCAGCATTAAGCAGCGCTAAAAATACTGCGGCATTGGCACTAGCACCTGAGTGGGGCTGAACGTTTGCAAAGTCTGCGCCGAATAATTCTTTGGCTCTATCAATCGCTAACTGTTCGGCAACGTCAACAAATTCACAACCGCCATAATATCTTTTTCCAGGGTAACCTTCCGCGTATTTATTAGTTAGAACCGAACCCTGAGCTTCCATCACTCTTGGTGAGGCGTAGTTTTCAGAGGCGATGAGTTCGATGTGATGTTCTTGACGGACACGCTCTCCTTCCAGAGCTTCCCAGAGGTCCTTATCAAAACTTTCTATAGATAAATTGTTACCGTACATATTCCTTAAATAAGTAAAAAAATAATTATACCTCGATGAAAAATCTTTGCTATGCCTTATTGGTTATAACCTTACTATTTCTCTTTGGAAAGAGAGTCGTGCACAATTTACATTCTAAGCCATAGCACTTTCTAGCTTCACAAAATTCTCTTCCATAAAAAATAATTTGCAAATGCAAAGCACCCCAATTTCCTTCTGGAAATAATTTTTTTAAATCCCGCTCGGTTTGCTCAACATTTTTGCCATTAGTTAGTTTCCATCTTTGGGCTAAACGATGAATGTGCGTATCCACTGCAAAAGTAGCTTGACCAAAAGCTTGATTAAGAACAACCGAAGCAGTTTTGTGACCAACGCCCGGTAAAGTAATTAATTCTTCAATAGTTTGAGGAACCTTTGAATTGAATTTTTTTATAAGTATCTTTGAAGTTTCTAAGATGGCTTTAGATTTTTTTGGCGCCAGCCCACATGTCTTTATATAAGAGAATATCTTGTTCTTGCCTAAAGCTGCCATTGCCTCTGGAGTTTTTGCTTCTTTAAACAGATCTTTGGTAACAATATTGACCCTTTCATCTGTGCATTGAGCGCTCAATAAAACAGCAATCAATAAAGTAAAAGGATTACTAAAGTCGAGCGGTGGCTTTGGATTTTTATATAACCTACCAAGTTCTTTTTCAATAAGAATAGCTCTTTCTTTTTTGTTCATGCGTTAAAAATTATTGCCCTTTTTTTTAATAATGAGTTATTATAGCTTCACGGTTAAGGGAGTAGCTGTTTCTTTTAGGGGGTCATGGATGATAAATCCTTTTCCATTCCTGCATTTAACTTTTAATTCCTTATTAATTTATTTACTTAAGGAGAAGAAAGTAATGTTAAAAAAATATTTAATCGCAGCCTTCATAGCTGTTCTATCTTTCCCAGTCTTGTCACAGACTGTTGAAGAAGTAACAGTTACTGCAACAAGACAAGCAGAATCTCTGCAAGATATCGCTTTGTCTGTCCAAGCCATTACTGGTGAAGACTTAATGGAACAACATATAGAGACTGCTGCTGATCTAGCAAACTCAACTACTGGTGTTTCTTTTTCTAACGGAATCGGCTCCGGTGTTGGAATTAAACTGAGAGGTTTAGTAGTGCCTGGAATAGGAGCTGCAACAGTCGATGCTGCCGACGCCCAATTAAACGGCCATTCAATCTCTGCATCAGCCTGGTCTGAAGTTGGATTTTTGGATGCAGCGCGTCTTGAGATTTTAGAAGGACCGCAAGGAACTTTATACGGAAGAAATACAACCACTGGTTTAATGAATTTAATTTCTGCTCGACCTGGTGCTGGTAACTACCTCAAAACATCAGTTGGTGAAGACGGTTACACAATGGTTAAAACGGCAGCAGATTTTGATGTTGCTGCAAACATTCAAGGAAGAATAGCTATATCCAAGTTCGATAAAGACGGTACAGTAAAAAATACTGGTACCGGCAATATGATCGATAACCGTGATGCTTTTGGTGCCAGACTTTCATTGGATTGGGCAATTGATGACAACAATCAATTGAATTTTAACCACGACAGTTACAGTATTAACGATAATCGTTTAAATCTAGGAGTATCATCTTGTAATAGAGACGCTTTCTTTGGTTGTCATCCAGACACAACAAACGTAGAAGCTCATATTCAAAGACCTGTATTCATTTCCGGAACAGTAAGTAATACTTTTGATAATTTAACTTTCATTTCTAATGGAACCGATCAACTGATAGGTTTGGATACTACTAGGTCAACGGACATCAATACGGTCAGAAAATCATACGATCCTAAAAGACAACAAAAACTTTCTGCAACTCAATTGGAATACATCACTGGCTTGAGCGTTGCTCCTGGTGATTTAGAACTTAGAGTTAAAGCAACAAATACACAAAATAGCTATTATCAAGTTGATGATAACGATCACACCGATTCAGCTAGTCTTGGAGCTGCAGGAACAATTAGATCTGCTCTCCAGCCCATGGGCATGACGATTGCTAGTTTAGAAACTAATTGTTTTGGTACAGAAACCAACGTTCAATATTCTGGATCTACTGAATGTTCAAGAGTTGAAACTGAAACAAATGCCTTTGAAATAAATGTTGCATCTGATTTTGAGAATCACAACTTTGTGGTTGGTGCATACATGGATAATTCTAAAGGCATCAATGATTACTCTATTCAAACTACGGGTTACTTACTATTGAATGATTTCAGCAAGCACCCTCTATCTGGCATGTTCACTGGTGGCGCATTAGATGGTTACGGTGGACAAAATTTTTACGGTGTTTTAGCAGGCCAAATTGGAGCTAATGCAGTAGCCTTAGGAGGCGCAATAGCAACAGCTGGTGGTGATATCACTGCCGCTGGAGTTAAAACTGTAACTGATACGTTCGTAAATACAATAATTGGACAATGTGCTGGACTGGCTGGTAGCACACCGGATGAGAAAGGTGGTACTTGCATAAAGACTATGCCAAAAAATGCTGGTGGGTTAATCAATGACCAAAGAACTACAATAGACAGCAGAGCTATATATGGTGAGTATTACTATACGTTTATGGATAACTTTAAGTTAACTCTTGGAGCGCGTTACATGGACGATAGATTTGAAACAAGAACAGTTAATGGACTTTCTGACAGCGCTTACAACATTGGTGTTAAATCCAATGGATATGCAAGAGGATTGAGAAATTCAAATACAAATGTATGTAATCAAGCTGATTTTGAAGCTTGTTGGCAAGCTGCTCATATCCTAGCTACTGATAAAAACTACGCCGACACTTATAAAGGAGTTCTACAGTACTCTTACGACCAAGGCATGGCTTACGTATCAATGACTACGGGTAACCGAGCTGGCGGTGCAAACCCAGATGGTTCAAAATTTAAAGGATCAAAAGCCACTTCTTACGAAATAGGTTCTAAAAACATCCTCATGGATAGCCGTTTGAAACTGAATGCAACCTTATTCAGGCACGAACAAGACGATGCTTCCTATTCTATAATTAGAGTTAACTCAGCATACACCGAACCGCATGACATCATTCACCAAGGGTTACAGCTTGATACGCAGTTCTTTGTGACTGACTCTCTAGTTCTAGCTGCTAATGTCTTGATGACGGACAGTGAATTTGTGACTTCGACTACAGGAGAAGGAAGAGGTCCGGGTAACTCATTGGTCTCAGTAGGTTCTAAATCTATCGACCCTCACAACCCAGACCAAGCAACTGGTTGGAGTGGTGCCATAGTGAGTGCAGCAACTCCAGGAGGAAATACTCAAGCACAAAATACAGACCTTGCGGCGGTTGCTTACTTAGAAAGTGCTGCTGGTGGCGGGTTATCAAACTCAGCTGCTACAACTGCAATATCTAATGCAAGAACTGCATGTAATGCAGCCGTAAGTGCATCTGCTTGTGGTGTTTCGGCTTATAACATCACTAACAAAGGAAACATCTTGATGAATCCTACGGGACTAGCTGCATTAGTAGGCGTTAATGGAACTGCTACTGCAACTGGATCAGTCATGAAAGAAATTGGTGGGAATAAAGTTCCCGGAGTTTCTGACATGGAAGCAACTGTGAGCTTATCGCAATTTTATCAAGGTGCTGGTGGTAGTGGAGCGGTTCGTTTAGCATATTCTTTCAAAGATGACTTTTATGGAGATTTTTATAACAACGAACGTTTTAAAACAGCTTCACAAGAGTACATTGATCTGAATGCTACTTATGAGCCAAGCCAAGGTGACTGGTACTTGAACTTGTGGGCTAAAAACTTAGCTGACAAACGTCAAATGACAGCTACTAACAGAACAAGTAACTTACAGGGTGCAGTTATATTCGTAACTTACTCTGAAGGGATGCGAGCTGGTTTAGATTTTGGAATTAACTTCTAATTAGTCTTTACTTCAGAAAAGCCCTGTCTCGACAGGGCTTTTTTGTTTGGGTTATTAACACACGAATGCTTGTCTTATAAAAAAAGCTGAGTTAGTATTAAGTTAAGGGGAGACATTTTTACTTGGAGCAGGACGCTTCAACCTTTCAATATAAATGGATTTAGAAACAGAAAGTTTGTTTCTTTATAACTATTTGTACTCAAATTGGGAGGAGTCAATGAAACGTTTTTTTAATTTAATGACAGCTGTCGTACTGGCCATGGGTTTCCATGTGTCGGCTTTCGCGCAGACTGTTGAAGAAGTCACTGTAACAGCGGCAAGACAAGCAGAGTCTCTGCAAGATATTGCTCTGTCTGTTCAAGCCATAACTGGTGAAGACTTAATGGAACAACATATAGAAACTGCGGCTGATCTAGCTGACAGTACTACCGGTGTTTCTTTTTCTAACGGAATCGGTTCCGGTGTTGGAATCAAACTGAGAGGTTTAGTAGTACCTGGAATAGGAGCTGCCACAGTAGCTGCCGCCGACCTTCAGTTAAATGGCCATTCAGCAAGTCAAAGTGCTTGGGCTGAAGTTGGTTTCTTAGATGCTGCGCGTCTTGAGATTCTAGAAGGACCGCAAGGAACTTTATACGGAAGAAATACAACTACTGGTTTAATGAATTTAATTTCTGCTCGACCTGGAGCTGGAAACTACTTAAAAGCTTCAGTTGGTGAAGACGGTTACACAATGGTTAAAACGGCAGCAGATTTTGGTGTTGCTGCAAACGTTCAAGGAAGAATAGCTATATCCAAGTTCGATAAAGATGGTGTAGTAAATAACTTAGGAACTGGAAACATGATTGATAATCGTGACGCTTTTGGTGCCAGACTTTCATTGGACTGGGCAATTGATGACAACAATCAGCTTAATTTTAACTATGATAGTTACAGTATCAACGATAATCGTTTGAACCTTGGAACGGCTTCTTGTAATAGAGAATCTTTCTTTGGTTGTTCTCCTGATACCCAAAATGTTGAAGCGCACATAAACAGACCTGTGTTTACATCGGGAACTGTGAGTAATACTTTTGATACATTGACTTTCATTACTACTGGAACTGATACTTTAGCGGCTGCCGATACTGCTAGATCTAAAGACATCAATACGGTCAGAAAATCTTACGATGCTAAAAGACAACAAAAAAGTTCTTTAGCTCAATTGGAATACATCACTGGTTTCAATGTTGCTCCTGGTAACTTAGAACTTAGAGTTAAAGCAACCAACTCAAATACCGCCTACTACCAAGTAGATGATAACGATCACGGCGACTCAGTAATCGGTGGAACTGCATCGAAAATTGGTTCAGGTTTTCAACCGCGTGGAACGATGACAATTGCTAGTTTAGAGACTACATGTTTTGGAACACAAACCAACATTCAATTTGCTGGAGCTTCTGAATGTTCAAGAGCACAAAATGAATCAAATGCATTTGAAATAAACGTTACATCTGATTTTGATAATCACAACTTTGTGGTTGGTGCATACAATGATAACGATACCGGTATCAATGAATACACGATTCAAACTACGGCTTACCTATTAATGAATGACTTCAAAAACCATCCTTTATCTGGAATGTTCACTGGTGGCGCATTAGATGGTTACGGTGGACAGTCTTTTTATGGCACTTTAGCTGCTGTTTTAGCTAGCGCCGCTACTCCACTTGGCAATGCAATTGTAGCAGCTGGTGGTGATATTACTGCTGCTGGTGTTAAAGCAGTCGCCGATACCCTTGTCTCTACCATTATTGGTGGTTGTGCAGGAACATATGTTGGAAATGATGCAGCTGGTGTTGCTAAGGTAGATAAAAATGGTGGAGCTTGTGCTAAATCTATGCCGCACCAAGCGGGTGGGTTAATCAATGACCAACGAACAGCAACAGAGTCTAAAGCCATATTTGGTGAGTATTACTATACGTTCTTAGATAACTGGAAACTTACGTTAGGTGCTCGTTACATGGAAAACAGATTCGAAACAAGAACAGTTAATGGACTTTCCGATGGTGCTTATAACATTGGTGTTAAATCCAATGGTTATGCACGAGGCCTAAGAAATTCCAATACATCTGTATGTCGTGAAGCTAATTATGAAGCTTGCTGGCAAGCTGCTCATGTTTTAGCGTGGGAAAATAACTATGCAGACACTTATAAAGGTGTCTTACAGTATTCTTACGATCAAGGCATGGCTTATGTATCAATGACTACGGGTGACCGTGCCGGTGGTGCAAATCCAGATGGTTCAAAGTTTAAAGGATCAAAAGCTACTTCTTACGAAGTGGGTTCTAAAAATATCCTCATGGATGGTCGTTTGAAACTGAATGCAAACATATTCAGACACGAACAAGCGGATTCGCCTTATTCTTTAATTAGAGGAAACTCTGCTTATACCGAACCTCATGATATTCTTCACCAAGGTTTACAGCTTGATACGCAGTTCTTCATAACCGATTCATTAGCTCTAGCAGCTAACGTCTTGTTGACTGACAGTGAACTTGTAACTTCGTCTTCAGGAGAAGGAAGAGGTCCGGGTAACTCATTGGTCTCAGTAGGTTCTAAATCTATCGACCCACACAACCCAGACCAATCAACTTCTTGGAGTGGATCTTTAACTGCCGCTGGATTAATTGCGCACTTACAGGACGCATCAAATGTTGGTGTAACTACAGCGTTTACTGCAACTCAAGCTGCAACTAGACAAGCAGCTGTATTAGGTACTTGTAATGCTGCTGGCTTAACTGGTTGTGCTGTTTCGGCTTACAACGTTACTAGTGCCGGAAACATCTTGATGAATCCAACTGGATTAGCGCAGATATTAGGTAGTACGCTTGCTCCGGCTGGCGCTAACTCATTAACCGGTGCTGTCATGAAAGAACTCGGTGGGAATAAAATTCCTGGAGTTTCTGACATGGAAGCAACTGTGAGCTTAACGCAATTATACGAAGGTATGAACGGTAGTGGTGCGGTTCGATTGGGATATTCTTTCAAAGATGCATTCGCGGGAGATTTGTACAACAACGCACGTTTTAATACTGGTGCGCAAGAGTACATTGATCTGAATGCTACTTATGAGCCAAGCCAAGGTGACTGGTACTTGAACTTGTGGGCTAAAAACTTAGCTGACAAACGTCAAATGACAGCTACTAATAGAACAAGTAACTTACAGGGTGCAGTTATATTCGTAACTTACTCTGAAGGGATGCGAGCTGGTTTAGATTTTGGAATTAACTTCTAATCAATCTTAACCTCAGAAAAGCCCTGTTTTACAGGGCTTTTTTGCATTTAAAATTAGGTTAAGACGAATATAAACATTAGAAATAATCAATGAAACTCTCTATAATCACACTCAACCAATTTATTTTGGAAAAAATTTTTAGGAGAAAAAATGAAAAACGTAGTAATAATAGATAGCGTTAGAACCGGTTTAGCGAAATCTCACAGAGGTGGTTTTAATATCACTAGAGCCGACGATATGGTTGCTCACTTAATTGATGCCATCATGGAAAGAAACCCTAAGGTTGATCCGGCTTTGGTAGAAGATCTTATTTTGGGTTGCGGTAACCCTGAGGGAGCTCAAGGACACAATATTGCGAGAAATGCTGCAGTATTATCTAAGCTTCCAATTGAAACGGGCGGAACAACGATTAATCGTTATTGCTCATCTGGTTTGAATTCAATTGCTATGGCTTGTAATCAAGTGGCTAGTGGGCATTCAGATTGTATGCTAGCTGGTGGTGTTGAAAGTATCAGTACCGTTTTAGGCGAAGCTGGTTTGAATATGAACATGTATGTCAACGATAAGCTTGCTGCTGAAATGCCAGGTATATATATGGCTATGGGTCATACCGCTGAAACTGTTGCTAAACGTTATAACGTCTCTAGAGAAGCGCAAGATGAAATTGCTTTAGCCAGTCAACAAAGAACTGCTGCTGCACAAGAAGCAGGTTATTACGATGATGAAATCGTGCCAATGACTACTACCATGAAACTCTACAATAAAGAGACTGGTGAAGCTAAAGATGTTGAAGTTACTGTTGATAAAGATGATTGCAACCGTCCAACAACTACTATGGAAGGCTTACAATCTTTAAAACCAGTGTTTGATCCTGAAAACGGAACAGTTACTGCAGGTAACTCTTCGCAGCTTTCAGACGGAGCTTCTGTAACACTTGTTATGAGTGAAGAAAAAGCTCTTGAACTTGGATTAGAGCCTATGCTTTATTTCAGAGGTTTTACAACTGTAGGTTGTCAGCCAGACGAAATGGGGATCGGACCAGTATATTCAATTCCAAAGTTATTAAAATCTGCTGGTTTATCAGTAGAAGATATAGATTTATGGGAGCTTAACGAAGCTTTTGCTTCTCAAGTTGTTTACATCAGAGACAAGCTCAATCTTCCTGAAGACAAGCTTAACGTTAATGGTGGGTCAATTTCAATTGGTCACCCATTCGGTATGACAGGTTCTAGACAAGTAGGTCACTTGGCTAGAGAACTTAATAGAAGAGGTGGAAAGTACGGTATTGTTACCATGTGTGTTGGTGGTGGTATGGGTGCTACTGGCCTTTTTGAAGCATACAAATCTTAAATTAGAAATCATCCGCTTCTTTTAATGAAAGAAACGGATGAATTCTCAATTCTTAAAGAATTTTTTCAAGATCTAGGGAGTCAATTTCATGACTCCTCTGGTCTCATAATTGGTCCTGGCGATGATGCTGGTTTATTTTCAGAACCAAATAAAGAATTAATCTTTTCAACAGATGTTTCTGTTTCCGGTGTTCATTTTCTTGAAAACTTAGAACCCAATAAAATTGCCTTTAGATCTTGCGTCGTCGCTGCGAGCGATATCGCAGCTTGCGGTGGATCTTTAAAATGGATATCTATTTCTTTGGTTCTTGCGACACAAGATAAAAGTTGGATTGAAGATTTTGCGAAAGGCATTATCGAGTTTGTTAATACCTACAAAGTACCTGTTTTAGGTGGTGATTTAGCCAAAGGCAAAGAATGTTCAATTTCAGTTGGTGTTTGTGGCTCCATAAACAAAGATAATTTTATGTCTAGAAGCGGCGCTAAATTAAATGATGATATTTATGTCACTGGCTCTCTTGGCGATGCTTATTTAGGTTTAAATTTTTTAAAGGAAAATAAGAGCCTAAGTGAATCTGAAGTTAAATATACAAACAAGTATTTAAAACCAAAAATAGAATTTGAATTTGCTAAGGAACTTTCTTTGATAGCTAATAGCTGCATCGACCTCTCTGATGGACTACTAGGCGATTTAAATCATATATGTGAAAAGAGTAATTTAGGTGCTACTTTATTTTTAGAAAAAATTCCTTTTTCTGGAGACCATGAAAGAGCTTTAACCTGGGGCGATGATTATGAATTGTGTTTTTCATTACCGTCATCTAAGGAAAAGAATCTAGACTCGTTAGCGAGCAAATATTCTTTAAAGGTAACTAAGATTGGCACTATGAAAGCAGGTCACAAAGTAACGGTACTTGATAACGAAAAAGAAATTCATTTTGATCAATCAGGATACAATCACTTTAATGAATAGTTTTCCTATTTTAAAAAAACCTAGTCATCTCTTGGCAACTTTATTTGGCATTGGACTTCTTCCTATTGCTCCTGGTACATGGGGTTCTTTAGCTGCACTTATGGCTTATCTTTATGTGGCTATATATCTCTCATTTAGTTCTGAAATAATTATTTTACTTACAGCCTCCTTAGTAATTGTTTCAATTTTAGTGTGTCACTATGCCACTAGAGAGCTCAGTAAAAAGGATAAAGATCAAAAGTCTATCGTCATAGACGAGCTTGCAGGGTTATGGATAGCTCTCTTGCCTCTAACAGGACTAATTATGGTTAGAGAGATACTCTTGTATTCTGTAGTAGCTTTTTTATTATTTAGATTATTTGATATCTGGAAGCCTTATCCAATATCTCTGATTGATGCAAAAATGAAAAGCGGATTTGGTGTCGTTTTAGATGATTTAGTCGCAGGGATCTATGCCGCTATTTTTACAAGTTTATTTTTGTTTCTATTTTCTTAATTATTTCTTCAGAATTTAGCCCAGCAGAATCTTTTTGCTCTGCGTGTGTCCCTACAGAAGGGAATTCGTCGGGAATTCCTAAATTCAATAAATCAACTTTTAAAGAGTTAGCATGAATAAATTCATTTACGCCGGATCCTGCCCCACCAGCAACTACGTTTTCCTCAACGGTAACTATTAAGTCATGACTATCGCAAAGATTTTTTATCAAGTTTTCGTCTAGAGGTTTAACGAATCGCATATCAACTAAGGTGGCATTTAATTCATCAGAAACTTTAGAGCATATATCTAGAACCGCTCCAAAAGACAAAATAGCAATCTTAGAATCCGATTCTTTAATTACTCTTGCCTTGCCTATTTCTATTAATTCTTTGCTTTTTAAAATATTTTCACCAGGACCATTTCCCCTTGGGTATCTAACCGCAGCTGGACCTTTAAAATCATAACCAGTATCGAGCATTTTCCAACACTCATCTTCATTAGATGGAGTCATGATGACCATATTAGGAATGCACCTAAGATAAGTTAAATCAAATATTCCAGCATGAGTAGCTCCATCCTCGCCAACAAATCCCGCTCTATCTATTCCCAATAAGACATCAAGATTTTGCAATGCAACATCATGAATAAGCTGATCATAAGCTCTTTGTAAGAATGTTGAATATATAGCCAGCACAGGTTTTTTCCCTTCACATGCAAAACCCGCTGCTAAAGTCATGCTGTGTTGTTCAGCTATTGCTACATCATGAAACTGATCAGGGAATTGGTTGGCAAAATTTACCATACCAGAACCTTCTGACATTGCTGGAGTAATAGCTACTAAATCCTTATCACCTTCCTCTCCTTTATTAGTTAACCACTCCCCAAATACATCTTGATATTTAGGACCTAGATTCTTAGAAGATGAATTTAAATCTTTTTTTGAAATAGCATGATATTTAACTGGATCTAATTCAGCAGGGATAAATCCCTTACCTTTTTGTGTCACCAGATGTAAAAAAATTGGTCCAGATAGATTTTTAATATTCTTAAGAGTTCTGACTATATTTTTTAGATCGTGACCATCCATTGGGCCTATATATTGAAACCCAAGCTCTTCAAAAAGAGTCCCAGGAGAAAGCATGCCTTTGATGTGGCTTTCCGTTCGTTTCGCAAATCTTTTAGCTGAAGGAATCATTCTAAGCACTGTTTTTCCGCTTTCACGAGCCTGAATGTACCATTTACTAGACCATATCTTTGCTAAGTAATTTGATATGCCACCGATATTATTAGAAATAGACATATTATTGTCGTTAAGAATAACTAGTAGGTTGTTATCTACCGAACCCGCATGAGCTAGAGCCTCATAAGCCATTCCAGCGGTAATAGCACCGTCTCCAATGACGGATATATATTTGTTTTCTTTTGATCCTGCAAGCGCCATACCTAATGCCGCACTAATTGAAGTACTAGAATGCCCAACCCCAAAAGAATCATATGTGCTTTCGCTTCTAGAAGGAAAAGGATCTAAACCATCTTTATGCCGGATACTTATCATTCTGTCTTTTCTTCCAGTAAGAATTTTATGTGGATAAGCTTGATGACCAACATCCCAAATTATTTTATCTTTGGGGGTATTAAATACATGATGCAAAGCAATTGTAAGCTCGATTACACCCAAGCCAGCACCAAAGTGGCCACCGGATATGTTTGTTGAATACAAAAGAAACTCTCTTAATTCATCAGCTAATTTAATTAATTCCTTATTATTAAAACTTGATAATTCCTTAAGATCATTCAAAGAATCTAAAAGAGGAGTTTCAGGTTTTTCTTTAGGAAGCTCTTTAAAATTTTTCATAACCTTAATTATTTCTGGACACTATTAAAGTACAAAGGCTTTCTAAATTTTTGGTTTCATAAGGTAATTCTTTTAAAATAGCCATTGCCTCCTTGCCCAAACTTTCAGCTTTTTTTTGCGATTCTTCCACTCCTAATATTGAGGGATAAGTAGATTTATTTTTATTAATATCTGAATTAATTGGCTTGCCGATTTCTTCTTCGTTACCAATGATATCCAGAACATCATCTCTTATTTGAAAAGCTAATCCAAACTTTCGAGAAAATTCAATGAACTGGTTTATTTGAGCCTCAAAGATATCCTTTTTTAATAAACAAACACACAGGACACAAGCCTCTATTAATTTACCTGTTTTTAAATAATGCATTTCATCTAATTCATCTTCAGATAATAATTTATTTTCAGATAAGATATCACGACTTTGTCCCTCTACCATTCCTTTAGGACCGCAAGCCCTAGAAAATAAATTTATGATTTTTAATTTAATTTCAGAGCTTAAATTAGGATCTTCGATAGTGGTTAGTATTTCTAAAGATAAGGGCTGTATAGCATCACCGGCCAAAATTGCTGTAGCCTCATCAAATTTTTTATGACAACTTAATTGCCCTCTTCTGAAATCATCATCATCCATTGCAGGTAAATCATCATGAATTAATGAATAACAATGAATTAATTCACCAGCAGCAGCGATCAAATCAACTGTAGCGTCCGATACATCAACTTTTATGGCATCACTCATTAATAATATTATCTGCGGTCTAATCCTTTTACCGCCATTCATTATTGAGTAATGAATTGCTTCAGTAATCCTTGAAAAATTTTCCGGAGGAAGGGACTTTAAAATAGCTTGATTGATTCTGGAGAGATTTTTGTCCAGAAAATTTAGATCATCAGTCTTCATCAAAAGCTTCTAAATCTAAAGAACCATCACTGGACTCTACTAGCTTTTGTATCTTTAACTCAGCCTTTGATAATAAATTTTGACAATGCCTTGTAAGCTTTATTCCATCTTCAAATGCCTTAATAGACTTTTCTAAAGGAAGGTCACCAGATTCCAGTTCTGCAACTATTTCTTCTAGTTTTTCTAGAGAAGATTCAAAGTCTTTAGTATTATTTTTTTCAGTCATTTAAATTAACTTTTATATTGTTTCTGAACTTGATTTTACAGAATTAAATCCAGCAAACAATTCTTTAATTTTGGTTGGAAGCATTAACCAGCAAGGAGTTAAAATTAAAGTCATAATCGAGGCAAAGGAAAGGCCGCAAACAACTGCAAACGATAGGGGTGTCCACCATTCGACAACTCTTCCACCAATACCAATTTCTCTAGACATTAAGTCGACACCCAAACCTAAAGCCAAAGGCAACAAGCCAACAACTGTTGTAGCGGTGGTTAGTACGATTGGTCTTATTCTTTGCGCTGCTGTTCTGATTATTAAATCTTTAATAGGCGCATTTACAAATTCTTTTTTCAAGACATTAAAGGTATCAACTAACACAATATTATTGTTCACAACAATTCCAGCAAGAGCAATTATTCCTAAATTAGTAAAGAGAAAGCTTGAAGGGAATTGAGTTACTAAGTGCCCAAGATAAACTCCTGCTGTTGATAAAAAAACTGCAGAAATTACAATCCAAACTTGATAAAAACTATTTAACTGAATCATCAATAAAATTGCCATTAAAAATAGTCCTACAGTGGCAGCAGAAACAAAAAATGCAGCATCTGCAGCTGATTGCTCAGCTTGCCCTCCAAAATCGAATGCTAACTTTTTATATTCATTATTATCTTCTATCCATTGTTCAATTCTAGGCATAACTTCTTCAGTAAGAGCGCCTGGTGCATAGTCAGCTGCAACGGTAAATGCTCTTTCTCCTTCCACTCTTCTAATCGAAGGAGCTTCGTATGATGGCTTAATTGAGACGAAACTACTTAAAGGAACACTTCCGTATCTTGTATTGATAGTGAGCTGATCAAATAAATCTAGTCTCCTCTGTTCTTCTGGAAATCTCACTCTAATATCAATCGATTCATCTAGATCAGCAGGACGATATTCGCCTACTTTCACGCCGGCAGTTAAAAACTGAATTGCTGTGCCTATTTCTGAAGTGGTGACACCAAATTGCGATGCTTTTTCTTTATCAATATTTATTTTCCACTTTAACTGTGGTTCAGGAATAGTGCTGTAAACATTAATTGCTCCTGAAATATTTTGATCCATAAATTGAGTTAACGCAGCAGTTGCTTCATAAACCATTTGGTAATCACGTCCAAAAATATCTATTTCTATTGGATTGTCTGTTGGGGGACCACTATTTCTCACTCTAACTGCAACTTTTATTCCAGGAATATCTTTTAATTTTTCTTTCAGCTCTGTAACTACGGCCGCTCCTGTTTGAATGAGAGCATCTCTATCGAAGGGCATACCTACATAAATTTTACCAACAGTATCAGCATTTCCTCTGTCTCTTGGATCGCCTTCACCGCTTTGTTCCAAGTAAACACTTTCTGGACCTTTGACGGTTAAGATTATTTTTTCTATCTCTTTTAAAAAATTTAAAGTTTCTGTTGCATTTAAATTTCCTCTACCTTGAACCTCAACAATGATCGTATCCGGATCTTCATCTACAAAAAATTGGCCACCTGGACCATGATCTCCATAAAGAGTATAAATAGTGATCACACTGAGTAAAATAAATGTAATAACTTTTCCAGGTTGATCTAATAATTTATCTAAGAATCTTGCGTAAATACCTGTTATTCCGTCCAGAGACTTAGGATCTCCTCTTTCAAGAGTCGCTGAATTATTTAATGTTCTAATATTTCTATTTCCTAGATTTGCATATCTGGAACCAATAGCAGGAGTAAAAACTAGTGCGTAAAGAATAGAGCCAATTAAAACCAAAAATAAAGTTGTAATCATTGGCTTCATGAATTGTCCAGAAATTCCCTCCCAAAAAAATAATGGAAAGAAAATTGCCAGTGTCGTTCCTATTGAAATAATTACAGGCCAAAACATTCTTTTAGCTGCGACGCGATAAGCTTCAACTCTATCCATGCCCTCACTCATCTTCCTATCAGCATATTCAACCACTACGACACTTCCATCTATCAGCATGCCTAAAGAAATTAAGAATCCAAAACAGACCATGAAGTTAAAGGTGTAATCGATAATATTTAAGGTGATACAAGCAAAAAGAAAACAGGTCGGAATAGCTAAAGCAACCATCGTAGAAGATCTAAGCCCCATCGCTGCAACAACAATTGTCATAACAAGGACAAGAGCAGTCAGAATATTTCCAGCAAGCTCTTCAATTAATTCACCTGAGTATTTAGTTCGATCTTCTGTAACGATTATTTCAACATCCGGAGGTAGAATTTTTTGAGCTTCTTTAATTATTGAAGCAATTTGTAGAGCCACAACGACCTCTCTTGCATCCGTTTTCTTTAGAACACTAACCGTCGATGAAGACCTTCCATTCACTCTCGCATAACTCGTTCTATCTTTAAAAGTTCTTCTTAAATCGACCAGATCATCTAAAGAAACTACTGCATTGTTACTTTCCAAAACTGGAATATTTTTAACATCTTCAGCAGTTTCAAAAACAGAAGGAACTATTACTGAAAATTTCCCCGTACCAGAAATAATATTCCCTGCTGGAATTGCCTTATTATTTTGCTGGATGGCGTTGTAAATATCCAAGGCAGATGCTTGGTAACTGTCTAATTTTGTTTTATCAATTGTTGCTTCTAACACTTCTTCTGGTGCGCCACTCAGGACAGCTTCCAATACTCCAGGAAGGGCTTCAATTTCGTTAGCAACCTCTCTCGCAAAACCTATTAATTCTCTCTCAGAGGCGGTATCTGAAACAAAATTCACATTCATTACTGGAAAGGCATCAAAGCTGAATTCTTTAACAAATGGTTTTTCAGATTCACCCGGAAGATCTAAAAGTATCTCATCTACTGCATCTTTTACATTGACCATAGATTCAGCTTTGGGAACATTATCAGGAAACTCTAAAATTACATAAGACATGCTATCTCTGCTATAGGATTCCATTGCTTTTAAATCGTCAACCGATCTGAGTCGATCTTCCAGAGGTCTTGTGATTAATCGTTCAACATCTTCAGGAGAGGCTCCTTCATAAAAGGTTGATACAAAAACGTAAGGAATATTTATATCTGAATAAGCTGAGGCTGGTATTTGAGATACGGAAGTTATTCCCCAGACGAGAATTAAGGCAAGGAAAGTTAAGGTTGCTTTGTACCTATCTATACAGAAATTAATTAACGCGTTCATCTGTCATATATCTCTCATCAATGGCTACTTCTACTTTTTCGCCATCGCTTACATAATCTTGACCGACGGTAATTATTCTCGCTTTATTAGGTAGACCGGAAACCCAGGCACCTTGTTTAGTATCTTGAATAAGATTAATTTTTATAAATTTTACCAATCCAGATTCATCAACGATTCTTACACCTAAATCTCCAGCATCATCTAATCTTAATATGGACAGCGGCACCAGGGTAGCTAATTGGTTTTCTCCTTGAAGAAATATTCTGGCTGAGGCGCCATCTTTAATATTTCCTAATTTATTGTCGACAGTAACTTCTATTCTAAAAGTATGAGTTTTATTGTTAGCTGAAGACGAAATAAAACTAATTTTTCCTTCAAACTGATTTCCATCTAAGGTTTCAACTTTTGCTGCAGAACCAATTGTTATAAAACCAATATCAGTTTCGGAAATATCTCCAATAATAATCATCGGATCAAGATCTAGTAAAACTGCACAAGTTGAACCTCGAGTTAAAAAGTCTCCTTCATCTAAAGCAATTCGATCGATAATACCTGGAAATGGTGCTTTGATAGTTGCGTTATCTAACTCTAATTTAGCTCTTTCGTAATTAGATTTAATATTTTGGAATTGATTAGAAGAATACAATCCTTCCTCAAAAAGTTTTTCCGCTGATTTAAATTCAAGCTCTGCTTTTTTAAAAAAAGATTCTTTTTCAGCCATAAATATTGAACATATCGGCTGACCTTTTTTTACAAATGAACCTTGCTCTACTGGAAGGGAAATGACTCTCCCTGAGGTCTCTGCTTTTAATTCAACTTTTTTGTCTGCTTCTGCAAATCCTTTAACTAAAATTTCACGAACATATGATTTTGAAGTCTGATCGATGACTCTTACCGTTGATTCTTTATCAAAGACAATTTCCTGTATCGCTTCTTCTTGTGCAAAAAAACCTGAAACCATCCAAATTGCTGAAAAGCCAAGAAACATTGCAGACCACTCAATATTTGATCGAGTCATCAAGGTTTCTTTAATTAAAGTAATATACTTACTAAACATATATAAATAGTGGTGTTGAAACAGATTATATCAAGGATAAAAGAGGAATTATAAGCAATTTAAAAAACGTCTTAAATTAGTACTTATTTTTTAATTTTTTTATCAAGTCTAATTGTTCTAACTTATCAACGGGTTCTTTATTCCTTTCTATTTTGGGAACTTCAGGAGAGCTAAATTTTTTACCTTCCATCCAATCTTGAATTGAAAGATCAAAGTACTTTGAGAACTCTTTAAAGGCGTTCTTCTCAGATTCACTCTTTAAAAAGAACCATCCTGTCCTCTTGCCTGTTTGGTAAACCAAAGGATGAGACCATTCATGGCTAGAAGGGTCATCGCAATATACCGAAGCTTCTTTAAAAGATTTTTCTAAACTAGGAATGCCATTAGCATCCAGCGTTAGTTCTTTACACTTTTTCAATACGCTGCTCAAAGAAGGTAAATATTCAGAAGTGCTCATTATGTGATCAACGCTTTTAAAAACAATCTCATTTTTAAAGGCGGAAATTTTTTGAAGCCAGAGTTGTTTTGCTAACTTGAGACTATCTGCATCAGGGAATGCCTTGTGAAATTGATTATGATAAGTAATCTCTAGTTGAGTAAATAGAATATTAACCAAATCTATTTGATTTTCTGGAATTTTAATCTGAGTATTCAATTGCCCACTCTTTATCTGTTAATCTTGAAATTATACCCGATGCTTTGGGGTTTTCTTTAAACCATTTATATTTCACGTGTTGAATAAATTTCGAATTCCAAGACAACATCACTTGATTGGAGTCAATCCAATAAATTTTAAACTCTGGTAACTGATTTTTAGCAAATTCTTCTTCAATTCTAGCCAGCTTAAGAACATCAAAGCAATTGGCATGAGGATACCAATCTGTAGCCATTTTTTTTGGAGACACGTTATCTTCTATGATGTTTTTGTATCTAGCCCATTGTCTGCGTACATGATTTATGAATAGACTGTTCCAAGTATCTGATTTCATCTTCTTTTCTTGCCAATATAAAATAAATTCAGGAATAGACTTATTTATAAAGTCACTTTCTATACTCGCCGATGCAAGAATTGATAGTCCATCCTCAGAAGGCTCCCAATCCTTTTGAATTAATGTTTTTTTCGACTCAACTACTTCTTCTTTTTCATATTTTCGCCATTCTCTAATAAGAAATTTAAGCAATTTATAATTTGAGTTATATTCTGAATCGACGCCATTGGTCTGGAATGATTTAAAATGAATTATTTTTTCTCTAATGAATTGATCAGGCATACCAAAGCTCTTTGCCTGATTGATAGTTTCTTCGGAGAAATTAAAGGAAGGATCTTTAACGATAGGTATTTCGTTTTTAACTATTAGCTTATTTTTCAAACTCAAGCTCAAATCATCTTTTATAACCAAGCCTAGTTTTTCTAGTTTAGAGATAGCATCAAATTTTCTTTGAATATTTAAAAAACCCAATCTCTGGTCAAGTTCCAATAGAGTAAGTTGATTTGTAATATTTTTTTCTAAAATTGAATATATTATCGCTTCTTCTAAACCAATAGAATCTGCTATTTCAGATGAAAAATTTATATCTTTGTGTTTTTCTGTCATTAGGCAGTCTTTTCTAGATTTTCTCTTCTAGATTTAACTGCTGATGCCAATAAGTTGAGCATAATTTCAGTATCTTCCCAACTAACACAGGCATCTGTAATACTTTGACCATATGTTAAAGAATCTTTAGGGCCAATCGATTGATTCCCTTCTACCAAGTGGCTTTCAATCATCACTCCAAAAATTCCTTTTTCTCCCCCAGCTATTTGATCAGCTATATCTTTGTTTACCAAAAGCTGTTTTTTAAATTGCTTTTGACTATTCCCATGACTCATATCAACCATGATCGAAGGACTCAATCCTGAATCTCTAAGTATATTTGTAGTCTCTTTTATGAATTCATTCTCAAAATTTGGAGTCTTTCCGCCTCTTAAAATTACATGACAATCTTCGTTACCAGCAGAATTAAAAATAGCCGATTTACCTTCCTTAGTTATAGACAAAAATATATGAGGCTTAGATGAAGAACCAATTGCGTCTATTGCAACTTGAATAGATCCGGTAGTTGAGTTTTTAAAGCCTACCGGGCAAGACAAACCAGATGCAAGCTCCCTGTGAATTTGACTTTCAGTTGTTCTAGCTCCAATTGCGCCCCATGAAATTAAATCTGAAATATACTGAGGAGTTATTATGTCCAAGTATTCAGTTCCCGCAGGAAGTCCTATTTCATTAACTTCAAGCAAGACCTTTCTAGCCTCTCTTAAGCCTTTATTAACATCGTAACTGTCATCTAAGTTAGGATCATTAATAAGACCCTTCCATCCAACTGTAGTTCGCGGCTTTTCAAAATACACTCTCATAATAATTTTTAATTCATTATTTAGAGACAACTCAATATTTTTTAATTTTTTTGCATATTCAATCGCAGCTTTAGGATCGTGAATAGAGCATGGACCCACGACAACTACTAGACGATCATCCTCTCCATGCATAATTTTTGATATGTCTTGTCTTGCTTTAAAAACTAACTCAGAACTAGTTGAAGTTATAGGAAACTCAGATATTACATCGTTGGGAGGTGAAACCTCCAAAAGCCCAGTTATTCTGGTATTATCAGTCAAATATTGCATAGCATTCGATAGTGATTGTATCTATTCTGATCTTAATTGAAAGTCATAATTAGTTAAATGTTAAAAATCAAAATTATTCAGGAAAACCCCATAGTAGGTGATATTTCTGGAAATATTAAAAAAATTCAAGAGGAAGTTGATAAAGCTTCATCAAACGATATAGATTTGCTCGTTTTTAGCGAAATGTTCGTAAGTGGATATCCGCCAGAAGATCTAGTTATTAGATCTGACTTTATTAGCAAGATTGATGAATCTATTAAAAAACTTGCTAAAAATACTAAAGATATAGCGTTACTTTTCGGTGCGCCTACAAGAAAGGGGCAAAAAATATTTAATTCAGCTCTTTTAATTGAAAATGGAGTACTAACTGAGGTTTATTCAAAACAAAGACTTCCCAATTACAAAGAATTTGACGAAAGAAGATACTTTTCATCCGGTGAAAATAATTCAATTTTAAATTTAAAAGGTATAAAGGTAGGCTTATCTATTTGTGAGGATATTTGGTCAAAAGACTTCACCAAAGATCTTGTAGATGAAGGGGCTGAATTAATCATTAATCTCAGCGCATCGCCTTATACAATAACAAAAAAAGAAACCAGATTGTCAATGCTTGAAGAATATTTTGACGAATTGGATGTTCCAATTATTTATGTAAATCAAGTGGGCGGCCAAGATGAATTAGTTTTTGATGGGTCCTCGTTGATTATTGGATCTGAACAATCCAAGATAGTTTCATTAAAAAGCTTTGATGTAGATTATAAAGAGTTAGTTATCACCAAAAAAGATAAAATCTTGATGGGTGTTATTGACGAAAGAAAAAATATTTATTCAGAACTAGAAGATATTTATAACGCTTTGGTTTTAGGCGCGAAGGATTATGTTGAAAAAAATGGATTCAATGGAATAATTTTAGGCTCTTCGGGAGGAATAGACTCTGCTTTAACAGCTGCAATAGCATATGATGCTTTAGGCTCTTCAAAAGTAAATACAGTAATGATGCCTTTCGACTTTACTGCGGATATAAGCATAAATGACGCTCAAGAATTAGCCGATAATATGTCCATAAATCATTCCATAATTTCTATTAAAAAAATGTATGAAGCTTTTTCTAATTCATTAGTTGAATCATTCAAGGGAAAAGACCCAGATAAAACAGAAGAAAATCTTCAGTCACGTTGCCGAGGGGTTACTTTAATGGCTTTATCTAACAAATTAGGTTTTCTCGTTCTAACAACTGGTAACAAAAGTGAAGCCGCGGTGGGCTATTCGACTTTATACGGAGATACTGCAGGCGGATTTTCAGTTTTAAAGGATGTAAGTAAGACTTTGGTCTATGAATTAGCTAATTATAGAAATCAAATAACCCCTATCATTCCCCAAAGAATTATAGATCGCCCGCCATCTGCAGAGCTTGCTCCTGATCAAAAAGACACTGATTCACTGCCAGATTACGATGTTCTTGACCCTATAATAGAAATGTATGTTGAAAAAGATTTAAGCCCGGAAGAGATAATTTCTAAAGGCTATGAGGAGAGCGAAGTAAGAAGAATTCTAGCCTTAATAGATTTCAACGAATACAAAAGAAGACAAGTTCCACTAGGGATTAAAATTTCTGATAGAAATTTTGGAAAGGACAGAAGGTATCCTATTACAAACAAATGGAAACCCTAAATATAGGCAAATAAATATAAAAAAGCACTATATGCTGTGCATTTGAGGTTTTTGACCTATAATTACTCTATATTTATGGATAATTTATCAGGTATTCAGCCTAAACAAGCTGAATTCAACCTTGCTATTTTAAATGGCGAGGAGGTATCTCTGCCCACTGATGATTTATATATTCCTCCAAACGCACTAAAAATTTTCCTCGAGTCTTTTGAGGGCCCCCTTGATCTTTTGCTCTATTTTATAAAAAAACAAAATATTGATATTTTACAAATAGATGTTTCGAAAATAACAGATCAATATGTTCAATATATTGACATGATGGAAAAGCTTCAATTCGATTTAGTTGGAGAATATTTGGTGATGGCAGCATATTTAACTGAAATTAAGTCTCGCATGATGCTTCCTAAAGAATTTGATGATGAAGGAGAAGAAGGAGATCCAAGAGCTGAGCTTATAAGAAGGCTTCAAGAATATGAAAGGTATAAAGAAGCATCGAATAACTTGGAGTCTATGCCAAGGGTCAACAGAGATTTTTTTATTGCTTCTTCTGCGCTTCCAGAGTTCGAATCAAAAGAAAGTTTACCAACTATTGAAATAAGCCAGCTAAGCAAAATTTTTGCTGAACTCATCGAAAGGCAAAAGCTAAACATTAGTCATATTATCGAATTTGAAAAGCTTTCAACAAGAGAAAAGATGTCTCACATTCTTGAACTACTCGTGAAAGATAAGTTTTTAGATTTTTCTAAAATTTGTAAAAGCGAAGATGGGAGATTAGGAATAATTGTTAATTTTCTAGCTATGCTTGAGTTAGTTAAAGATTCCCTTATTACTATTATTCAATCTGAGGATTTTGGCCAAATTCATTTATCTGCAAAAGAGGAAATTCATTAATATGAAAGAAAATCTAGAAAAGATAATAGAATCTTTGTTGCTTTCGGCCTCAAGACCACTGTCCGAATCTGATATTTTAAAAGCCTTCAGCCAAGAAGAAGATATCAATATGGATGAGGTTAGAATCGCTCTCTCTGATTTAAAAGAATTTTATTCTGATAGAAGCTTTGAATTAGTAAAAGTAGCAAATGGCTATAGGCTAAAAATTAAACAAGATTATTCTCTTTGGATTTCAAAACTTTGGGAATCGAAGCCTCAAAAATACTCAAGAGCCATGATGGAAACGCTTGCATTAATTGCCTATAAACAACCGATCACCAGAGGAGAGATTGAAGAGGTAAGAGGTGTATCGGTGAGTAGTCAAATTATTAGAACCTTATTAGAAAGAAGCTGGATCAAGATAGTAGGACATAGAGATGTTCCCGGACGACCAGCTTTATTATCTACAACTAAAGAATTTTTAGACGATCTGAATATTTCCAAATTATCAGAACTTCCTGATCTTCCAGATATTGGAAATTTACCTGAAGAGATTCAAATGCCCTTGCTCATTGAAGACCCTCAGGAAGATATCACTTCCACACAGGAATAATAATGAGTATGCGTCTGCAAAAGGCCATTGCCGATAGCGGCTTTACGTCCAGAAGAAAAGCTGAAGAATTAATAAAATCAGGTAGAGTTTTTATCAACAAAGATAAGGCTTCTATCGGCGATAAGGTAACTGAGGCCGATAAAATTTTTATAGATGGAAAGGAAGTTAAATCTGAGAAAATGTCAGATCAAATGATTATGTATCACAAACCCATTGGCGAAATTTGTTCAAAATCAGGATATGGAAAGCCCACAGTTTTTGATAATTTACCCCAGTTAAAATCAGGTAGATGGGTTGCTTTAGGAAGGTTAGATATAAATACCAGTGGACTTTTACTTTTTTCAAATAATGGAGCTTTAGCTAATCGAATAATTCATCCAAAAAATCAAATTGAAAGAGAGTATTTAGCGAGGATTAGAGGCAAACCTTCTAAGGACGATATAAATAATCTAATTGAAGGATTTGATGTGGAAGGAGACTTTTTAAAATTTACAGATGTTGTCGAAGGCAGGCAAACAACCTCACATACATGGTTTGCTATGGTTATTATGGAAGGGAAAAATAGAGCAGTTAGAAAATTATGGAATGAACTTGGGTTTGAAGTTTCAAGATTAAAAAGAACTAGATTAGGGCATATTTTCTTACCTGCTACTTTATCACCCGGCAAATTTAAAAGATTAAATGAGAAAGAAATAAAAGACTTTTTCTAAAAGAAAGAGAATATATCTGTAGGCTTATCTACATAAAAAGTAGCTTTTATGTTGGCAGCAGATTCTTTGTCTAGATATCCGTATAAAGCAAGTATGGAAGCTATTTGTGCATTATCTGCAGCTTTTATGTCTCTCCAATTATCACCGATATAGATAGTTTCATTTTTCGAGAAACCTTTTCTTTCAATTGCAAGATTTAAAGAAGAAGGGTCAGGCTTACTCTTTTTACCAACATCATCAGGGCAGATTAAAATATCAGTTTTGAGATTCCACTCGAGCTCATTAAAAATTTTATCGGCAAAAAATTTCGGCTTGTTGGTAACTATTCCCCACGCCACTTCCTTGTTAGAAAGTTCTTTAATTAAACTATTGATGCCTTGAAATGGCTTTGATTTTAAAAAAACTTTTTGATAAATTTTAAGAAGTTTTTGTTTTTTTGATTCAAAGTATTTGTTTTCTGAGCCTATGCCAAACCCGAGAGTGATTAGAGCTCCAGCTCCATCTGAGACCATATTCCTCACGAGACTAAAATCAATTAAAGGTAGTTTTTCGTCTTTGAGTAATAAGTTTAAAGAGTAATGAAATTCGTGAGCTGTATCTAACAGAGTCCCGTCTAAATCAAAAAGAAGGTATTTATATTTTTTATTCAAGCTTTTTTGCATGGATCATAAAATTAACATCCACGTCTTTGCCAAGCCAATAATTTTTAGTTAAAGGGTTGTAACTCATTCCTATAATTTCTTTAACTTCTAAATTTGAGTTCCTCATCATGCTTGAAAGCTCAGAAGGTTTGATAAATTTTTTAAAATCATGTGTCCCTTTAGGTAGAAGCCTGAGAATATATTCAGCTCCGATGATAGCAAAAAGAAAAGACTTAGGATTTCTATTGATTGTTGAAAAAACTATTGTGCCACCTGGTTTACAAAGGTCAGAGCAAGTTTGAACTAATTGCTGTGGATCAGGAACATGCTCTATAGCTTCTAAACAAGTAACCACATCAAAACTGCCCTTAGAATCAGCTAAAAGATCTTCAGCTTCTCCATTAATATAAGTGACATCACAGTTAGTTTTCTCTGCATGTATCTTCGCTGTATTTATGGCCACATCAGAAATATCTACACCAGTAACTTTAGCTCCTAATTTTTGCATAGCTTCGGCTAATAAACCTCCACCACAGGCCACGTCGATAACATTTTTACCATTAAGATCAACTTTTTCTGCAATATAATTAGAGCGAAGAGGGTTGATAACGTGAAGGGGAGCAAATTTTCCTGTAGCATCCCACCACTCTTCAGCAATTTGATTAAATTTTTCTTTTTCTGAAGGATCGATATTCATATTTTGATCATTATGTTAGATTTACATACTTTTTGTCATTATTATTAAAAAAAAATTATTACATGAAAGCATTTTTTCCAAAAGAACATGATTCAGAGAATAGGGTTTCTCTTACAAATGATGTTGTAACAAAATATTTATCCATTGGGGTTGATATCTCCATGGAAAAAGATTTAGGTACTCACCTTGGGTTTTCTGATTTAGATTTTTCTGATTTAGGCGTTAACGTTGTTGAAAGAGAAGAGGGTTTATCTTCTGCAGATATAATTTGTTCTGTTAACAAACTTAGAAACGAAGACTTGGATCTTCTTAAGGAAAAAGCTCTAATCGTGAGTTTTTTAGATCCATTCAATGAAATGGATTTAGTTAATAATTTAAAGGAAAAAAAACTATCTTCAATAAGCATGGAATTAGTACCTCGAATAACCAGAGCTCAAAAAATGGACGCTTTAAGTTCTCAAGCTAATTTAGGTGGTTATGCAGCTGTTTTAATTGCTTCAAATATTCTATCTAAATCTTTTCCGATGATGATGACTGCTGCAGGAACGATCTCGCCATCGAAAGTATTTGTAGTCGGTGTTGGAGTGGCAGGACTTCAAGCAATTGCTACAGCAAAAAGATTAGGAGCTAGAGTAGAAGCATTTGACACAAGACCTGTCGTTGAGGAACAAGTTAAATCTTTAGGAGCTAGATTTGTAAAAATTGATATTGGCGAGACTGAAGAAACAGATCAAGGATATGCCAAAGAACTAACACCCGAGCAAATTGAAATGCAAAGAACTGGAATGAAGAAGGTATGTTCAAGTTCAGATGTAATAATTACTACTGCACAAGTATTTGGAAGACCGGCACCAAAAATTATCACTTCGGAAATGATTGAAGACATGAATCCAGGAAGTGTGATTGTCGATATGGCAGTTGGTACTGGAGGAAACGTAGAAGGCTCTGTTCCAAATGAAAATAAAGAATTGAATGGTATTACAATAGTAGGAAATACCAATCTTCCTGGAGAAGTTGCAATCCATTCTAGCCAGGTTTATGCAGCAAATATTTTTAACTTAATAGAAGAATTCTGGAATAAAGAAACCAAGATTCTAGAAATAAATGAAGAGGATGAAATTTTATCCGGATGTTTAGTTACTCACGAAGGAAAATTTATAAACTCAATAGTAAAGGAGAAATTTAACTAATGGATAGCTTATTTATTTTATTACTTTTCGTTCTGGTTTTATCTATTTTTCTAGGTTTTGAATTAATAAATAAAGTTCCGTCTACTCTTCATACTCCATTAATGTCTGGAGCAAATGCAATCTCAGGAATTACCATTGTTGGAGCTCTTCTTTCATCAGGTTCTGAAAGTACTTTTTTGACAACTATTCTTGGAACCGCAGCAGTATTTTTTGCAACTGTTAATGTTGTTGGTGGATATTTAGTAACCAATAGAATGCTTGGGATGTTTAAAAAGAAATGAGCAATTTTTTTCAATCAGATTTTTTCGTAGATTTTGCATATATTTGTGCATCAATTTTATTTATCTTTGGCTTAAGAATGCTAGGAAATCCAGAAAGAGCACAAAGAGGAAATTTAATATCATCCTTGGGAATGCTTTTAGCAATAGCAGTTACTCTTTTAGATCAATCAATTATTTCTTATCAATTCTTATCAATTGCACTAATTGCTGGAGCAATTGTAGGGGCATCAGCAGCAACTACGGTAAAAATGACCACCATGCCAGAATTAGTCGCTTTATTTAATGGTTTTGGCGGCATAGCTAGTCTATTAGTAGGCTCAGCAGAATTTCTTAATTTTAATGCTCTTAACTTCATAGCTTTATCAGCTGTATCTTTAACAATTTTAATTGGTGGAGTTACCTTTTCAGGAAGTTTATTGGCTTTTGGAAAGCTTTCAGAAATCTTAGATGGGAAACCTTTTTTATTTTTTGGCCAGAGAATTGTACTTATAACCTTCTTATTGTTAGGTCTAGCTTTAAGTGCAGAAATAATCATCGATACCGGCATTCTAGGAATATCAAAACTAGCAATTTTAGCGTCACTGATTTTAGTCGCCTTGATATTGGGAATTCTTTTAACAGCTCCTATTGGTGGAGCAGATATGCCTGTAATTATTGCCCTTTTGAACAGTTATTCAGGGTTGGCAGCAGCTTCAGCAGGTTTTGTTATTAATAATAATGTTTTAATAGTTGCTGGATCATTAGTTGGAGCAAGTGGAGTTATCTTAACTCAGATTATGTGTAAGGCTATGAATAGGTCTCTTACAAACGTTTTGTTCGGGGGCTTTGGAGCGCCGAGTAAATCCTCTGCTGGAGGATCTACAGAGATACAAGGAGAAGTTAAACCCATTAACGTCGCTGATTCATATCTAATATTAGAAGCGGCTAATTCAGTCCTATTTGTTCCAGGTTATGGAATGGCTGTTTCTCAAGCTCAACACTCTGTCAGAGAGCTTGGAGAGCTTCTAGAAGGAAATGGTTGTGATGTTAAATATGGAATTCATCCAGTAGCCGGTCGTATGCCAGGTCACATGAATGTTTTATTAGCAGAAGCTAATGTTTCATATGATCTGTTAGTTGAACCTGATGATGTAAATCCAATCATGGAAACTGTTGATGTATGTGTTGTGATAGGGGCAAATGATGTGGTTAACCCTGACGCCAGAGAAAATGAAGGAAGCCCTATTTATGGTATGCCAGTAATTGAGGTAGATAGAGCAAAAACCGTTTTTGTACTTAAAAGATCAATGGCATCTGGTTTTGCAGGTATAGATAATCCTTTATTCCTTAAAGAAAATACTAGAATGTTATTCGGTGATGCTAAGGAGTCTATATCGACTCTAGTCTCTGAATTTAAGTCTTAAAATTAAGGAAAATAACCCCCTTAACAATCCTCCAAGATGATATAATTGAGGCTCTTAAATGAGTCTAAATTTCTTACTAAAAATTAATAAAATATATAAATAAATCCCTCTAAATGGACGATATAGCTAAAGAGATAATACCTTTAAATATAGAAGATGAGCTGAAAAGCTCTTATATGGAATACGCCATGAGCGTAATAGTTGGAAGGGCTCTTCCAGATTCTAGAGATGGTCTTAAACCAGTGCATAGAAGAACATTATTTGCTATGAATGTGTTGAATAATAATTGGAATTTAGCTCATAAAAAATCAGCAAGAATAGTTGGAGATGTTATTGGTAAATATCATCCCCATGGAGACTCTGCTGTATATGAAACCATTGTAAGAATGGCTCAAGATTTTTCTCTTAGATACCCTTTAGTTGACGGTCAAGGAAACTTTGGTTCCATGGATGGAGATTCGGCTGCAGCTATGAGGTATACAGAAATACGTATGGCTAAAATTGCTCAAGAGCTTTTAGCCGATTTAGGAAAAAATACTGTTGATTACGTAGAAAACTATGACGGAACAGAATTAATTCCAGATGTCTTGCCAACCAAAGTTCCCAATCTATTAGTTAACGGCTCTTCTGGAATTGCTGTGGGCATGGCTACTAATATGCTTCCCCACAACTTAACAGAAGCTTTAAATGCATGTTTAGCACTTTTAGAAAATCCTGAATTAGAAATAGAAGATTTAATAAAAATTATTCCAGGGCCAGATTTTCCAACCGGGGGAATTATAAATGGATCTCATGGTCTTTTAGATGCAGCTAAGACTGGAAGAGGAAGAGTGGTTGTAAGAGCTAAGGCAGATATTGAAACAGATGCAAAAGACAAATCTAAAATAGTCATAACAGAAATACCATATCAACAAAATAAAGCCAGGTTAGTTGAAAAAATTGCTCAGCTAGCAAGGGACAAAAAAGTAGAAGGAATGTCTGAAATTCGAGATGAATCTGACAAAGATGGTGTTCGAATAGTAATAGAAATTAGAAGTGGACAAAATCCAGAAGTTATTTTGAATAATTTATATGCACTTACCCCTTTAGAAAGTGCTTTTGGAGTTAATAACGTAGCTTTAGTAAATAAAGTTCCCAAACTTTTAAATTTAAAACAAATCCTAGAAATATTTCTTTCGCATAGAAGGACGGTTGTTTCCAGAAGAACCGAATTTGAATTAAAAAAAGCAAAAGATAGAGGTCATATTTTAGAAGGGTTAACCGTTGCTTTAGCAAACATAGATCAAATTATTGATTTAATAAAAAAATCAAAAGACCCGCTTACTGCAAAAGAAAAGTTATTGTCAAAGAAATGGAAAGCAGGAATTGTAGTAAAATTAATTAAAAAAGCAGGTTCGATAACTACTAAGCCAGATTTTTTGCCAGATGATTATGGATTAACGAGCTCTTCTTACAAGCTTTCTGAAATTCAAGCGCAAGCTATTCTAGATTTAAGGCTCCAAAAACTAACAGGATTAGAACAGGATAATTTAGTAAAAGAATATGAATTAATTCTTGAAGAAATAAAATTTTTACAAAATATTTTAGAAAATCCTGAAGAACTTCAAAAGGTAATCAAAGATGAGCTTCTTGAGGTTAGAGAAGAGTACGGAGACGAGAGAAGGACCCCCATTGAAGAGCGTCTAGATTTATCTACAGAAGACTTAATTAAGCCCGAAGATATGGTTGTTACTATATCTCATGCTGGATATGCAAAGACTCAACCACTGGAAGATTATCGCTCTCAAAGAAGAGGGGGAGTTGGAAAAGCAGCTGCTTCAGTAAAAGATGATGACTTCGTAGAGCAGTTGATTGTAGCCAACACGCACAGAACTCTTTTGTGTTTTTCAAATCTTGGAAAGGTTTACTGGTTGAAAGTTTATGAAATTCCTCAAGCTTCTAGAATTGCCAAAGGAAGACCTTTGGTTAATTTAATTCAATTAGATGAATCAGAAAGAATAACCAGCCTGTTAAATGTTGAAACCTTTGATGCAGACGGTTATGTATTCATGGCAACAAAAAATGGAGTTATTAAAAAGACTCCTTTAAGTGATTTTAAACTTCCAAGAAAATCTGGAAAAAGAGCAATCAAGCTAGATTCAAATGATGAATTAGTTGGCACTTCCATAACAACTGGTTCTAACGACTTAATGTTAGTCAGCGATGCAGGTAAAGCAGTATTTTTTAATGAAAAAGATGCGAGACCGCTTGGAAGAGATACACGAGGAGTTAAAGGAATTACCTTAGAAAAAGATCAGTCAGTAATTTCGTTAATAATGCCTGATAACAATAATCAGATTTTAACTGTTTCGGAGAATGGCTTTGGTAAAAGATCTAAAGTTGACCAATTCAGGAAAACAAAAAGAGGCGCGAAAGGAGTTATCGCGATGCAACTTTCAGAAAGGAATGGAAAGTTAATTGCTGCAAATGAAGTTACTGAAAATGATCAGGTTATATTGATTTCTAATAAAGGTACCTTAGTGAGGACAAAAGTTTCTGAAATAAGTATTATCGGAAGGAATACACAGGGCGTAAGAGTCATAAAACTAAAAGCAAATGAATTGTTAAACGGCATGGCGCTTACTATTGAAGATGAGGAAAATCCTCTACCTGAACAAATTAAAGACGATCTATAGGAAGGGTAAATAATGTCTAGAAAATATAACTTTTGCGCAGGCCCATCTGCATTACCATTTGAAGTTCTGAATGATTTAAAAACTGAGCTCTTAGATTGGCAAGGCCATGGGTTATCTACAATGGAGATGAGTCACAGAAGTAAAGAGTTCGTTGAAATAGCTGAAACTGCAAAGCAGGATTTTATAGATTTATTAGAAGTTAGCGATGATTATGAGGTCTTGTTCATTCAAGGCGGAGCCTCTTTGCAATTTTCTATGGTTCCAATGAACCTTTTAGATGATCAAAATTCTATCTGTGATTATTTAGATGTTGGTCAATGGTCAATAAAAGCTATTAAAGAAGCAAAAAAATATGGAAACGTAAATATTGCAGCTTCATCTGCCGAGGCATCCTATAAAAAATATCCAAGCCCTGAATCATGGAAGCTTAGTGAGAACTCAAAATTCACTCATTTAGTTGTAAATGAAACAATAGATGGAGTTTGTTTAAAAGATTTAAATAATCTTCCACAAACAAATCTCGTTGCTGATTGTTCTTCATGTATCCTTTCAGAACCCTTAGATGTATCAAAATTTGGGATAATCTATGCGGGCGCTCAAAAAAATATAGGTCCTGCTGGATTAGCAATAATTATTATCAAGAAAGATTTATTAAGAGATAAGCCCAATTTACCAGCGATGATGAGTTACAAAACATATGCAGATTCAGATTCTATGTACAACACGCCACCAACTTTCGCTTGGTATCTATCGGGTATGGTTTTTAAATGGTTAAAAAATAATGGCGGCTTAATGAACCGAAAATTAATAAATGAGTCTAAGGCTAAGAAACTTTATTCTTATATAGATGAAAGTGGTTTCTATATGAATGACGTCGACGTAAATTCTCGCTCAATCATGAATGTTCCCTTTTTGTTGAATGATGATTCTTTGGACTCTAGGTTTTTATCCGAATCAGAAGAAGCAGGTCTGCTTAATTTAGGCGGTCACAGATCTGTAGGCGGTATGAGAGCTAGTATTTACAATGCAGTGAGTGAAGAGGCAGTAGATGCCTTGATTGATTTTATGAAAGATTTCTCAAATAAAAATGGTTAAAAAAAATATTACCAATAAAGAATTAAATATAATTCGAGATCAAATAGATACTGTTGATTTAGCTATCTTAAAATCTTTATCTAAAAGAGCTCAATTAGTAATAAAAGCAGGAAGCAGTAAAAAAAATATAGGTGACAATTCTTTTTATAAACCCGAAAGAGAAGCACAAATTATAAAAAATCTTTTATCCCTCAATAAAAGCGAATTGAAAGCGCAAAATATAAAAGCTATTTATAGAGAAATAATATCCGCTTGTTTCTCTCTAGAGAAAGAAATAAATATTTTCTATTTAGGTCCTAAAGGAACCTATTCTGAAATAGCTGTAATAGATCACTTTGGAAGCTCTACAAAAAAAGTATCCTGTTCAGATATAAACCAAATTTTTGAATCTATCAAAGAAGAAAATTCATTCGGCGTAGTTCCAGTAGAAAATTCTTCAGAAGGCTCTGTAAATCAAACATTAGATTGTTTGCAGGCAAATGATTTGAGCATATGCGGAGAAATGGAGTTATCGATTAATCATTCCTTGATAGGTAAAAAAATTAATCTAGATAAGGTGGATAAAGTTTATGGTCATGAACAGGCAATAGCCCAGTGTAGAAATTGGTTAGGAACAAATTTATCCAAAGCTAAACTCATTTCTGTGGAAAGTAGTGGAATTGCTTTAGAAAAGGCTAAATCAACAAGTAATTCACTGGCAATTGCTCATTCGTCTAGTTCCAAAGATTACAAACTAAGCACTTTAAAGAGCAATATAGAAGATCAAAAAAATAATACGACTCGATTTTTAGTTATTGGGAAATCAGATGCAAAACAAAGTGGTGATGATAAAACATCAGTATTGATTTCCTTAAAAAACCAACCAGGAGCCTTATCTAAAGTTTTAAAAACTTTTGAAAGTAGTAAAATAAATTTAACTCATATCCAGTCCAGACCAGATAAAGCTAATAAATGGCAGTATTCTTTCTTTTTAGACTTTGAGGGTCACAGAAACGATACAAAGGTAAAAAAATTAATAGCAAATCTTTCTTTAGTAACTCTTAGCTTAAAACTACTAGGCTCTTACCCAAAAGCTTTTTAATGTCTGATTCACTTTTAGATAGGGCAAATAAAGGAATTATGGGCTTAAAGCCATATGAGCCAGGAAGACCAATAGAGCAAACTCAAAAAGAATTAGGTTTAAAAAATATTATAAAACTAGCAAGTAACGAGAATCCTCTCGGCATTAGCCCTAAGGCGTTAGCAGTAATAGCAAGTAAAAGTGATTTAAATCGATACCCAGATGGTAACGCCACAAAATTTAAAGAAAAAGTTGCATCTTTATACAATATCAAAACTTCAATGATTACAGTTGGAAATGGATCTAATGATCTTATTGAATTTGTAGCTAAATGCTTTTTATCAGAAGGCGATAATGCTATTTATTCTCAGCATGGATTCGCAATTTATCCGCTTGCAATTCAAGCTGCTGGAGCTACTCCTATTAAAGCTGATGCTAAAAATTGGGGGCATGATTTAGAATTAATGAAGAATCTAATTGATGAGAATACTAAAATCATTTACATAGCTTCTCCAAATAATCCGACCGGAACTGTTTTAGAAACAAACGACCTTATAAATTTTTTAAAAGAAGTGCCTGCAAATATTGCGATTTTTATAGATCAAGCATATTTTGAATATATCGAAGAAGATAAATATAGAGTTTCATTTGACTTAGTTAAACAATTCCCGAATTTAATTATTTCTAGAAGCTTTTCTAAAGCTCATGGATTAGCCGCTTTAAGATTGGGATACTCAGTAAGCTCAGAAGAAGTTTCTGATTTTATGAACAGAGTGCGTCAACCTTTTAATGCCAATACTCTTGCTCTTGCAGCTGGAATAGAAGCTATTAATGACGAAGATCACATAATAAAGTCTGTAAAAATAAATAAACAAGGCTTAGAAAGAGTAAAAATTGCTTTTGAGAAACATGACTTTGACTTTATCGAGTCGTATGGAAATTTTATTAGTTTTGATTCGCAGAAAGATTCAGACTTAAGTTTTGATTTTTTCTTAAAAAAAGGAATTATTCTTCGATCGTTAAAAGTCTATGAAATGCCGACTCATCTTAGAGTTTCTATTGGCCTTGAAGAAGAAATAGATATTTTTCTTTCAGTCTTAGAAGAATATAAAAGGTCGCTTAATGCTTAATAAAGATTTCCAAATTGGAATTGTTGGATTAGGTTTAATTGGGGGCTCTATAGCGAGATCATTATCTCAACAAGGATATGAAATCTTTGCAGATGATCCGGATGATCAAGCATTAGAAATTGCTTTTAAAGATAAAGTTATTAATGGCAGATTAGAAGATATAGATCTTGAAAAAGAAATAATCTTAATTTTTACTTTGCCTGTTCTATCCTTTTCAAAAGAGCTAGAGAAAAATAAAGAAATTATTTCAAGAGCTTCACTTGTTTCGGATTGTTTGAGTGTCAAAAAAGATTTAAATGAAACTATTAGCTCTAAAGGAGTCGATACTTCTAATTTTGTTCTTTCTCACCCTGTTGCAGGCTCAGAAAAAAGTGGATTCAATAACTCTGCTTCAAATCTATTTGTAAATAAAATATCTGTTTTAACAAAATTACCAGAAACATCTAGTAAAGCTTATGAAATTTGCTCAGAAATGTGGGAAGCGATGGGAGCCTCTACTATAGAACTATCTTTGGAAGATCACGATGACTTTTTTGCATCAACAAGTCACCTGCCTCATTTAATTTCATTCTGTTTAATTTCTGCAGTTTCAAAAATGAAATCTGGTAAAGCTAATTTATTATCTGGAGGAGGACTTAAAGATTTTACGAGAATTGCTTCAAGTGATCCGAAGATGTGGGAAGATATTTTTATTTCCAATAAAGAGAATATCTTGGATTCTTTAAATAGCTTTAAGACAGAAATAAAAGATTTAGAAAACTTGATAGAAAACTCTGATGCTAAAAAAATTAATGACTATATTAAAAAAGCAAAAATCTTTAGAGACTCTTTAATTTAAAAAATGAATTTTAGAGTTAAAAAAAAAGACAGTCTTAACGGAAAATTTATAATTCCAGGAGATAAGTCAATCTCACATAGATCAATAATGTGCGCTTCGATAGCAGATGGAGAATCAAAAATTACTGGGTTTTTGCACGGAGACGACTGTCTATACACTGCGAAAGCTTTTACAGAAATGGGTGTAAAAATTGATAATCAAGAAGGCAGGATGGTCATTAAAGGAGTTGGCATGAATGGACTGCAAGCTCCTAAAAAAGATTTATATTTAGGCAATTCAGGAACCTCTATGCGTCTTATGGCAGGCCTTCTTGTCGGTCAAAATTTTTCTTCTAAACTGACAGGAGATAAATCACTTTCTCAAAGACCTATGCTGAGAATAATTGAGCCTCTAAGGAATATGGGAGCTGAGATATTTTGTGAAGAATCTGGAACTCCCCCAGTTTCGATAAACCATTCTAAAAATTTAAATGGTTTCAAATACACTCTTCCAATTGCAAGTGCTCAAGTGAAGTCATCTTTGATGTTTGCAGCACTATATGGAAATCATGAAATGGAAATAGTGGAAAATGATCAGACAAGAGATCACACTGAAAAAATGTTTAAAAAATTTGGAGTGAATATCTCAGTAGAAAAAATAAATAATACAAAGAACATAAAAGTAGAGAACTCAAAAAGTCTTTTGGCTTCAGATATTAATATTCCTGGAGATTTTTCTTCCGCTGCTTTTTTTATTTTAGCGGCTTTAATAAATCCTAATTCAGAAATTTTACTAGAGAATATTGGATTAAATCCTACTAGAACAGCTTTATTAGATGTGTTGATAAAAATGGGAGCAGATATACAAATAAAAAATATTCTTAACGAATATGAGCCATCTGGAGATATTTTAATAAAAACTTCAAACTTAATAGGCATAGATTTAGACGAGAAATTAGTTCCAAACTTAATAGACGAACTTCCAGTTCTTTTTATAGCTGCTGCATTTGCATCAGGCGAAACAAGAATTAGAGGGGCACAAGAACTTAGAGCAAAAGAATCAGATAGGCTCGAAGCCATGTCTCATTCATTAAAAGCTCTCGGTGTGAATTTTAAACTTTATTCAGATGGCATTGATATTGAGGGACAAACAAAATTTAATAAATCTATTAAAATCGATTCATTTGGAGACCATAGGATAGCAATGGCTTCAGCAATTGCTTGCTCAAGGTTAGATGGTGAAAATGAAATCCTAAACATTGAAAATGTTTCAACATCATTTCCTAATTTTATAGATTTATGTAAATCCTCGGGAATAAATATAGATATTAACTAATGGAAAATTCAAAAATAATAACTATTGATGGCCCTAGTGGAGTTGGTAAAGGAACTCTTGCTAAAAACTTATCAGATGAATTAGGCTGGGTGGTACTTGACAGCGGTTCTCTTTACAGAATGTTTGGATATCTTTCAGTAAAGCTGAAAACTAAAGATTTTTTAAAAATTAAACAAGAAATTGAAAAACAAGAAATATCCTTTTCGTATCAAAATGATAGCTCAAGTATTTCTTTGTTTTTAGATGAAGAAAATATATCAAGCTTTATAAGAAATGAGGATGTTGCAAAATCAGCATCGGAATTTGCAACTATTCCAGAAGTCAGAGATTTCCTCTTTTCTATTCAGCGAAGTTTCTCATTTAAAGGACCAGGACTAATTGCTGATGGAAGAGATATGGGTACAGTTGTCTTTCCTGAAGCTA
>CASICS010000003.1 GCA_949373255.1 uncultured SAR86 cluster bacterium | reverse complement strand
GAAACTCGATAGCGAATATAGTTCCATTCTCCTTTTTCAAATCGAAAAGTTATAAATTGATTTTAAATTTTAAAAACGCAGCTAAAGATATCAAGCTAGGGACAAGCAGTATTTCTAAAAATGAAAATGTTTTTGTAATTAACAATCTATTTATTTCATTAAATGAATTTTTGGAAGACGCCAGAAAGGGCTTGAGCATTCAAAGGTATAAAGGCCTCGGGGAAATGAATCCTGAGCAATTATGGGAAACTACAATGGATCCAGTCGGAAGAAGATTAGCACAGGTTAAAATAGACGATGCAGATGACGCCAATGATCTTTTTGAGCAGTTGATGGGGGATAACGTTGAAAGTAGAAGAGAATTTATAGAATCAAATGTTAGCTTAGTTGGAAATATAGATATTTAATCAACTATCCAATTTACTACTTCTTCTAAGTTTTCAAAAATCTTTGTTTCACTCGGAAGACTTTCCGACAAAGTCATTCCGCCATAACCTGTCTTAACTAATATTGGCTTGCAACCATAAGAGGAAGCGCACTCTAAATCAGATAATTTATCGCCAACAAAATAACTTCCTTTTAGATTGATATTTAATTTTTTTTCAGCTGATTCTAAAAGACCAGTGTCTGGTTTTCTGCAACCACAATTTTCATTCCTTTCGTGAGGGCAAACTTCTGTATGAAGAATTGATCCGCCCAGCTCTTCAATTTGCCTAATCCAATAATTATTAATATCACTTATACCTTGAGCTGAAATTAATCCTAAATTTATACAAGTCTGATTTGTAACTACAATAATTTTAAAATTATTTTTGTGAAGTTTTAATAAGGCATTCACACTACCTTGTTCAAACTCAAAGGTTTTTTCTTCAAGAACATAGTCGAAGAGATCTACGTTTATTACACCATCTCTATCAAGGATAATAAATTTATTGGACATTAATTAGTTATATAGTCTCTAAAAAAATTAGGAACGTCAGCTATATTTATTGTTTGTTGTTCCATGGTATCTCTATCTCTAATAGTAACCAGATTTTTTTCTATGGTATCAAAATCAATAGTTATACATAAAGGCGTCCCTATTTCATCATGTTTTCTGTAGCTTTTTCCAATATTTCCAGTATTTTCTAATAAAACCCTACCCATTCGTAAATTTTGAAGCTCATTCTTTAATTTTGAGGCTAAATTTACCAATTCTGTATTATTTTTCTTTAGAGGAATAACTGCAGCTTTTATAGGCGCTAAATGAGGTTTTAAAGCTAAAACCACCCTTTCTTTACCATTATCAAGCTTTTCGACGCTATAAGCCTCATTAAGAACAGCCAAAACTCCTCTATCTACGCCAGCTGAAGGCTCAATTACGTATGGAACTACCCATTTGTTAGTATTTAGGTCCTGAATAGCTAATTTTGCATTAGAAGATCTGTTTTTTAGCGGTCTTGGCTGTAATTTCTAACTCTTCCTGATTTTTACTATGCGAGCCTAAATCAAAGTCTGTTCTATTAGCTATACCTTCTAATTCCTCAACACCGTGAGGAAATTTATACATGATATCTACTGTCGATTTAGAATAATGAGCTAAGTCATCTCCAGAGACAGTCAATAGTTCAATATTATCAGAAGATATCCCTTGGTTATTCCACCACTCTAATCTTGAATCCACCCATTTTTGATGCCAGTCTTCATCCGTTCCTGGCTGAACAAAAAATTCCAATTCCATTTGTTCAAATTCTCGCACTCTAAAAATAAAATTTCTAGGTGTTATTTCATTTCTGAAAGCTTTGCCGATTTGAGCAATTCCGAATGGTAAGGTTCTTGAAGTCGAGTCAACAACATTTTTAAAATTAGTGAAAATTTGTTGAGCTGTTTCCGGTCTTAAATAAGCAAAATTAGATCCATCATCTATTGGCCCAACACTAGTTTTAAACATTAAGTTAAATGGTCTTGGATCAGTCAAATCTGAAGACTTACAAGAGGGGCATTTTGAACCCTCCAAAGTATCAGCTCTCCATCTAGATTTACAGGATCTACAATCAATCATGGGGTCAGAAAATGTATCTTCATGCCCTGAATATTTAAGTACATCAGGGTGAGTTAAGATCGATGCATCTAAACCTTCGACATCATCTCTGTCATAGACCATCGAAGCCCACCAAGATTGTTTTAAATTATTTTTTAATTCAACACCTAAAGGACCATAATCATACAATCCTTGAAGACCACCGTATATTTCACTTGATTGAAATATGAAGCCCCGTCTCTTGCAAAGAGCCACCAATTCTTCCATTGTTTTTGCAGTCAATTTAATTTCCTATTTTTTTAAAAAACATATAATTATTCATTAAAACTAATAGTAAGTACTTACTAGTTTCTCCAAAAGAAAGATGTAAACAATACTAATAATGTATAAATTTCTAGCCTACCTAAGATCATCGCGAAAGACAAAAATAGTTTACTGACATCATTCAAAGAAGAGTAGTTTAGTGTCGCATCTCCAAGGGCCGGACCTAAGTTATTTAGGCATGAGAAAACTGCAGAAAAAGCAGTATCTATCGAAAGGCCTGTACCTAAAAGAAGCACAATTCCAAGCAACATTGTCATGACATAAACTGATAAAAAACCCCAGACAGAATCTGTTATTTCTTTATCTATAATTTTGCTTCCCACCTTGAGAGGCATCACAGAATTTGGGTGCACTAATTTTTTCAATTCTTTAAAACCTTGTTTAAAAAATATTAAAACTCTTATTACTTTTATCCCTCCACCTGTTGATCCCGCGCATGCACCCATTGCTGCCAAACCGATCAATATATAGGGAATATATAAAGGCATTAAACTATGATCTTCAGAAGTAAATCCTGTGGTAGTGATGAACGAAATAGTTTGAAATAATGATCTAAGCAATAGATCTAAATCATTCTTGCCTGTAGTAGCTATTAACGTAATGAAAACAAACAAAAAAGCTACAAAGGCTGTAGAAGCATAAAATTTCAGCTCAGGATCAGATAAATAATTTTTGAATGTCTTCTTTTTAAGGGCTATAAAATGCAAGGAAAAACTTATACCAGATAAGAACATAAAAACAGACCCAAAGAAGTACAGATAGTTATTATCAAAATGACCAAAGCTGGCTTCATAATTAGAAAAGCCTCCAATAGCAACGGTTGAGAATGAATGAGTTATGGCATCAAAAGCACCCATTCCTGAAAAAAAGTAACAAACAAAGCAGCTCATGGTCAAAATAAGATAGATATACCATAACGATTTACCCGTCTCTGCCATTTTAGGCCTCAACTTAGTGCTATTAATCGATCCTTTGCCCTCTCCTCGATACAATTGCATTCCTCCTATGCCCAAAAGAGGAAACAAAGCCAAAGCAAGCACTATAATTCCTAGTCCACCAATCCACTGAAGTAGCGATCTATAAAAGAGTATAGATTTCAATTGGCCCTCTAAATTGTTTAAAACGCTAGCGCCTGTGGTTGTAAGGCCTGAAACAGACTCAAAGTAAGCGTTCACTATAGATAAATCTGTTGCTTTGCTAAGATATAGAGGAATAGATGCAAAAATTGAGAAAACAAACCATAATAAAACAGTTAGCAAAAATCCATCTCTGATCTTGAGATCCTGGTATTCCTTAGTGTAATTGACACTTGTTAAAAATAGACCTGAGAAAAAGGTTATTAGAAACGAATCTATAAATACTCTTTCAGAATTCTCGTTGTAAATTATAGAAACTATAATTGGGAGAAGCTGGAAAAGAGAAAATAGTACCAGACCTATACCTAATATCTTTGAAATTAGTCTATATCTCATTAAGTTCTTCTAAAAAACGTTAAATTAATCAAAACTATCTAAGAGACTTTTTTAAAGTTTCAAAATTATTCTTATCTGATAAAAATATTATCAAATGATCATTTTCTTGTATTTTAACGTCATGATGAGCGATTTTCACATCATTTCCAGTTAATACAGCGCCTAGAGTACACCCTTCAGGCAAGTTTATATCTTCAATTACTTTGTCAATAATTCCACCGTTCTTTTCTTTATTTACGATTATTTCCAAAGCTTCGGCTTTTCCCCCCTTAAAAGAATAAGCATTAGCAAGATTAGATCCATTTACATTCTTAAGAACATCTCCAATAGTTATGTGAGTGGGTGCAATCGAAATCTCTACATCTTCACTTTTTATCAAATCTATATATTTCTTTTTATTAACAAGAGTTAAAACATTTTTTGCTCCTAGTTTTTTTGCTAGAAGAGATGACATTACATTGGCTTCGTCATTATCAGTAACAGCGCAAAACATATCCACCTGATCAATATTCTCTTCTTCTAAAAGTTCCGCATCAGAAGTATCACCATTTAACACCAAGGAATTTGATAATTTTTCAGAAAGATAAATACATCTTTCTTTATTTCTTTCGATGATCTTTACTCTAAACTTATCTTCAAGAGCATTCGCAATTCTTCTTCCTATTCTTCCTCCGCCAGCGATCATGATGTGTTTATATTTAGAGTCTACTTCTCTAATTTCTAACATAACCTTTTTTAAATTTGATTTGGCAGTGATGAAAAAGACTTCATCCTGATGATTTATATAATCTTCTCCCGTAGGAATAATCAAAGAATTATCTCTATATATTGCTGCAACTCTCGTATCTGCATTTGGAATATGATCCTTCAATTCAGAAATCTTATGGCCAGTTATAGGGGCGCCCAAAGTTGCCTTAACTTGAACCATAGATGCTAGTCCGTTTCCAAAATCTAAAACTTGAATAGCTCCAGGAAGCTTTATTAATTTTGTTATGTAATTAGTTATTAGATTTTCAGGACTTATAACTACATCGATGGAGTAATCTCCAGCTTCAAATATTTCGCTTCCTCTGCCACCAAGATATTGAGTCGCTCGAATTCTTGCCATTGTTTTGGTTTTCTTGCTCATGTGTTTTATCATCTGGCAAGCAACCATATTTACTTCATCCCATTGAGTCATTGCAACTGCCAAATCTACAGTTTCAATTTCAGCTTGTTCTAAAGTTTTTGGAAAACAACCATTGCCACAAATAGTTCTTAGATCATGGTGATCGGAAATTTTTTTAAGTTTTTCTTGGTCTGTATCTATTAAAGTTACATCATGACCTTCAGCCAGAATTTCAGATAATTCTGACCCGACTTGCCCAGCTCCGAGGATTAAAATATTCAAGTTATTTACCTATTAAAAATTATACTCTTAGAAACTTATTTGTGTAGCTTAAGAAAGAACAACTGCATTATTAAAAAAATCTTGAGAGCCGTTTCTAAAATTTTTATAAGACATTCTTTTCTTTCCTTCTCTAGATAGTTCAAGAATTTCAACCGCATAATCCGCGGCACTTATTATTAATTTTGATTTAGTACATTCAATAACTTGACCTGGAGTGGAAGCAGGGCGATTAGAAAATTTTGCTTTAAATAAAGTTAGGCGCTCATTTTCTTTAAAGGTAAATGCACAGGGATTGGGACAAAATCCATTTATCTTATTTTTAACTATTTCTGCTTTTTCATCCCAATTAATTAAAGCTTCTTCTTTGCTTAGTTTTTTTGCATAGGTAGCGTCAGATCCTTCTTGCTCTATTAAAATATAATTATTATTTTCAATATTATCAATAACTTCTAATATTTTACTAGAAGCAACTTTAAACATTTTTAATGATAATGTTTCTGAAGTTTCAATCTCGTCTATTCTAATTTTCAAAGATTCATAAATTGGCCCAGTATCTAATTCTTTGGACATTTTCATAAAACTTATACCCGTTTCTTTTTCACCATTAATTATAGACCTTTGTATTGGAGCAGCGCCGCGATATGCCGGCAACAGAGACGTATGAATATTTAAACAACCAAATGTAGGTATTGATAAAACTTCTTCTGGTAAGAGCATTCCATATGCAAAAACTACCACTAAATCAGGCGCAAGCTGATTAATAAAATTTTGAGTTTCTTTGTCTTTTAGATTAGCTGGCTGAAATATAGATAAATTTTTACCCTTAGCAAATTTTTTTATAGGGCCTTCTTGAATCTTCTTTCCCCTTCCAAATGGTTTATCTGGCATCGTTAAAACCAGCGATATTTCATGATCTGATTTTGCAATTTGATCCAAGCAAGAAATAGATATTTCTGGAGTACCGGCATAAATTATTTTCATAATGGGAATAGTTTATTAAGTTTTATTTTTTTTTAATTTTAATAATTTAGATCTAATTCTTTGGCGTTTTGTTGGAGATATATAATCAACCATTAATTTTCCATCTAGGTGATCAATTTCATGTTGGACAACTACACCAAGAAGACCTGATGGTGAAATTTTTTGATTAATTCCCTTTAAGTCTTGAAATGATATTTCAACATTAGTGGGTCTAAAAACTTCTTCATAAAAACCGGGTATAGAAAGACAGCCTTCATCAAAACCCCCTTTCTCTTTTTCATCCAAGATTTTTACTGTTGGATTGATAAAAACTCGAGGCTCATTTTTTTCTTCGCTCACATCTAAAACTAAAATTCGTTTAGCTACGCCAATTTGAGTTGAAGCTAAACCAATTCCATTGAATTCATACATTGTTTCTAACAAATCTTCTGATAATTGTCTTAAATCATCATCAAATATTGTTACTTCTTTTGCAATCTCACGAAGCCTTGGATCGGGAAATACTAAAATATTTTTAATAGTCATTTAATTTAACGTGTAGAACATTTATTATAGTTAATTATTTTTTAATTAATGAGGTAATTCTTTGAAAGTATCAATTGTAATAGGTTCAAAAACAGATTTAGATTTAGCTAAAGCTTCAGCTGAAGTATTAGACTCCTTCGAAATCAAAAATACTATAAATGTTTTAAGCGCTCACAGAATGCCTGAGATTTTACAAGAGCACATCAATGAGGCTCTAAATAGTGGAACAAAGATTTTTATAGGAATAGCGGGTATGGCTGCGCACTTAGCTGGAAATATAGCTGCACACACATCTGTTCCTGTAATAGGAGTGCCTGGAGATGGAGGGCCTCTAAATGGTTTTGATGCATTGCTGTCTACTGTGCAAATGCCAAAAGGGGTGCCAGTGGCAACTGTCGCTATTGGAAAGGCGGGAGCAATAAATGCAGGTCATTTAGCAGCTCAAATGCTTGCAATCGGAGACGAAAATCTTTCTGAGTCTATAAAAGACGCAAGAATCAAACAAAAACAACAACTTAAGAAGGAAAACGACGAACTTCAGGCTGGTTAATGCCAGATCTTAGAGAACTCTTTTTAAAAGATAAGATTTTTGCTTATCCCACTGAGGGAGTTTGGGGGATAGGCTGCAATCCATTTTCAGAGTTAGCTGTTAAAAAGCTAATTCAACTAAAAAATAGAGATGAAAATAAAGGAATTATCGTTTTAGCGGGAAATTTGGGTCAAATTAAAGCCTTAACAGGGCACTTAGACCGGGATATTAGAATTAAAATGGAAGATAAATGGCCAGGACCTCACACATGGCTAATTCCATCTGCTTCAAATACACCAAAATGGCTTCTGGGGAATACTGGATTATTAGCTTTGAGAGTCTCGGATCATAAAACTGTTCAAAACCTTACGTCAGAATTAAAGATGCCAATTTGTTCAACTTCAGCAAATATATCTGGGAATGCACCCGCTAAAGATGAAGAAGAGATTAGAAAGTTCTTTGGTGACAAAGTGCATATAATAGAAGGGCAGTTAGGTGGCTTATCAAAGCCAACACCAGTACAGATATTAGAAACTGAAGAATGGATAAGAAAATGAAACTAGCAGTCATAGGAAATCCTATTAAGCACAGCAAGTCTCCAGAAATACACGCTGAGTTTGCAAAACAAGCAGGGATAGAAATATCTTTTAAAAAAGTAGAGGTTTCTTTAGAAAACTGCAATGAATGGGTTGAATCTTTTTTTAAAGAAGGCGGCAAAGGTCTAAGCGTAACCCTTCCCTTAAAGGAACAATGCATAAAAATTGCTGACGAAGTATCCGAAAGAGCTAAGATTTCCGGAGCAGCTAATGTTCTCTATGAGCTAAATGGAAAAATCATTGCGGATTGTACAGACGGCACAGGTTTAATAAATGACTTAGTTAAAAACAAGAAAATTCCTATTAAAGATAAAAATATCTTGCTCATCGGAGCTGGAGGAGCGGCAAGAGGAATAATACCTAATTTTCTTTTGGAGCATCCAAAATTAATTACAGTAGCGAATAGAACATTCTCAAGAGCGTCTAAATTAGTCGATGAGCTGAGCAATACAGCCAGTCTATCTAGCAAAAGTTCTATTCTTATAGCCTCTGGTTTAAATCCAGAAGAGCTTAAAGATTTGCATTTTGACATCATTATCAATGCGACATCTGTATCTACAAATCCAAAATTAAATTTAAATCTTGATAAATCTATCTTCAAAAACACCTCTGTAGCCCTTGATCTATATTACTCTCAGGCTTTTACTCCATTTATGGAATCTGCTAAAGACGCACAAGTTCCTATTGTTATAGATGGATGGGGGATGCTTGTAGAGCAAGCAGCTGAGTCATTTAATCTCTGGACTAACGTAAATCCAGACACTTCTAATCTCATTGCTAAACATGGAGAGTGATAGATAGATAAGTTAAAATTAGCGCCTGAAAACTCTGTAAATTAAATGAAAATAAATTTGAAAAGCATCCTTACAATCATTCTGGGCATATTTGCTCCGCTAAGCTTTTCAGCTTGGAGCGACATAAATATGGAGCCGGGAGCTACGCAGCTTAGCCAAGAGATATTTGGTTTACATATGTTTGTATTTTATGTTTGCTTGGTCATTGGAGTCATAGTTTTAGCGGCAATGGCTTTTATACTTTTCCAATATAGAAGAAAAGAAGGAGTTAAACCTGCTGAATTTGATGACAGCAAAACTTTAGAGCTCACCTGGACTATTTTGTTTGCACTAATTCTGATCGGTTTGTCGATACCTGCTACTAAAGTAATGATCAAGGCATATGATGATACCGAAGGAGAAATCAATATTCTGATCACAGGTCATCAATGGAAATGGCAATATGAATATATAGAAGATGAGGTAGGATTTTTTAGTAATCTTTCTACTTCTTTGGACAAAAGAAACAATTTGGCTCCGAAAGATGAAAATTACTTATTAGAAGTAGATGAGCCTCTAATAATTCCAGTCAATACAAGAATAAGATTTTTGATAACAGCTAATGATGTAATTCATTCTTGGTGGGTTCCAGATTTTGCTATCAAGCAAGACGCTATACCAGGGTTCGTTAATACTGGGTGGACATATGTAAGTGAGCCAGGCGTTTTTAGAGGTCAGTGCACAGAACTTTGCGGTCAGTATCACGGTTATATGCCAATAGTAGTTAAAGCAGTATCTCCAGAAGAATATGCATCTTTTATTATAGGTAAAAAAGAAGCGAAAATTCAGCAGGCTTTACTTACAGAAAAATTATGGGAAAAAAGCGAGCTGGTAACGATCGGCGAAGATATTTATCAAAAAAATTGTGTAGCTTGTCATCAAGTATCTGGAGCAGGTTTGCCACCAATTTTCCCGGCGTTAGTTGGTAGTGACATTGTTTTGAACGGAAAAGAAAGACAAATAGAGATTCTCATGGAAGGAGTTCAAGGAGCTGCTATGGCTTCTTATGCAGAACAATTAACTGAGGTAGAGATAGCTGCTGTAATAACTTACACAAGACAAGCTTGGGGAAATGATGAAGCCGGAGATGGCAGAATTGTTCTACCAAAAGAAATTTTAGATTATAAAAATAACAAACTTTAAGACTTAAGGAAATAATATGAGCGCAGTTATAGAATCAAATCACGACGATCACCATCACGGACCAGCAAAAGGTTTTTCAAGATGGTTATACACAACTAATCACAAAGACATTGGCTCAATGTATTTATGGTTTAGTTTAATAATGCTATTCATCGGTGGAGCCATGGCTATGGTTATAAGAGCAGAGCTCTTTGAACCAGGAAGTCAAATCGTTTCTCCAGAGTTTTATAATCAAATGGTTACAAATCATGGTCTGATAATGGTCTTTGGTGTGATCATGCCTGCTTTTGTTGGTTTTGCGAATTGGATGATCCCAATGCAAATTGGTGCACCAGATATGGCTCTTCCACGTTTAAATAACTTAAGTTTTTGGATATTGCCAGCAGCTTTTGGAATCTTATTAAGCACTTTTTTTATGGAAGGCGGAGCCCCTAATTTTGGTTGGACTTTTTATGCACCTTTATCAACTGAATATGCGCCACCAACTGTAACGTTCTTCATATTTTCTGTTCATATAATGGGAGCTTCTTCAATAATGGGTTCAATTAACATTATTACAACAATCTTAAATATGAGAGCTCCAGGCATGACGCTTATGAAAATGCCTCTTTTTGTTTGGTCTTGGTTTATAACAGCTTATCTGCTTATCGCAGTAATGCCAGTTCTAGCTGGAGCGGTAACAATGATGTTGATGGATATTCACTTTGGAACAAGTTTCTTCAAAGCCGCAGGTGGAGGAGATCCAGTTCTATTCCAACATATATTTTGGTTTTTTGGACACCCCGAGGTTTATATAATGATTCTTCCAGCCTTTGGAATTGTTTCTCATATCATTGAAACATTTTCAAGAAAGCCTATTTTCGGATATAGCTCAATGGTTTACGCGATCGCTTCGATTGCATTATTATCTTTTGTTGTTTGGGCGCATCACATGTTTACAGTCGGGATGCCAATTGCTGGAGAGCTCTTCTTTATGTACTCAACAATGCTAATAGCAATCCCAACTGGTGTAAAAGTATTTAACTGGCTTTCAACCATGTTCAAAGGGTCGCTAACTTTTGAAACACCAATGTTATTTTCAATCGCTTTCGTGGCTTTGTTTACCATCGGCGGTCTATCAGGGATTATGTTGGCGATAGCTCCTGCTGATTTTCAGTATCATGATACCTATTTTGTTGTTGCTCACTTTCACTACGTTTTAGTTCCTGGAGCTTTATTCTCTCTATTAGCAGGTGCTTATTATTGGCTTCCTAAATGGACTGGGCACATGTATGACGAAACGCTCGGTAAAACACATTTTTGGATGTCTTTTATCTCAGTAAATTTAACGTTCTTCCCAATGCATTTCGTGGGCTTAGCAGGAATGCCTAGAAGAATACCCGATTATTCCATGCAATTTGCTGATTGGAACATGATGGTAAGTGTTGGTGCATTCTTGTTTGGACTATCTCAATTACTGTTTTTATTCATTGTCATTAAGTGTGTCTTAAACGGTAAAAAAGCTACAGCAGAAGTTTGGGAAGGCGCTAAAGGTTTCGAATGGACTGTTGATTCACCTCCTCCTTATCACACATTTAGCTCTCCTCCTTCAATGGAGACTTTAAAAGCATAAGGAAGCATATGAATTCTACCAAGCGAAGCGCTAGTAAGCTGGTCTTAATGACCTGCGGAATGTTTTGCTTCGGGTTTGCGTTAGTTCCTATATACGATGTTTTTTGTGACATCACTGGTTTGAATGGGAAAATTTCAGGGCCAACTTTTACTTCGTATGATCAAGCTATTGAAATAAGAGAAGTACAAATAACTTTTGTAACTTCCAATAACAATAAAATGCCTTGGTCTTTTAAATCTGCATCTCCACAAATGAGAGTTAAAACTGGGGAAGATTATCTAATGAATTTTACTTTCAAAAATACAACAGACAAACCAATGATAGCTCAAGCGATTCCTAGCGTATCGCCAGGTAGAGGGGCCAGATACTTCCATAAAACCGAATGTTTTTGTTTTGAACAACAATTTCTAAAAGCAGGTGAGTCAATTACTGTGCCCGTAAAATTTATAATCGATCCTGAATTGCCAAAGAACATTGCTTCTTTAGCACTGGGTTATACTTTATTTGATGTCACGGAGGAGTTTGCTAACTTGCAAGCTTTAAATTAATGAGTACAGATTCTTCATATTACGTTCCAGCTAGCAGCAAATTGCCACTCGCAATGGCTTTTGGCCTTTTGCTATTTGTCTTGGGTTCTGGATATACGATAAATAATTTAGGCAATGAGGATTCTAACGCGCACTGGCTTCTTTTCACTTCCTTCGCAATCATTTGGGGAACTATGTTTTTCTGGTTTGGAAGCGTAATTAAAGAAAATGATTCTGGAATGTATAGCGACCAGTTAAACCAGTCTTTTGTTTGGGGTATGGCATGGTTTATATTTTCAGAAGTAATGTTCTTTTTTGCATTCTTTTTAGCACTAGGATACGTAAGACTTTTTGCAGTTCCGTGGTTGGGCGGCGAAGGTGAAAAGGGAATAACGAATATTCTATGGCCTGCATTTGAAGCAACTTGGCCGCTTCTTGAAACACCAGATAATGAGCTTTTCCCTGGAGCTGATCACAGCATGGCTATGCCCGCATTCAATAAATTGCATACTTGGCTCCCTTTCTGGAACACCTTGTGTTTAGTTACTTCAAGCGGAACAATTGCTTTAGCAGAATCAGCTTTGAAAAAAGGCAACCGAACATTTTTTAAACTTTGGATGGTAGCTACATTAACTCTAGGTTATGTTTTTGTTTTTTTGCAAGGCTTCGAATACTACGAAGCTTATACGCATTTAGGGCTAACTTTGGGGTCAGGCATTTACGGAACAACTTTTTTCTTAATGACGGGTTTCCACGGATTTCATGTTTGCCTAGGAGCAATAATTTTAACGATTGTAACGATAAGAGGCTTCGGTGGTGCATTTAGTGATCATGATCACTTTGGCCTAGCTGCAGGATCTTGGTATTGGCACTTTGTAGATGTTGTATGGATACTTCTAGTTCTGGTTGTATACGTATTTTAGCCCCAAGGAGAATTTACAGAAAGTTGACCGCTATATACTCCGATGGCAACAGTAACCAATAAAAGAAAGGCAATAGAAACTCTGATCCTTAAAGTGCGTTGAGCTCTCTCAGTATTGCCCTTATCTTTTACAAGAAAAAAAGCACTGGAGAAAAGGCTTATGACCATTGCCAAGGCAAGTATGAAGATAATAATTTTAAAAATCATGATGGTAAGTATTATATTAAATAAATGTTAGTTTTTAATTGGAAAGCGTTAGTAAGTTTTTTTGCTTTGTTTGTACTCGTATTATCTCTTGGTATTTGGCAAATAAATAGGGGCTATGAAAAAAAAGAATTAGAACATACCTATTTCATTAAACAATCGATGCCGGTTGAAGAAATAAAATCAAAACAAGGTTTAAACAATAATAATCTATATAGAAATATAGTCATAGAGGGTCAATACGAAGATCAGTCCTTTTATATCGATAATAAAACAAATGCAGGGGCAGCAGGATTGAAAGTAGTAATGCCTTTTAATTTATCAGATGGGTCTTTTATTTTAGTATCGCGAGGATGGATACCTTTTGAAGA
>CASICS010000002.1 GCA_949373255.1 uncultured SAR86 cluster bacterium | reverse complement strand
CAGTTTATTTTCCTCAAATTGAAATTATCGGCGATATTGCAAATGCAGTTTGGCAAATTAAACAATCGCTAGAACCTAATAAAAATTGGGACTTTTCAGCAATGCTCTCGGCTAGAAAAGCTGAAGTAGAGCATACAAAAAATATTAGAGATGATAAAAGATTTCCTATCTTTCCTCCTTACCTTGTAAGGGTTGTAAGGAAAGCAATGCCATCAGATGGAATTATTGCTTTAGATAATGGCGTATATAAAATATGGTTTGCAAGAAACTACAATGCAAAAATACCTAATACCGTTCTTTTAGATAATGCTCTTGCAAGCATGGGCGCAGGACTTCCATCGGCAATGGCTGCTTCTATGGTCTTTCCTGAAAAAAAAAGTTATGGCTATTTGTGGTGATGGAGGATTTATGATGAATAGTCAGGAATTAGAAACCGCCGTCAGATTAAATCTTAACTTAACAGTATTGATTATTAATGATTCTGGTTACGGAATGGTTAAATGGAAACAGGAAAACATGGGATTTGAAGATTTTGGTCTTTCATTTAACAACCCAGATTTCGTTAAGTATGCCGAAGCATACGGAGCAAAAGGCTATAGAGTTGAAAATTCAGAAAGTCTTTCTACAATAATTGAAACCTGTCTTGATTCTCCTGGAGTGCATGTCATAGATTGTCCTGCTGACTATAGTGAAAATGATAAAATTTTGAATAAAGAAATTAAAGAACTAAGTTCCAATCTATAATTAAATTTAATGGAAGGTTTTGAGTGAGTTTGAATTTAAAAAATAAGTATCCTTTGTATCTTGCAAACAAAGCAATGCAACCTAATGAAGACTTAAAAGTTTTTGACAAATTTACAGGAGAAGTTGCAACCTCTGTAGCTCTAGCCGATACAAAAATTATTGATGCTGCAATAGATGCTGCAGATAAAGCAGTCCAACCAATGGCTAATTTAGCTTCCTTTGAGAGGCAAGAAATTTTGATGCACTGTGTTAACAGATTTCAAGAAAGATTTGAAGAAATATCATATGCATTATGTATTGAAGCAGGTAAACCAATTAAAGATTCTAGGGGAGAAGTTTCAAGATTGATTGATACTTTTAGAATTGCAGCAGAAGAATCAACTAGAATTTATGGTGAAGTACAACCATTAGATATTTCTGCAAGAGCTAAGGGTTATCAAGGGATGTGGAAAAGAGTTCCAATCGGAGCTTGTTCTTTTATATCTCCATTTAATTTCCCCTTAAATCTAGCTGCACATAAAATAGCTCCTGCTATAGCAGCAGGATGTCCTTTCGTAATGAAACCAGCTTCACGAACCCCTTTAGGCGCAATCATTATTGGTGAGATTCTGGCTGAAACTAATTTACCAATAGGTGCATTTTCTATTCTTCCGGCTTCTAGAGACGGTTCTGATCTATTCACTACTGATGATAGGCTGAAATTATTATCATTTACCGGCTCGCCGGAAGTAGGCTGGGAATTAAAAGCCAAAGCAGGAAAGAAAAAAGTTGTTTTAGAGCTTGGTGGAAATGCCGCCGTAATAATAGATAACGATTCTGATCTTGATGATGCTTTAGAGAGAGTAATCTTTGGAGCTTTTTATCAATCTGGCCAATCATGTATTGGTGTTCAAAGGATTATTATCCATGAAGAGATATACGACAAATTTAAAAATATGCTTATTGAGAGGACTAAAAATTTAGTTTCTGGTGATCCAAAAAATGAAACAACATTTATTGGCCCAATGATTGCTGAGTCAGAAGCCAAAAGACTAGAATCATGGATTTTGAATGCAAAAGACAACGGGGCAAATATTTTATGTGGAGGAAATAGAAACGGTTCTATGTTGGAAGCAACTCTTATTGAAAATGTAGATGAAAATCTAGATCTTTATAAAGAAGAAGCATTTGGTCCGGTAGCAATTTTATCCAGTTTTGATGATTTTGATAAAGCCCTTAAAGAGGTAAATAATTCTAAATTTGGACTTCAAGCCGGAATCTTCACTAGAGACCTTTATAAGATGTTTAAAGCTTGGGATGTTTTGGATGTAGGAGGAGTAGTTATTGGAGATGTTCCTAGTTATCGAGTTGATAATATGCCATATGGCGGAGTAAAAGATTCCGGCATAGGTAGAGAAGGTGTAAAGTTTGCAATAGAGGATATGACCGAAATTAGAAACTTAGTTATTAGAAGGCCTTGATTGCTCTGATATAGATTCTAATTAAAGCTCTATTATTTAAATGCATAAGTTCAGCACAAGAGTTTATTACGAAGATACAGATGCGCAGGGAGTAATTTACTACGCTAACTACTTGAAGTTTATAGAAAGAGCGAGAACAGAATACCTAAGAACCCTTGGCTATAAACAAAATGAATTATTAGAATCAGGCCTAATCTTTATGGTCCGCAAGGTAAAAATTGATTATCTTTTACCTGTTTCGTTAGATGAAACAATAAGAATAGAAACAAAATTAATTAAGGTAAAAAAATTAAGTTTTGATTTTTTACAAACAATTTACAATGAATCAGGCCTTATAGTATGTAAAGCCGAAGTCTTTTGCTGTTCAATTAATGCGGAAACAAAAAAACCTGAATTATTGCCAAGTCAATTTCAACAAAAAATGCTAAAGGAGATTAATTAATGTCATATGAATTAGACCTAATATCTTTATTTATCGAGGCCAGCTTTGTCGTTCAAATGGTCATGATTATTTTAATAGGCACCTCTATTACATCTTGGTGGTTTATCTTTGATCGTTGGATAACCTTATCTAGAGTTGAAAAAGATATTTTCAACTTTGAAAGTTTCTTTTGGTCAAAAAGAAATATTGATGATCTTTTTTTAGATATTTCAAAAAAATCAAAAAAAATTGGATTAGAACAAATCTTTTATGTTGGATATGAAGAATACAATAAAAGCGACTCCACCTTTGATGTAAAAAAAGTTATGGATATAGTTGCATCTCGTCATGAGGACGATCTTGAAAAAAGATTGGCATTTCTTTCAACAGTTGCATCAGTAAGTCCTTATGTTGGTCTTTTTGGGACTGTGTGGGGAATAATGAACGCTTTTGGAGGTCTGGCTCAATTAACACAGGTTTCTATTACCGTTGTAGCCCCAGGTATTTCTGAAGCTCTTGTCGCAACTGCATTAGGATTATTCACCGCAATTCCTGCTTTGATCTCCTATAACTGGAGCATCTCTAGAATTGATAAAATTTTAAAAAATTATTCCAATTTTTCAGACGAACTTTTAATACTCCTCTCTAGAAAGAATAGATAAGAGCTTATGCAATCATCAAAGAAAAGAAGACTTTTAACTGAAATAAATGTAATTCCTTATGTAGATGTAATGCTCGTTCTTTTAGTAATTTTCATGGTTACAGCTCCTTTTATGATTCAAGGAATTAATGTAGATTTACCGAAGGTAGATTCACAGCCAATAGAAAGAGCTTCTTCAGATAGCTTAACAATTTCAATCAATTCAAGTGGTAAATTTTTTTTAGAATTTGAATCTTTTAAAAATAAAGGATTGTCTATTAGCGAACTAGAGATAGAACTAAAAAAAATTCTTTCTAATAATTCTTCAATAGAGATTTACTTGAGAGCTGATAAAGAAGTTAGGTTTGGAGAAGTTGCTAAATTAATGTCAAAGCTGCAAGACATGAAACCTGGATCGATCAATTTTATAACTGAGCCGGTTAATAATGACTAATTTCTCCATCGGGTTTGTAAGTTCAATAGTAATTCATACCTTACTTTTTTTATTCTTGACTATAGACTTAACTTTAAAAAGTAATAAAAAAGAAAATTTTTCTTCGGTTCCAATTAAATTTATTTCGCTCCCAGAAGAAATTAAAACAATTACTTCGATGCCTCAAAAGGCTATCAAAAAATTAGAACCAACGGTTCAATCTCTCTTGGAAGTTAATGAGATTTTAAATAAGCCGGAATTAGATATTTTTGCTCAAGAAAATTTAAATGCTGATATAACTGCTTCTAATTTGTCAAAAGAAAACAAGGAAGTTCAATTAAGAATAAATCTAATACAAAAAAGAATTAATTCAGTTTGGAAAAAACCCCCACTGATTAATCAAGATATTCAAGTAGAAATTACAATTAATTTGGCACCATCCGGAGAAATCTTAAGTTTCAAATTATTAAATTCTAGTAAAAATAAAGTTTTTGATGATTCGGCGCTAGCAGCTATATCCAACATATCATTCCTTCCAGAAGTAATTAATTTAGATAGAAGATATTTCGAGAAAAATTTTCGCTCTTTTAATTTAGTTTTTAAATCGATGGGTAATTAAATTGAGAATACTTTTTTTATTTTTCTTAATCCTGTCTCCACTATCAGAATCAAAATTAAAAATAGAAATTACTCAAGGATCAGAGACATTACCTAAAATAGCAATAGTTCCATTTCAAAATGAAATTTTATCTGGCAGAGAAACTATCTCAAGTCTCGTTGAGGCTAACATGACATTATTTGGAGAATTTAATTCAATTAAGAAAACTGAAATGTTGTCTTATCCTAATTCTGAAGAAAATTTCTTTTACAGAGATTGGCGGCTTTTAGAGGTTGATTATGTTGTTATTGGAAGGGTCGATAATACTGATTTAACCAACTTAGATATCAATTACTTAGTGTTTGACATTGGATTAAAAAAAATTATTTTGAAAGGAGATATTTCTGGAAATCTTAATGAATTAGAGCAAATATCTAAGATTATAAGTAACAGAGCTTATCAAAGCATTACTGGATTAGATGGCGTCTTTAATACGAAACTAGCTTATATTTTAAATCCTAATAAAAACTCTTATAAAATTTATATCTCTGATATTGACGGAAGTAACGAACAGTTATTATTTAAATCTTTATCTCCATTAATGTCTCCATCATGGTCTGCAGACAGAAAAAAATTAGCCTATGTTTCTTTTGAGAGGGGGTACCCAGAAATTTATATTCAGGACCTGCTTACAGGGAATAGATCTTCAATCGATACACTGGGAATGAGCAATAGCGCACCAGTATGGTCACCTGATTCAAAATATATTGCATTTGTAATGTCTATGTCAGGAAATCCAGATATTTATCTTTATAACCTGCGCAATAAAAAAATATCGCGTTTAACCAGACATTATGGAATTGATACTGAGCCAGCTTGGTCTCCAAATAGTAAAAAACTTTTATTTACCTCCAATCGATCTGGATCACCTCAGATTTACGAGCTGATTGTTTCGACTGGAAGAATTAAAAGAGTAACTTTAGATGGAGATTACAATGCAAGAGCAAGATACTTTCCAAATGGTAAAGATATTGTTTTAGTTCACGGTAATGATGGGGTCTTTCATATTGCTACAAAAAATTTAAAAAGTAGATTCATAAATTCAATATCAAAAACATCATTAGATGAATCCCCAACTATTTCGCCAAATGGAAATATTATCATTTATGCAACGAAGAAAAAGACACAAGGTTTTTTAGCGGGTCTCACATTAAACGGTAAGTCAAAATTCACTTTACCTGTGCAGGAGGGATCTGTGAGAGAACCCGCTTGGTCACCCTTAGCGAACTAAAAAGATACTCAATTGTCTAACCTTTAGGTAGTTTTAATTTATAATCATTTTCTAAGGAGTTTTTAAATGAAAAATCAATACGCAGCATTAATTTTCGCAACTTTTTTTGTAATAAGTTGCACCACCACAGTTTCAGATAAAGTAACCTCTTCAGATTATGCCTCTGCAGAAAGCGATGTTTACGTTTCCGCAGAAAAATTAGATATAAATTTATCAGACAAGATTTATTTTAATTTCGACAAAGCATCTCTAACAGACAGCTCAAAAGAGTTAATTTCTGAATATATTGATTTTGCAAAAAATGCCAAAGCAATAAGATTAGAAGGTCATTGCGACGAGAGAGGAACTAGAGAGTATAACTTAGCTCTTGGAGAAAAAAGAGCAATTGAAGTTAAGAACTATCTTATTATCAAAGGCGTATCTTCCTCTAAAATTAAAGTGATTAGTTATGGAGAAGAAAAGCCAATAGAACTCGGGTCAGACGAGTCTTCTTGGAAAGAAAATAGACGAGTGGAGATATCTCTCTTTTAACTAAATGAAAAAAACATTTCTTTTATTAATTTTTCTCACAATACCTAATATTTTTTATGCTCAATCTAATAACGAATCATTAGATTTAATTATAGAAAAATTAGAAAACCTCGAAAATGAATTAGCTAGATTGGCTAATATAATAGACTCTAATTCTTTTGAAATTTCTAAGCTTGATGAATCTAATCAAGCAAGATATGTAGATCTAGATAAAAGAATTCACGAATTGGAAGCAATAATTTTAATTTCTACTGAAGATGAAATAGAAGAAAAAGAGCAAGAAGTTTCAAATAATCCTTTAGCAGAGCTTATCGAAAAGGATGGAGAGCAAGAAGAATTTGATTTGTGGTCTAACACTATTAAATTAATTGATAATTCAAGATATTCAGAGGCCTCTGAAAATTTAAGATTATTGATACTTTCTTATCCAGAAGGTTCTTACGTAACAGACTCTTATTTTTGGCTTGGCGAAATTTATTATCTACAAGAGATGTATGAAGATGCATCAGAAACTTATCAATCTTTAATTGCTAATTTTCCAAATCATGAAAGAGTTCCCGTTTCACTTTTTAAACTAGGCTTAATTTCTATAAAGATAGAAAATATAGATCAAGCTATTGCTTTTTTTGATCGAGTGATACTTAATTACCCAAAATCAGGAGCGGCAGTTCTATCTGAACAAGAATTGCTTAAAATTAACAACTGATTTGTTATAATCATTTTTTTGGGTCGTTAGCTCAGTTGGTAGAGCAGTTGGCTTTTAATCAATTGGTCATAGGTTCGAATCCTATACGACCCACCAATTACAAATGATTTATTTAATGATAGGTTTAGGAGGAGGTCTGGGAGCAATTTCTCGCTATCTTGCCTCATCCTTTTTGTCACATACTTCAATAGGATTTCCTATAGGCACGCTTTTCGTGAATATTATAGGGTGTTTTTTGATAGGAATTTTTGTAGCTAATCAAGATGAAACTTCATCCTCATTAGCAAAATACTTCTTCATAATTGGCTTTTTAGGTTCTTTCACTACATTTTCTGCATTTACTAAAGAAGCGTTAGTTTTTTTCAATCAAGAAAGTCTATTAATTTCTTTTTTATACGTCTTTTTAACTGTTATGTTGTGTTTAACTTTTACTTACATGGGGTATAGATTTTTTAAATGACAGATAAAACAATTTTTCAAAAAATAATTGATAAAGAAATTCCTTCAAAAATTATTTATGAAGATGAGTTTTGTATTGCTATTGAAGATATTGCGCCAGCTGCACCAATACACGTTTTATTAATACCTAAAATTTTAATTAATAAAATATCTGATTCCGCTAAAGAGCATCAAGATTTATTAGGACACCTATTGCTTAAAGTAGGAGATGTTTCTAGATTGCTTGGAATAGAAGATTCTTTTAATGTGATTATAAATAATGGGGAAAAAGCTGGGATGACAGTTCCCCATCTCCACCTGCACATTCTTTCAGGTAAAAAACTTTCTATCACTTCTTAAGGGGTATTTTTGAGCGCTCTTTTAGTTTCAAAAATATCTTCTAATTTGCTAATAATGCTTTCTCTGATCTCAAAAAAATTTTGAGATAATTTTAAGGCCTCTCTTAATTGGAATACAGCAGCATCATATCTACCGGTAAGAATAAAAAATTCAGCTCTTGATCTGTGAAGTCCAAGTATATTTCCAGAAAGACCTTGAGCCTCTGCCAGAATATACCAAATTGACGGATCTTCAGGATTATCTTCACTCATTTTTAGGAGTATTTTTTCTGCTTTAGTTGGCTCATTGTTTAGAAGGTATGCTTTTGCTAGATAGTAAGAAATTGCATAGTTGCCAGTATTAATACTAAGAAGATTTTCGCCTAACGAAACAGCCTCGAAAGAATTTTCAGAGGCTAGATGAATTTCTAAAATATTGGTTTGTAAAATTAAGTTAAAGGGATTTTTTTGAACTAATTGTCTGGCAACTTCAAATGCTTCAGAAAATTGTTTTTGTTCTTTAAGAGCCAACGAAAGGCCATAAGAACTTGAGGTAATAATATTTTTATTTTTGGATCTGGATATATTTTGTTTATATTGATTTTTTAAAGCTTCTAAATCTTTAACTTCACTAACTTCTGCTCTAGATTTCACAAGATAGAATTCTAGAGAGTCTTTATAGATATTTTTTTTTGGAAGACTTCTTTCTCTGATTCGCGCATCAGTAACTCTTTCTTTGGGCAAAGGATGACTCATTAAATAAGAATATGCTTCATCGTTTAGCCCTCTATACTTTTTTTGAAGCTTCTGAAACATTTTTGACTGAGAGCTTGGATCAAATCCAGCTTTTACAAGATTATTAAAGCCTATGCGATCAGCTTCCTTTTCATTGCTTCTGGTGAAGTTTATTGATAATTGCTGAATTAATGCCGGCCCCAAATAGATTGCTTGCGGATTAGAAGAGGCAACAGCAGCAGCAACACTACCTAAAAGGATTAATGCATTGGCTAAAGGAGAAGATTGATTTTGGGATCTTGCATAGTGCCGTTGGCTTAAATGAGCTAATTCATGAGCCATTACAGATGCAAACTCTCCCTCACTATCTGTCTTTAAAAACATGCCTTTATTAATTCCAATTATTCCTCCAGGCGCAGCAAAAGCATTAATTGAAGGATCTTCAATTGTTACAAATTCATATCTTCTATCTCTTACTTCGCTAGTTTCGGATAGCCTGTACATAAAATCTTGAATATAAGACTTTGTAATAGGGTCATCATATTCATCAACAGATGATCTAAATAATGACAGCCAAAGCCTACCTAATTGATATTCTCCAGATAAAGAGATTGAACCAGATGAAGCATCGCCAAGAGAGGGAATATTATCAACTGACTGGGAATATGAAGTTCCGATGAAAGAATATATTAATAAAAACAATAAAGGTTTTTTCATATAAAATGTTATTTATGATTTTTGATTCATTATAAGAGCCAAAGTTCAATTATGTTTGATTATTTAAAGAATTTTTTTAAAAGCTATTTTTATGAAGAGGAGCAATTTGCTGCTCTATTTCTTATTGTTATTGTAGGACTTTCTTTATATTTTCTAGGTTCAGCAATATCACCTATTTTAATTGGAATTCTAATTGCGTATTTATTAAATGGCTTAATGAATTTTTTTAAGAATAAAGGGTTAAAAAATAATCTATGTTTTTATTTAACCTTTTCAATTTTCATTTTTGCTTACACTTTAATATTTTTAACTCTTCCTTTAATTTCTGGTCAGATTGGCTCTTTATTGAACGAATTACCTGCAATTGTCGCTTTTATTGAAAGTTTATTTAACGATCTCATAGCCACGTATCCTGATTATTTTACAACTGAGCAAATAGAAGAAATTTTTGCAAACTCTGCGTCATTTATTCCTTCTATAGCCGAGCAATTTTTACAACAGCTAAACGCCGGTTTTTCAACGATTATGAGCGCATTAATAAATATTATTCTAATTCCGATACTGGTTTTCTTTTTTTTGAAGGATAAGAAGGTAATGCTTGGCTATTTAACTTTTTTTCTTCCGGAAAAGAGAGTTTTATTATCTAAAATATGGTCCGATTTAAATACTCAATTATTTGGGTATGTCCGAGGAAAAGCATTAGAGATGATCATTGTCGGATCGGTTACCTCAATAGTTTTTTGGATGTTGGGAGTTAATTATTCTTTAATATTAGGAATTTTAGTTGGTCTTTCTGTACTAATCCCACTATTCGGAGCAATTTTAGTGACTATTCCTGTAATCGCTATAGGCCTGTTTCAATGGGGCTTAGATATCCAATTTTTAATATTTATTATTTGCTACTTTGTGATACAAATTTTAGATGGAAATATTCTTTTTCCTGTTTTGATGGGAAACGAAGTCAACCTTCATCCTGTTTTAATTATTTTAGCAATTCTTGTCTTCGGAGGAATATGGGGTTTTTGGGGTTTATTATTAGCCGTGCCAATTGCCACTTTGATTAGAGCAGTTTATAAAGTCTGGCCAAAAAAAGAAATTTCTATTTAATTTTTTTTGCTGCTTCTAGTACTTCTTCGGCATGACCAGGTACCTTAACTTTTCTCCACTCTGCTGAAAGCTTTCCTTCTTTGTTAATTAGAAAAGTACTTCTTTCTATTCCCATATATTTTCTTCCGTACATGCTTTTTTCTTTCATGACATCAAATAACTTGCATAGACTTTCATCAGGGTCGGAGATTAATTCGAAAGGGTAATTAAACTTTTCTTTAAATCCTTCATGAGACTTTAAGCTCTCTCTAGAAACCCCATATATTTCTGTTTTTATTTTTTTAAATTCTTTATATAAATCCCTAAAATTCTCACCCTCTTGAGTACATCCCGGAGTGTTGTCTTTTGGGTAAAAATAGATAATATAATTTTTCCCCATTAACTCTTGAGAATCTATTTCTTTTTCACTAGTAGCAGAAGCTTTGAATTTATTAATTTTTCTGTTTATTTTGATCGTCATAACTCATAATCCTCTATTAATTTATATATTTGAGATAATATTAACCTGTTGTAAAGAAATTTAAAAAATATTTTAAAAATGAGAATTACTGGAGCGATTACTGCTATAGCAAGCCCAATGATGGAAGATGGTTCTGTGGACTTTCTTGCCTTAAATAGATTGATAGATTTTCAAGTTGAAAATGGAATTTCTGCAATTGTGGCTATCGGAACAACTGGAGAATCAGCAACAATAAACTTTTCGGAACATATCGAACTAATTAAATATTTTGTCGATTATGTTGACGGTAGAGTTCCTTTGATAGCAGGTACGGGAGCAAACTCAACACAGGAGGCTATAGAGTTAACTAGGGCTGCGAAAGAAGTAGGCGCTAATGCGGCTTTATTAGTTTCACCTTATTACAATAAGCCTTCACAAGAAGGTCTTTTTCAACATTATTCTAAAATAGCTGATGAGGTAGATATGCCCCAAATTTTATATAATGTTCCATCAAGAACAGCAAGCTTCATGGAGTCAAAAACTGTGGCGAGATTATCTAACCATTCAAACATCATTGGGCATAAAGATGCGACTGGAGATTTAGATGTCTTAGAAGATTTAAAGGAATTATGCGATAAAGAGATATCTAAAGATAACTTTTGTTTATACTCGGGAGATGACGCTACTTCTTATAACTTCATCAAAAGAGGCGGGCATGGGACTATTTCAGTGTCATCCAATATAATTCCTAAATTAATCTCAGATATGGCACGCTTCGCAATGAATGATGATGATGAGGGGAGAGTAATTAATGAGAGAATTTCTGAAATAAATAGAATTTTATTTCTAGAGTCTAATCCTATACCGGTTAAGTATGCACTTTACTTAATGGGTTTTATTAAATTAGGAATTAGATTGCCTTTAACTATTTTGGATGAAAAGTTTCGTCAAGAATTAAAAAACGAATTAAAACAATTGGAATTAATTTAATGAAATATTTAATAAATATATTTTTTTTAACATGTATGATTTCTTGCGCATCAAACCCTGAGAAATCTAAGTCTAATAAATATTTATCTGCAAAAGATAATGATGCGCTCGAAAAAATAATTGATAAAGATGTATATAAGTCTGCTGATTTATATCCTATTCCAATCATAGTTCAAAAGTCTCCAACTAAGGTTTATGAATTGCCGCCACCAAATCAGTTTTTTTCATCAGATAATAAAAATGAAGTCAGATTGCATAGATTAGGTGAAATTAGATGGATTTATCTTAGTTTAGAGCCAAGTAAGGCATGGCCTATGCTTCAAGAATATATCGTAATTAATGATAAATTCAATCTTGGAGAAGCCGATCCGGGTTCAGGAGAGGTTTCTACAAAGACCTTTAAAAGAAACGGCGTCGATAATAAATTTTTATTTAGAGTTGAAAGAGGACTTCAAAGAGAAAGTTCTGAAATTTTTATTTCACACCTTATTTTGAAAGATAATTCTTGGATAAAGAGCTCAAACGAATCGGAGTATGTTACTGAAGTCTCTACTGATTTTTTAGAAGGGATCAGCGCTATGGGAGCTATCAGCGGAACTTCTTTAATTGCCTTGAATCTAAATGCTAAGGATAAAACGGAGGTCTTTGTTGATGAAGAAGGGCAATCAAAAATAAGAGTAATGGTTAGCTTTGCTCGGGCGTGGACAGCTACTCAGCGTTCTTTAAAAATAGCTAAATTCAATGTGACAGATTTTGATAGAGATTCTGGTTTTTTCTTTGTTGATATAAAATCAAGCGAGGGTTTTTTTAGATCTTCAAAACTTAATTTAAAAGTTTTAGTAGAAAAAATTAGTGAAAATGAATCAATTATTTCTGTCGTTATGGAAGAAATGGATTTAGAATTGTCTAAAGAAATTATCTCTCAGATTAATCAAGTACTCTCGTAAAATATTATGTTAGAAAAAATAGAAATCCTTAAAACTGGAAAAGCAAAAGCTTTATATACTACTTCAGATCCGTCAAAACTAATTATGGAATATCGAGACGATACTTCTGCGTTTGACGGTAAAAAAATTGAAAAACTTGCTGGTAAAGGAACGGTTAATAATAGATTTAACAGTCATATTATGGATCACTTGCAAAACGAGGGAGTAGACAATCATCACATTGAAGCAACTACTCCTAATGAAAGCATAGTTATGTCTTTAGATATGTTTCCAATTGAATGTGTAGTCAGAAACTTTGCAGCAGGTAGTATCTGTAAAAGATTAGGTCTGGAAGAAGCTATGGTTATGGATCCTCCCATTTTTGAATTTTTTTATAAAGATGACTCCTTAGGCGATCCGTTGATAAATGATTGTCACATCACTGCTTTTGGCTGGGCCAATGAAGATGATATTGAAGTGATGAAAGAATTAACTTTAAAAACCAATGATATTTTAGTTAAACTTTTTGATTCAGCCGATTTGATACTGGTCGATTTTAAACTTGAGTTTGGGAAATCAGATGGAAAAATTTACTTAGGTGATGAATTTACTCCAGACGGATGTAGAGTTTGGGATAAAGAGACAAAAAAGAAATTAGATAAAGATAGGTTTCGTCTTGGACTTGGAGATGTTGTTGAATCTTATCAAGAAATAGCCCACAGACTCGGAATAGATTTAACTTAAGTCCTTATTTATTAAGTCAAGAATTTTACTTCCTGGACATATCAAATCCTGATCCAATTGATTCAACGGAGTTTCTGTCATATTTAAAGTTTCTATTAAATCTTTTGCTGTGCTATCGGCATAGAGTAATCCAGTTAATACTTTTCCTTCCTTTTCTTTTTCTCTCATAAAATTTAGAGACTTTCCTGCATCACATGGATCAAAGTTTTTATCAGTTTTTTCCAATGATAATTTAGAGCCATCATGTAGATTTACCTCTACAGAAGTTCCCTCATCATATGATGTTTTAATTTCCTCTCCCAAGGGAACAAAATCAGTTTTACCAACTGCTTCATTATGTTCACGAATATAGTCATAGCTTTTAGTAGAAGCAGCATGATTGTTGAAAGTTACACAAGGACTGATTATATCTAGGAGCGCAAAGCCTTTATGCTGCATTGCTCCCATAATTAAAGGAATCAGTTGCTCTCTATCTCCTGAAAAACTTCTTGCTACGTATGTAGCTCCTAGTTGAATAGCCATTGTTGCTAAATCTATAGGTTTAAATAAATTATCATCGCCATATTTATTTTTTGAATCAAGGTCATTCGTTGCAGAGAATTGGCCCTTAGTAAGGCCATATGTTCCATTATTTTCAATTATGTAAACCATGTTTACCTGCCTTCTTATTGCATGAATAAATTGACCTATTCCTATTGAGGCACTATCTCCATCTCCAGAAACGCCTAAATATAAGAGATCTCTATTTGCACAATTAGCTCCTGTGGCTACTGAGGGCATTCTTCCGTGAACAGAGTTAAATCCATGGGATTGATTAAGAAAATATGCAGGAGCTTTTGAAGAACAACCGATACCCGAGAGTTTCGCAACTTTGTATGACTCTATATTTAAATTAAAACATGATTCGATAATTGAGGCGCTTATAGAATCATGGCCACAACCTGCGCAAAGTGACGAAACAGCTCCTTCGTAATCTCGTCTGGTTAATCCTAGATTATTTTTTTCTAATTTTGGATGATGATTTAAAGGTTTAATAAAAGTCATTAATAATTATCTTTTTTTAGCATTTATATGTGATTTATAATTAACTTCTCTTTCTGAGATTTTGCTAACAATAAAACTTGCCTGAATTGGATCGCCTGTAAAATGAACTAATGGTCTTAATATTTCAGGAGAAATACCTCCTTCAGCCATTATCAATGTCCTCATTTGACTGTCTCTATTTTGCTCGACTACATAAATACGATCATGATTAGCTATAAACTCCCACACATCTAAATTAAATGGAAATGATCTAATTTGCATAAGATCTACATTAATTTCTTTTTCTTTAAGTAAGTCTTTGGCTTCATGAATCGCTGGAGAAGTACTTCCGTAAAAAATAACTCCGCAACTATCTTTTCCATTAATTTCTATTATCGGCTCTGGAACTAATTCAGATGCTGTTCTAAATTTTTTCATTAATCTAGTCAATGTTGCTGCGTTTATATCACCATTCTCAGTATAATTTGCAAATTCATCATGAGAGGTTCCTCTGGTAAAAAAAGCACCTTTTTCAGGATGAGTTCCAGGATATGTTCTGTAACAGATTCCGTCATTATCAACGTCTAAATATCTGCCATAATTTTCCATTTCATCTAGATCATCTTTTGATAGAACTTTCCCTTTATTAAATAAATACTTATCATCCCACTCAAATTTATCGCATACCCAATCATTCATTCCCATATCTAAATCACTGACAACAAATACCGGAGTTTGAAGCTGATCCGCAAGATCAAAAGCTTTGGCAGCAAAATCAAAACATTCTTTAGGGTCAGAAGGAAAGATAAGAACGTGTTTTGTATCTCCATGAGAAGCATAAGCGCAAGCTAAAACATCTGATTGCTGAGTCCTAGTAGGCATTCCAGTTGAAGGGCCTCCTCTTTGGACATTAAAAAGAACCAAAGGAATTTCTGCAAAATAGGCAAGACCAAGAAACTCACTCATTAATGAAATTCCGGGCCCGCTAGTAGCGGTAAAAGCTCTTGCTCCATTCCAGTTTGCCCCAATAGCCATTCCAATTGCAGCTAATTCATCTTCGGCTTGAACGCTTGCAAAAAGATTTTTCCCCGTTTCTTTTTCGACACGATATTTTTTAGCATATTTTTCAAATCCTTCGGCTAGGGATGTAGAGGGCGTTATTGGATACCAAGAACAAAAAGTAGCACCACCATAAACAGCACCCAATCCAGCAGCTTCATTTCCTGAAATTAAAATTTTATTTTCTAATTTGTCTGATCTAGAAACTGTAATTCCAATGGGGAATGATAAGTTTTCTAAAACATAGTCTCTGCCTAGATTTAAGGCTTTCAAGTTAGGCTCAATTAACGATGGCTTTTTTTCAAATTGTTCAGAAATTAAAGTCTCTAGTACTTTATATTCTATTTCTAAAAGAGCTGATAGCGCTCCTACGTATGCAATATTTTTAAATAAAGCTCTCTGTTTTGGATTTTTAAAAGACTCTACGCATAATTGAGTAAATGGAATTTCAATGATCGTTATATCATCTCTATTGAAATTTCTTTTCCATGTGGAGTCGTAAAGTAAGAATCCACCTGGAGAAATTTCTTCTACATCTTTAGAATAACTTTGTGGATTCATTGCAACAGCTATATCAACTCCACCTCTGCTTCCTAAGTATCCATCTTCATTTACTCTAACTTCAAACCAAGTGGGAAGGCCTTGAATATTTGATGGAAAAATATTTTTTGGACTTACAGGTATGCCCATTCTAAACATGGCTTTAGCAAACATCTGATTCGCACTAGCAGATCCCGAACCATTAACATTGGCAAACTTAATAACAAAATTATTTACAGCGCTTATTGATTCTACTTTTTTTAAATTATGCATCAGGCAACTTCTTTGGCTTTTATTCTTTTGCTTAAGGTATTTGATTCTTTGTAAGAGTTCTTTTTTATATCCCAAGCACCAGTAGGGCATCTTTCAGCACATAAGCCGCAATGAACGCACATGTCTTCATCTTTAACCATTCGTCTTCCAGTTTTTAGCTTTCCAGAAACATATAAACTTTGATCTAAATTTATTGCCGGAACTCTTAATTTATCTCTAATTTTTTCTTCTGTATCATTATCAATAAAGTTAATACAATCAGTAGGGCATATATCAACACAAGCATCACATTCAATACAAAGATCGTCTTCAAACACAGTTTGCATATCACAATTAAGACATCTTTGAGCTTCTTCTAGAGCCATTTCTTCATCAAAACCTAATTCAACTTCTGTTTTTAAATCTTTCAGTGACTTTGACATTTCAGCATGAGGAACAACATATCTTTGAGCTTGAGAGATATCATTGTCATATGACCATTCGTGTATACCCATTTTTTGACTTACAAGATTAGTCATTGGATCGGGTCTTTCTTTTAGGCTTATTCCAGAACAAAAGTTATCAATTGAAATAGCAGCTTGATGTCCATGAGCAACTGCCCAAATAATATTTTCTGGACCCCACGCTGAATCTCCTCCAAAAAAAACTTTTGGATGCGTTGACTGCATAGTTAATTTATCAACAATTGGCATTTCCCACTCACCAAATTCAATACCAATATCTTTTTCAATCCACGGAAAGGCATTTTCCTGACCAATTGCTAACAGCACATCATCGCACTCAAAAATGACTTCTTCTCCAGTTGGCCTCATCTTTTTTTTGCCATCAATTTCTATTTGCTTCATTTTCTCAAATTTCATTCCACAAAGCTTTCCTTTATCGTCATATAAAAACTCTTTAGGAGAGGTGTTATCTAATATAGGTATGCCTTCTTCTTGAGTTTCTTCTATTTCCCATTCTGAGGCTTTCATTTGTGAATAAGGGCTCCTAACAGTTACTTTCACATCTTTAGCACCCAATCTGATAGCAGACCTGCAACAATCCATAGCAGTGTTTCCTCCACCAATAACAATAACTTTCTTACCGATTTTTTTAACATGTTCGAAAGCTATGCTGGTAAGCCAATCTATACCGATATGAATATTTTTAGAGCCCCTGTTTCGCCCGGAGATATTTAGGTCTTTTCCTTTAGGTGCTCCAGTTCCAACAAAAACTGAATCAAATTCTTTCAATAAAGGGTTTAATTTATCTATATATGAGTTAGTTTTTAAAGTTGCACCCATTTCAACAACTCTATATATCTCTTCATCCAGAACATCCTCGGGAAGTCTGAAAGATGGGATATTTGTTCTCATCAAGCCTCCAGGTTTATGATCTTTTTCAAAAATTGTGCATTCATAGCCAAGTGGAAGCAGATCTCGCGCTACAGTAAGAGAAGCAGGGCCGCCACCAATAAGAGCAATTTTCTTTCCATTTTTTTCAGAAGGAACTTCAGGTAAATAAATTTCAACATCACCTTTATTATCGTATGTAACTCTTTTTAGCCGACAGATTGCAACAGCTTTATCATGAGTTCTTCCTCTTCTACAGGCTGGCTCACAAGGTCTATCGCACACTCTTCCAAGAATTCCAGGAAAAACATTCGATTCCCAATTAAGCATATAAGCATCTGTGTATTTCCTTTGAGCAATAAGTCTTATGTATTCAGGAACATTAGTGTGTGCTGGACAAGCATATTGGCAGTCAACAACTTTGTGAAAGTATTGAGGGTCAGATATATCAGTTTTTTCTAATAACTTATCGGAAGGCAATGCAAACTCATTGCTATCTTTCGTAAATCTAGATTTTAGGTTTTTAACAATTTTATCTCTATGCTTTAAAGCATTTTGTAAATCAGACTCACCTGTGGTTTGTCGAAGATCAAACCCAAATTCATTTCTTAGAGACTTTGGAACAGCAACTTTGACCCACCAGGTACTATTACGCTTGAATAAATATTTTTTATCTTTCATGGCTCTGATTCACTGAAATACGAAAAATCATAATTAAAGCTAACTGTTTTTTTGTACCTTTTCTAACATAGCAGAGTTTAGTTAAAAACTAATTTAATATTATATAAATAAAGGGTATAAGTAAAGCTCGATTACCTATATATCCTATGATCTAGGATTTTGACAAATAACTATCTTTCCTGTACCTTCTTTGGATAGCGAAGGTATTCTCTGCTTTAATTCAACCTTTCTGATGTACCTGACCTTGTATTAATAGTTTTAAACAACATAATAAGAGTATGGAACCAATATATTTAGATTACGCATCAACCACTCCAGTAGATTCTAGAGTCATAGATAAGATGAAGGACTGTCTTTCATTCGACGGTAATTTTGGTAATGCAGGATCAAGATCTCATTCATTTGGCTGGAAAGCAGAAGAACTCATAGAAGAGTCCAGACTGAATGTAGCTGATTTAGTAAATTGTGACCCTAGAGAAATAATTTTCACTTCAGGAGCCACTGAATCAGATAATTTAGCTTTAAAGGGAGCAGCTTATTTTTATCAAGATAAAGGAAAGCATATAGTTACTTGCAAAATAGAGCATAAAGCTGTTCTAGACACTTGCAGACAATTAGAAAAGGAAGGTTTTGAGGTTACTTATCTTGAAACAGATGAATTCGGAGCTGTAACTCCCAAACAAGTTAAAGAAGCGATTCGAGAAGATACTGCCATAGTTTCATTAATGCATCTTAATAACGAGATAGGCGTCATTACTGATATTGCCAAAATTGGTGAAATAACAAGGGAAAAAGGAGTGTTATTTCATGTAGATGCAGCACAAAGTGCGGGTAAAATACCGATTGATTTAAATGAATTAAAAGTAGATCTGATGTCGTTTTCCGCTCATAAAATATATGGCCCTAAAGGTATAGGCGCGCTTTATATTCAAAGAAAGCCCCGAGTTAGACTTCAAGCTCTTTTTCACGGCGGTGGCCAAGAAAGAGGAATAAGAGCAGGTACATTGCCTACTCACCAGATAGTTGGAATGGGCGAATGTTTTAAAGTTGCTAAACAAGATATGGTTAGTGACTACAAAAAAATAAATTCTTTAAAGAACAGGCTATATGATGGCTTGAAAGATATGGAAGAAATTTATGTAAATGGAGATCTTGAAGAAGGTTATCCAGGTATATTTAATCTTTCTTTTAATTATGTAGAGGGTGAATCTCTAATAATGGCTTTAAAGCATATTGCTGTTTCTTCAGGATCTGCTTGTACTTCGGCAAGTTTAGAGCCTTCTTATGTTTTGAGAGCCCTTGGAAGACCAGACGAACTAGCCCACAGCTCAATCAGGTTTTCATTTGGAAGGTTTACAACTGAGAAAGATATTGATTTTACAATAGATCTTGTCAAGACCTCAGTTCACCAATTAAGAGAAATTTCTCCATTATGGGAAATGTATCAAGATGGAGTGGACATAAGTAAGATAGAATGGGCATAAGTAATTAGGGAGCTTTAAAAATGGCATATTCAAATAAAGTAGTTGAAAAGTTTGAAAAGACTTTAAAAGATCCAGAGGCGGCAAGTGTCGGCAGATGGAAACCAGGCGATGAAGACTTCGATAAAGTCGGAACAGGTATTGTAGGTGCTCCAGCTTGTGGAGATGTTATGAAATTACAGATCAAATGCGAAGACCAAGATGGGGTCAAAAGAATTGTAGATGCTAAATTTAAAACTTATGGTTGCGGCTCAGCTATAGCCTCAAGTGGACAATTAATTGATATGCTCAAAGGTAAAACGCTTGATGAGGCTAAAGAAATTTGTAATAAAGAAATAGTAGACATTCTTGAGCTTCCCCCAATCAAGATTCATTGTAGCGTTCTTGCTGAGGAAGCAATCAAGAAAGCAATAATCGATTTCGAGGACAATGACAGTCACAGGAAACACAACCAATAAGCATCTAGATTTTACTGATTCCGCTCAAAAGCATATTAAATCTCTTTTGGATGGAAAAGAAGAAACTGGGATAAGAATTGGAATTAGAGATTCTGGATGTTCAGGCTATGCCTACTTCCTTGAGTTTGCAGACGAAACAAAATCAGACGATTTTGAGTTTCCTTTTGATGATTTTAAAGTATTAGTTGACGAAAAGAGCTTTACTTTTATTAATGGAACTACAGTAGATTTTATTATGGAGGGAGTTAATTCCAATTTAACTTTTATAAATCCTAACGTATCTGCCCAATGCGGGTGCGGCGAAAGCTTTAGCATTTAATGCCTAAAGTAATAATCAAACCACATCCCGAGCTTTGCCCAGATGGAATTGAATTCGAAGCTCAGTCCGGAACATCTCTCTGTGAAGCAATGCTGGATAACAAAGTAAATATTGAACATGCTTGTGAATTATCATGTGCCTGCACTACATGTCACGTAGTTGTGCTTGAAGGTTACAATAAACTAAATGAAGCATCTGAAACGGAAGAAGACCTATTAGATAAAGCCTGGGGATTAGAGCTTAGATCTAGATTAAGTTGTCAGATAATGATTGAAAGCGAAGACTTAACTATAGAGATTCCAAAATATAATATAAATATGGTTTCTGAACACCCTCACTAAAATATGAAGTGGACAGAAATACAAGAAATTGTTTACTGCTTGGCTGACAAATATCCAGATCAAGACCCTAAAACCTTGCTTTTTACTGACCTTATGAATATGGTGTGCTCACTGGAAGAATTCGATGATGATCCAGAAAAATGTGGAGAAAGGATTTTAGAAGCTATCCAGTCTCTTTGGATAGAAGAAGCAGAATAACAAAAAAACTATAAGGAAAATAAAATGGAAAAAACGCTTTGTATTATAAAGCCAGATGCTGTTGCAAATGGATTCGTAGATAAAATAAATGAGAAAATTACAGGTTCAGGATTAGCAATAATTAATTCAAAAAAAATATTGATTTCCAAGGAAATAGCCGAAAAATTTTATGCTGAACATTCTGAGAGACCTTTCTTTGGAGAATTGGTTGATTTTATGATATCTGGAGATGCTGTGGTTCAGATTTTAGAAGGAGAAAATGCGGTTAAAAGTTATAGAGCTTTGATGGGAGCGACAAATCCTGACGAAGCTGATGAAGGAACATTAAGAGCTGAATTTGCAGAATCTCTATCAAAAAATGCCGTGCATGGATCTGATTCTGCTGATTCCGCAGAGAGAGAAATAGAAATAATGTCGGATATTTTCTAAAAATAGAGACATGAAGCTTAATTGGAAATCTCAGATAGGTGAAATGAGGTCATCCAAAGGTCTATCAGTAAGAGACTGTTCTAAAAAAACCAAAATTCCAGAGGGTTTTCTTTCTTCACTAGAGAAAGGAGATTTTGACTCTTTTCCTGCTGAAATATACTCAAAGTTTCATATTCAAACTTATTTTAATTTCTTAGAAATTGACCCAATAGATTGTTTTGAGGCATATGATCTTTATTTATTAGAACTGAATATAAAGAGCGTAGATGAGAGCGAAGATTCTAGGGATGCTAATTCGTATAAAAACGTATTTAATTTTTTAGAAGTCAAAGGGCTATGGCCAAAAATAATCACTTTTTTAGTAGTTATAATTTTTCTATTTTTAATTTTTATTACTCAAAATGATTCGTCAGAAAATATGACCAATCAAAATTTAAATATTAATCCAGTAGAGATTCCTGAAGATGTTGATGAAAAACCTTTTCCTTTTGAAAAAGAATCTTCTGACATAGAGTTGAGTAATTTAATTGATACGGAAGTTGAATCCATTGAAGATAAATCTGTTAAATTAAATCAAATAAAAGAACAATTAATTAATATCGAGGTTGACGGAGAAAGCTGGATAGTCGTTAAAGACAAAAATGAAAAAAATCTGTTATACGAGCTAATGCAAACTGGAAACTATGAAATTAAAGGGTTTTCACCCTTAATTTTTCAAATAGGACATTCACCATCAGTGAAAATCTTTATTGATAAAAAAGAAGTAGATTTTACAAGAGCAATAAAAAGCGCATCAAAATATGCTCATTTTAGATTTATAGAAGGACAAAGAATTGAATCAATCAAAGACTAACATTAAAAGAAGAAAATCTTCCTTGATAAATGTAGGGAGTGTTCCTGTAGGAGGAGACTCTCCTATTTCTGTTCAGAGTATGACAAATTCAAATACCGAGGACGTTGATGCCACTGTAGCCCAGATCCTTCAACTCGAAGATGTCGGAGCGGATATAGTAAGGGTATCTACCCCATCTTTTGAAGCTGTTGAGGCTTTTAAAGATATAAAAAAGAAGGTCAATGTTCCTTTAGTTGCCGATATTCACTTTGATTATAAGATTGCAATCGCTGTGGCAGAAGCAGGGGCAGATTGCTTAAGAATTAATCCTGGAAATATTGGATCAGAAAAAAAAGTAAAAGAAGTCGTTAGTTGCGCTGAGCATCATGGAGTGCCCATTAGGATAGGCGTTAATGCTGGCTCTTTAGAGAAAAAATTACAAAAAAAATATGGAGAACCTTGTCCAGAAGCTTTGCTTGAATCAGCCATGGCTCATGTTGAAATATTATTAAAACTTAATTTTGACCAATTTAAGTTAAGTATTAAAGCATCAAACATATTTATGATGACTGAAAGTTACAGATTAATTGCTAAAGAGATTAAACAGCCTTTACACCTAGGACTTACAGAAGCTGGAGGATTTAGATCTGGAACAGTAAAATCTGCAATAGCTATTGGGGAATTATTGAGAGAAGGTATAGGAGATACTCTAAGAGTTTCTCTGGCCTCCGATCCAGTAGATGAAATCAAAGTAGGCTTTGATATTCTTAAATCTTTAGGCTTAAGAAAAAAAGGTATAAATTTCATTGCGTGCCCAAGTTGTTCTAGGCAAAATTTTGATGTCATAAAAACTATGAATGAATTAGAAGTAAGACTTGAAGATATCAAAGAATCTATAGATGTGGCTGTTATAGGTTGCTATGTTAATGGACCAGGCGAATCTAAGGCAGCACATGTCGGTCTGACAGGAGCATCGCCAAGAAGTTTGATTTATTTAGACGGCTCTCCTGCCCATAAAATTGAAAATGATGACATTGTTAATCACTTAGAAATGTTAGTTAGAGACAAAGTTAAGATAATGCAAGAAAATGAAGAAAAGCTAATAGCTAAATCATGAGTAAATTTCAGAAAGTAAGGGGTATGCACGATGTTCCATTAGATCAATCTTCAATTTGGAGCGAAGTAATAAAGAAACTTGCCAGCACACTAAAAAGCTATTCATATTCAGAGATTAGACTTCCGATAATAGAACAAACAGAGTTATTTAAAAGATCAGTTGGAGACGAAACGGATATTGTTAACAAAGAAATGTTTACTTTCGATAGTAAGAGTAAAAAATCTATGACACTCAGGCCAGAGGGGACAGCTGGTTGCATGAGAGCTTCAATTGAGCAAGGTTTGCTAGATCAAGGCAATCAAAGACTTTTTTATCACGGGCCAATGTACAGGTATGAAAGGCCTCAGAAAGGAAGAAATAGAGAATTTTATCAATTTAGTGCAGAAGCTTACGGCAACGATACTATTTCAATAGAGCTTGAGCTTATTCAAATTGCAGAAAGAATTATTTCTTTTTTTAAAGTTCCAGATGTCTCTCTTGAAATAAACTCCTTAGGCTCAAAAGAAGCACAGGATAAATTTTCTTTAGAGTTGGTTAAATTTTTAACACCACTCAAAGATAAATTAGATGAAGACAGTCAAAAAAGATTGATTACAAATCCACTCAGGATACTAGATTCAAAAAATACGGAGACTCAAAAGATCTTAATAAGCGCACCAAGGATTTCAGATTTTTACTCTTCAGAGTCCGCTGAAAGATATAAAAATTTAAAAAATTCATTGGATGAATTAGGAATCAATTATCAAGAAAATCATAATTTAGTCAGAGGACTCGATTATTACAACGACATTGTCTTTGAATGGAAGTCTGAAATTATAGGCAGTCAAAGTGCTCTTTGTGCAGGCGGTAGATACGATAGCTTGTCTAAAAAATTAGGTGGTAGGGATATGCCAGCAATAGGATTCTCCTTTGGCATCGATCGCCTCATCTTAGCTTGTCAGGATGCTTTTAATTTTTCTAAGTCAAAAAAATTAACTATAATTATATTGGAAGAAAGTTTATTAAATTTTGGAGCTAATTTTTCAGAAAGGCTTAGAGATGCATTGCCTGATTTGGAAATAAGATTTTCAGGTCTTGATATAAATTTAAAATCTCAGTTAAAAAAAGCAATAAAAAATAATTCAGATTTTGCAATCATAATTGGCCGAGAAGAAGTAGAATCAAACTCTTTTTCATTTAAAAATCTCTCTAAAGATAATAATCAAGAAAGATTGAATGAAGAGGAAATTATATCTAAATTAAAACAACTAATTTAAAATGAGCGAAGAAAAAGAATACGGAACAATACAAAATATCTTTGAGTGGATTAAAGAAAACTATTTAAAAGTTTTAATAGTTCTTTTGCTGATTTCATCCCTTTTTGTAAGCTCATTCCTATGGTCAAATTATAAAGATCAGAGATCTCAAGAGGCAGCAATCATATACCAGCAATTTAACTCATCCATAGATTCTACTGACAGCGATTTATCTCAATCTTTAAAAATAAAAAAAGACTTTGAAAGTAATTTTTCAAATCAAATTTATTTAGATTTAATGAATATGCAACTAGCTAAAAAATATATCTCTATCGGCGATACAAATAAAGCAATTAGCCTTCTTAAGGAAGCAAATAATTCTCTAGAATCTAAAGGTGCTGATGTTCATTTCATAAGAGATTTATCGAGAATAAGATTATCAATGCTCTTGATTTCTAAAGAAGAATTCGATGATGCAAAAGAGATCTTAAATAAAAAATTTGAATTTTATGAGTCTATAAAATATGAATTTCTTGGAGATTTAGAAAAAGAGCTTTTAAACTTTTCCGTTGCCAAAGAACATTTTAAAAATGCATCATCTCTGACTAATTCTGAAACTCATAAAGGTATATTGAATATCAAGATATCTTCTTTAGCTGAATAAAAATGAACTTTAAAAAGAAAATAATTCTTTTCTCAATCTCTCTTACTCTATTGGCATGTCAGTCTGATTCAGAAAAAAAAGAAGGGCCAGCAGAATTACAAGATTTTGATTCTGAAATTAAATTGCAAAAAAATTGGTCAAAAGGTATTTTTTCTGACGAACCATCAGGCAGAGTTGATATCATTTTAGATGATTCAAATTTATTTTCATTTTCTGAAGAAGGCGAGGTAATTGCTTTCAATATAGAAGGTAAGAGAATTTGGAATCTTGATTTAGGATTCGAGGTCTCTGCAGGTCTAGGTTATGGAAATGGATCATTATTTATTGGCACAGATAACGGAAAAACTGTTTCTATTAATTCAACTAATGGTGAAATAAATTGGACATCAGAAGTTAGTGGAGAAATTCTTGTTGCCCCTGTAACAAATGGACTGTTTGTTATTGTGCAATCTTCAAATGGGAAAATAACAGCTTTAGATTTTAAGAATGGAAATTTTAAATGGGAATATACAGCTGTTCTTCCTAGCCTGAGCTTAAGAGGCACAAGTCAGCCAATATTTGATCAAAATTTTATTTATACAGGATTTGCTAATGGTAATCTTGCAAAAATTGAAACTAGAAGCGGGGTTGTTCAATGGGAAGTTCCTGTAACCATATCCAAAGCTAGTTCAGAAATTGAGAGAGTAATTGATATAGATTCTAAATCTGCTATATCTCAAAATGGGATAGCCTTTGCTGTCTCTTATCAGGGCGATATATCTGCCATTGACTCCAGAAATGGAAGGACTATTTGGCGTCAAGCTGCTTCATCCACTAATGATGTTCTGAGCGTAAAAAACAATACTTTGATCATAGACGAATTTGACGTCATTAAATCTTTTGACAACGTGACGGGATCAACTATCTGGATAAATGAAGAATACAGATTAAGAAATCTTAAATCTATATCTAGATTCGGCGACTTTTTCGTCGTAGGTGATTTTAAAGGATATTTGCACTTTATTAATCAAGAGGACGGCGTTACAAAAGGACGAATTAAATTATCAAGATCACAAGTTATTACAATTTCCACATCAGATGAAAATATTGTTTCATTAGATCAATCCGGCAAATTATCTGTTTTAACAGTTAAATGAAACTAGAATTCAATTATGGGACCATTACTAGCAATTGTTGGAAGACCTAATGTTGGAAAGTCATCGCTTTTTAATGCCTTAGTCGGTGAAAATTTAGCTTTAATTGCGGATTTGCCTGGGCTCACTAGAGATCGTCACTACGGGAATTGTGAAATAAAAGAGAGTCCTTATTTGCTGGTTGATACAGGCGGTATAACTGAATCAGATTCAAAATTTGATAAATTAATTTTAGAAGAAACAAAAAAAGCAATTTCAGAATCTGATGGCTTCATTTTTTTAACCGACGCCTCGTCAAATATCCATCACCTTGATTTAAAAATTAATGAAATGTTAAGAAAATCAGGCAAAGATTACATCTTGGCAATAAATAAATCTGAAACAAAAAAAGCTAGAAACAATACTTCTGAATTTTATACATTGGGAGTTAAAAATTCATTTGAAATCTCTGCAAAGAACGGATTGGGAATTAAAACCTTTAAAGAAGCTATTAGTAAAGTATTTCCTTCAGAGCCGGTTCAAGAAGAAGAAATCATAGATTGCTCAAATATAGGTATTCTTGGCAAACCAAATGCAGGAAAATCTACTTTTTTTAATGCTCTTTTAAGAGACGATAGATCTATAGTTTCAAGTGTTCCTGGAACAACACGGGATGCTATTTCAGAAACAATAAAATTTAAAGGTAATGATATTAGGCTGACTGACACAGCTGGGCTGAGGCGTAAGTCAAAAATATCCGATGAAGTAGAAAAATTTTCCATACAAAAAGCAATACAATCTTTACGAATTTCAGATGGAATAATATATTTAATCGATGGAAAAGAATCTATTTCAGATCAAGATTTGCATTTAATTTCACTCACCATTGCTTCAGGTAAGCCAATAGTTATAGGAATAAATAAATCTGAACTGCTAGACAGTTATGACAAGGCTAACCTGCGAAGGAACTTAAATAGAAAATTAGCATTTGCAAAGCATTTAGAAATTAAATACATTTCTGCAAAAAAAGGTTCAGGCACATCAAGCATGATCCTAGCTCTTATAAAATTAATAAAAAAAGGAAATATCCAATACGACTCCAATACCCTTACTGAAGTTTTTTTAAGAGCTTATGAAGAAAACCCGCCACCTCTATCTGGAAGATTTAGACCGAAAATCAAATACGTTAATTTAGGAGCCTCATCTCCTCCTACTTTTATCATTCATGGAAATAAATTAGATTCTATTTCAAAGCAATATCTAAAGTACTTAGAAAATTATGCAAGAAGAGCTTTAAAACTTAAGGGTGTTCCCATGAAACTGATCCTTAAAGTTAATGAAAATCCTTTTAAGAATAAAAAAAATATATTGACTGATCGTCAGATTGCAAAACGAAAAAGAATTAGAAAGCGTTGAAGAAACTTTGTAACTACTTATAATAACCACGTTTATCTCTCCTATTAATAATAAAAAATATGTCTAAACCACCGATTTATTTAAATCTACTCAAAATACATTTACCAATAGCTGGGGTGTCTTCAATAACTCATAGAGTTTCAGCTGTAGGTATATTTATTTTACTTCTTCCTTTCTTGTTTCTTTTGTTCTTGGCAGTTAATTCTGAATCAGGATTTGACCTTGTTAGTTTTTATTTTGAGATGACCTTTGTGAAAGTTTTTTTCAATTTATTAATTGCTGGTCTGACCTATCATTTTATTTCTGGGATCAGGCATCTCGTTATGGACTTTGGGTATTGGGAGACTCTTGAAGCAGGAAGGAATTCTGCAATTGGCACTTTTGTAGTCAGTTTCATACTTTTATTTATTTTTACAACAATATTATGGTAACTAAGTTATACACATTAAAGAGAACTGGGGTACTAGATTATGTTCTAGTCCGTATTACAGCTATATTTCAGGCCCTATATTTTTCAGTTATAACCTTCTATTGGTTGATGTATCAACCTTTGAATTACATACAACTAAGTAGTTTTTTTGATATCCTCATTGTCAAGATATGCACAGTATTGATAGCAATTTCTATTTCTTATCATTCTTTGCAAGGTATTCATCACATAGTGACGGATTACCTTACACCGGCAAGAATAGGAAATGCAGCCAAACCTGTGAAGACTATAGTAACTATTTATAGTTTTTCTCAGGCAATTGGAATCATTATCTGCAGTCTCTTAATAATTTATTAGGTAAATTTATATGGCAATGAACGGAAAAGGATATTTAGATGCTTCAACTCTTCCAGTTAAGGAATTCGATGGCATCATAATTGGTGGCGGTGGTTCAGGCCTAATGTCATCTCTGCAACTAGCTCAATCTGGAATGAATACTGCCGTAGTTTCAAAAGTTTTTCCCACGAGATCGCATACAGTTTCCGCTCAGGGAGGAATTACCTGCGCCATAGCGAGTGCTGACCCAAATGATGATTGGCGCTGGCATATGTACGACACAGTTAAAGGATCAGACTTTATCGGTGATCAAGACTCAATTGAGTATATGTGTCAAGAAGGACCGGCAACCGTTTTTGAACTAGAAAATATGGGTTTACCCTTCTCTAGAACTGAAGAAGGAAAGATTTATCAAAGAGCTTTTGGTGGGCAATCTAAAGATTTTGGAAAAGGCGGACAAGCAGAAAGGACATGTGCAGCTGCTGATAGAACTGGGCACGCACTTTTACATACTCTTTATCAAGCAAATGTAAAAGCAGGAACAAATTTTTTAAGTGAATGGTTTGCTATTGATTTAGTTTTAAATGCCGATAACCAAGTAACCGGCGTTATTGCCTTTGAGATAGAGTCTGGAGAAGCTTTCTTCCTTAAAGCTAAAGCTACGGTATTAGCTACTGGCGGCGCAGGAAGAATTTACAAATCAACGACAAACGCTTTAATCAATACAGGCGATGGAACTGGAATGGCATTAAGAGCAGGTTTAGCTGTTCAAGATATGGAAATGTGGCAATTCCACCCAACTGGTATACATGGAGCAGGAACACTAGTGACAGAAGGCTGTAGAGGAGAAGGAGGTTACTTAGTTAACAAAGATGGTGAAAGATTTATGGAACGATACGCTCCAAATGCTAAAGATCTTGCAAGTAGAGATGTAGTTGCTAGGTCTATGATGTTAGAAATTATTGAAGGGCGTGGCTGTGGACCAGAAGCAGATCATTGCTTCCTTAAATTAGATCATCTAGGAGCAGACCTTTTACACAAGAGGCTTCCAGGTATAACTGAGCTATCAAAAACCTTTGCTCACGTCGACCCAGCTGAACAACCAATTCCAGTTGTTCCTACATGTCATTATGCGATGGGAGGAATTCCAACTAACGTTCATGGTCAAGTTATAACTCAACAATCTAATGGATCAGACTCTATAGTAGGTGGGCTCTATGCAGCCGGAGAAGCAGCATGTGTTTCCGTGCATGGAGGTAATAGATTGGGTGGAAACTCATTATTAGATTTAGTTGTCTTCGGAAGGTCTGCTGGGATGCATATTGAAGAATCATTTAAAAATGGTATAGATATAAAAGATCCAACCAAAGATGATGTTAATAATGCTTTGAAAAACATCAATAAAGTGAATGCAAGTAGCGAAGGTGAAAACTCTTCTAAGATTAAAAAGGATCTTCAGGAAACAATGCAATTAAGTTTTGGTGTATTTAGAACTGAAGAGAATATGGAAAAAGGAATAAAAGTTCTAGATGAAATTAGATCTAGAACTGAAAATATCCATTTAGCTGATAAATCCTCAAGATTTAATACAGCTAGAGTAGAAGCTTTAGAGTTGTTAAATCTTTTAGAAGTAGCAGAGGCAACTGCAATTAGTGCTTACGAAAGAAAAGAGAGCAGAGGGGCGCATTCTAGAGATGATTTTCCTGAAAGAGATGATGAAAACTGGTTAAAACATTCAATTTATTTTAAAGAGTCTAAAGAAGTGACTAAAAGAGATGTCAATTTCAGACCTAAGTTAGTTCAAGCTTTTCAACCTTTCGCGAGAACCTATTAATGAATACTATCGCAGCCGAACAAATAACAACTCTGAAAATGAGCATCTATAGGTATGATCCTGACACAGGTAACAAACCTTTTATGCAAGATATTGATATAGATATTCCTAAAGACAAGGACATAATGGTTCTAGATGCTCTTCAGTTGGCTAAGGAAAAGGATTCATCTATTTCTTTTAGAAGGTCTTGCAGAGAAGGAGTCTGTGGATCTGATGGAATGAACATTAATGGTAAGAATGGATTAGGTTGCATAACGCCTCTATCTAAAGTTGTTCGTAAAAATAAATTAGAGCTAAGGCCTTTACCCGGATTACCAGTTGTTAAAGATCTAATAGTCGATATGACTCAATTTGTAGATCAATATAAAAAAATTAGACCGTATTTAATTGCTGATAAAGAAAGCGATAGCACTGCTATTCCTCAAACAGTGCAAGACAGAGAAAAATTGGATGGTTTGTACGAATGTATTCTATGTGGATGTTGCTCTACTGCTTGTCCATCATTTTGGTGGAATCCTGATAAATTTTTAGGTCCTGCTGCTTTGTTACAAGCTTACAGATTTATTGCAGATAGCAGAGATACAGCAAGAGAAGAAAGATTGGATCAATTAGAAGATGCATTTAGCGTTTTTAGATGTCACGGAATTATGAACTGTGTGTCTGTTTGCCCTAAAGGATTAAATCCAACGAAAGCAATTAACGAAATTAAGAAAATGTTGGTAAAAAGAGCTTTATAATAAAAGCACTTTGAATTTACACGAATACCAAGCTAAAACTTTATTTAAAGAATACGACATTCCGACCACTAATTTCGTCGTAGTTGATTCTCATGATGATGTTGAGAATAAAGTTCAACAATTAAAAACAAATAAATGGGTTGCAAAAGCTCAAGTTCATGCTGGTGGAAGAGGTAAGGCAGGCGGAGTAAAGGTATTAGATAGCATTGAAGAAATAGAAACTTTTGTAAAATATTGGATTGGTAAAAACCTCATAACATATCAAACAGATGAAATAGGACAGCCTGTTTCGACAATCCTAGTAGAAGAATGTACAAATATTATTAAAGAACTCTATTTAGGGATTGTTATAGATCGAAGTTCTCAATCAATTGTAGTCATGGCATCGCCCGACGGAGGTGTAGATATAGAGGCTATCGCCGAAAATTCTCCAGAAAGAATATTTAAAGTACCGATAGATTTAATTGCGGGTCCAAAAAGAGAAGACGCACTATTTCTTGCAAAGGGATTAGCTTTGTCCGATGAACAGGTAGAACAGTTTGTGAAAATCTTTAATAACTTAATTCAGCTTTTTATCGATAAAGATTTAGCGTTAGTTGAAATCAATCCATTGATCATAGATGAAAGCAAAAAATTGAAATGCCTAGATGGAAAAATTAATGTTGACTCAAACGCTTTGTATAGACAACAAGATATTTTAAAGATGAGAGACACTTCACAAGAGGAGGAAAGGGAGCTCAAAGCATCCGAGTGGGATTTAAATTACATCGCTTTGGATGGAAATATAGGTTGCATGGTTAATGGCGCAGGTTTGGCTATGGGAACAATGGATATTATTAAATCTTCGGGTGGATTGCCTGCTAATTTTTTAGATGTTGGTGGTTCAGTTAATAAGGAAAGCGTTTCTGAGGCTTTTAAAATAATTCTTTCAGATAAAAAGGTGAAAGCAATTTTGATTAATATTTTTGGAGGAATAGTTAAGTGCGATGTAGTAGCAGAAGGAATTATTAAAGCGGTTGAAGAAGTTGGAGTAAATATTCCGGTAATTGTAAGACTAAAAGGTAATAACTCTGAAAAGGCTCAGATTCTTTTAGAAACAAGCTCTTTAAATATAATTTCTGAATCAGATTTATCTAAAGCAGCATTAAAAGCAGTGGAGCTTTCTAGATGAGTATTTTGATCGATGAAAATACTATCGCCATCTGTCAGGGATTTACAGGATCTCAGGCAACTATGCACTGTGAACAAGCAATTGCTTATGGTACTAATTTAGTCGGTGGCGTAACCCCAGGAAAATCTGGTCAAGTTCATTTAGATAGACCCGTCTTTGATTCAGTTAAAGAAGCTGTTGAGATTACTGATGCCAACACATCTCTAATCTTTGTACCTGCAAAGTTTTGCATGGATTCTATAAATGAAGCACTAGATGCGGGAATTAAATTAATTATTGTAATTACAGAGGGCATTCCAACTTTGGATATGATTTCTATAAAAATAAAAGCAGATAATTTAGGCTCGATAATTATAGGTCCTAACTGTCCAGGTTTGATTACACCAGGATCTTGTAAGCTAGGAATAATGCCTGCAGATATTCATCAATCGGGAAAAATAGGAATAGTTTCTCGTTCTGGCACGCTGACATACGAAGCAGTTGATCAGGTTACCAAAGCTGGATTTGGTCAAAGTACCTGTGTTGGTATCGGCGGCGATCCGATTCCAGGATCAAGCTTTATAGATATTTTAAAATTGTTTCAAGAAGATGAGCAAACTGAAGCTATAGTCATGGTGGGAGAAATCGGCGGAACAGCAGAAGAAGAGGCTGCCACTTTTATTAAAAGCAATATTACTAAACCTATAGTGGCTTATATAGCAGGAGCAAGTGCTCCCGCGGGCAAAAGAATGGGTCATGCAGGCGCCATTATTTCAGGTGGGAAAGGAACCGCAGATGAAAAGTTTAAGGCTTTAGAGAGTGCCGGAGTTAAAACTGTAAGAAGCTTGACTGACATTGGGAAAACTATTTTGAGCTCCTTGGAGTCTTAAATAAAAAATAACCGTTTTTTTATTAACATGTCTTTATCTAATTTAGATTTACTTAATTTAATAGAGCTTTTATGGGGCAAAGATAATTCCGAATAAAATTGATTTTGATTTAAAAATTTGATGAAAAAAAACGTCAAAAAATTAGAACATTATCAACCAAAATGACATATTGTCACTTTTTGTATAAAATCTAATCTATGAAAAAAGTAGGTATAACAGAAGTTGTTTTAAGAGACGGAAATCAGTCTTTAATTTCTACCAGGCTCTCTTTAGAAGATATTTTACCCATTGCTTCGCAGATAGATGAAATTGGATTTTGGTCAATTGAATCATGGGGCGGTGCGACTTTTGATGTTTGCTTAAGGCATCTAAATGAAGATCCTTGGGAAAGATTAAGGCAGTTAAAAAAAGCTATGCCAAAAACACCACAACAAATGCTTTTAAGAGGGCAAAATCTAGTTGGATATAAACATTTCAGTGATCAAATAGTTGCAAAATTTATAAATAAATCTGCAGAAAACGGAATAGACATATTTAGAGTTTTTGATGCCTTGAATGACGTCAATAATATTAGATTCTCAATATTGCAAATTAAAGAAAATAACAGACACGCTCAAGCAGCAATGGCTTATACAACAAGTCCCATACACGGTTTAAATTATTGGATAGATTTAGCTAAAGAAATGGAAGACCTTGGAGCTGATTCAATTGCCATCAAGGATATGTCGGGAATTTTAAAACCATACGATGCATTTAATTTAGTTTCAAAGTTAAAAAAAGAGATTTCTGTACCTATTCATATGCAAACACACGCAACTACTGGAATGTCAGCAGCAACTAACCTTAAAGCAATCGAAGCGGGCATTGATAATATTGATACTTCTATATCGTCCATGAGCATGACTTATGGACACTCTGCTACAGAAACATTAGTTTCAATGTTAGAAGATACAAACTTTGCATCAAATTTAGACTTATTAAAGTTAGATAAAATAAGTGACCATTTTAAAAAATTGAGAAACAAGTACTCCGAGTATGAAGGCAGTTTAAAAGGAGTTGATGTTCAGATGCTCGTCAGGCAAGTTCCCGGTGGGATGCTTTCTAATCTAGAAACTCAACTAAAGTTATTAAAACAAGAGGAAAAATTAGATGATGTGATAAACGAAATACCTAAAGTAAGAAGAGATTTAGGTTATCCACCATTAGTAACGCCGGTTTCACAAATAGTTGGAGCCCAGGCCTTAGCCAATGTTACAGATCAAGAAAGATATAAGAATTTATCCATGGAAATGATTAATCTAATTTCAGGTAAATATGGAAAAATATATGGAGAGGTTAAAAAGGAATTAAGGTCATTAGCAAAAGAAAAAATGGAGCCTATAACGACCAGACCAGCGGACTTTATTGTAAATAATTTTGAAGAACTTAAAAAAGATTTAGAAAGTTTTTGTAAAAAAAATTCTTTAAAAGATTTGAGTATTTCCGAAGAAAATATTTTAAGCTTTGCATTATTTCCCTACAGTTCAACTGATTTTTTTAAAAAGAGTTCAAATAAAGAATCATAAAATTGAATTCTATGTAAAATCCCTTTATTAATATTTAATTTTTAAAGGAGTTTTTGTGGAAAAAAAATACGAACTAATCGTTTATGGCGCAACTGGTTTTACTGGGCAGCTTTGTGGAAAATATTTAAATAAAAATTATTCTGATTTAACTTGGGCAATTGCTGGACGTAATAAAGATAAACTAGAAAAAGTAAAAGCAGATCTTAATTTAAGTTGCGATGTCATTATTGCTGATGGAGGTGATTTAGACGCTTTAAGGGTTCTTGCAGGACAAACGAAGGTCGTATTATCAACCGCTGGTCCTTTTGCAAGATACGGCTCTTTATTGGTTCAAGCCTGCGTTGAAGAGGGTGCACACTACACAGATATTACAGGCGAGAATCATTGGGTAAGAGGTTTAATCGAGAAACATCACGAAGAAGCTGCATCTAAAGGAATAAGAATCATTCCTTCTTGTGGTTATGATTCTATTCCTTCAGACATTGGTGCTTTCTTTACTGTTTCCCAGTTTGATAAACCAGTTAAAAGGATTGATGTATATCAAGAAGCATTAGGTACGGCATCTGGCGGTACAACTGAAACAATGTTTTCCATGGGAAAATTAACCAAAGAGATGAGAGATCCTTTTGTGCTAAATCCTAAAGGAACAGTTTCCGCTGAACAGCGCGAAAATTCTAAAGATGGTTTTCAGATAGAAAAAATAGAAGCCTTAGAAGGCTGGTCGGGAATGGGATTAATGGCTGTTGCAAACACAAGAGTTGTAAGAAGGTCTGCTGCATTAATGGAGCAAAATCAGAAGCCTTATGGAAATAATTTTAGTTTTGGTGAGCATGGTTTGTTCCAGACTAAAAGACTCGCTAGGATTGCATCATATGGTTTATTAACAGCATTTATAGTCATAAGTACACCAATCAAATACTTGGTTAGACCTTTTCTCTTGAAACCAGGAGAAGGCCCAAGTCAAGAAATGCAAGATAAGGGCTGGTTTAGATCAACCTTTGTTGCGCAAGCGGAAGATGGAGAAATAAAAATTTGTTCTTTATATGGATCTGGAGATCCTGGATATAAATCTACATCCAAGTTAGTTTGCGAGTCAGCATTGACTCTAGCTAAAGCTGAAGACCTTCCAGGTGGCAATGAGTATGGGGGCGTGTTAACTTCTGCCGTCGGCCTGGGAGACGCTCTTATCAATAGATTAAAGAATGCTGAAATAGAGTTTAAGGTAATCAAATAATGCTTATAACTAAATTCACCATATTTATAACCCCTATTTAAATTTAGATATATAAACTCGTCTTATTCGAGCTTACTTTTTCTCCCCAGAATCTCTCCTTAGCTCGAATTATACGGGTTGCTTCATAACGGAGTAACCCGCTAATATATCCAAATCTTTGATAATCACTAAAACATGAGTAACCTTTATATATTTTCTAACGATCTTCGGCTTGCTGATAATAAAGCATTGTTCGAGGCTTCTCAAAAATCAGATAGCTTGGAGGCAGTTTTTATTTTCAATCCAAAAAAATGGAACGATCACAATGAAAGCCCATTAAAAATAAAATTTCAATTACTCAATTTAGAGATTCTTAAAAAAGATTTAAATGAATTAAATATAAATTTAAAAATTATTCATGCTAACGGAATTGAAGAAGAGGCACAAAAGATTGTAGAAGAGGCCTTGAGAGTCAATGCGTCAGGGATTTATTTAAATAGAGAGTATGGAATAAATGAAAGAAGAAGAGATAGCGATCTTGAAAAATTACTTTTAACTAAAAATATTCAATTTAATAGTTTTGATTCATCAATCATCAATCCTGATCTAATTAAGACTGGATCTGATACTTTTTTTAAAGTTTTCACTCCTTTCTCAAGAGCTTTTCGGTCTTTGCTTGATAAAAACTTCTTAGAACTCACCCCAGGACCAAAAAAACAAAAAAAAATATTTAACGGAAGCGATCAAATTCCCGAATTTAATCTTGAAAATAATAATCATAAAAATGCGATATCTCTATACCCACCAGGCGAAAATTCAGCTTTAAAAACTGTAGAGGATTTTCTCAATTCCAAAATAAGCGATTATAAAAAATATAGAGATTTCCCAAAATTAGATTCTACAAGTGGCTTATCTCCTTACTTTGCCTCTGGAGTTATCTCTGCAAAAACATGCGTTAATTTACTATTAAATCAATCTGAGGATTCTCCAGGAACAGGGGAGTACTCTTGGTTCAATGAAGTAATATGGAGAGAATTTTATAAATATATTATTTATCACTACCCTCGAGTTAGCATGAAAAAATCTTTTAATGAAAAGTATGAGAATGTTGTTTGGCGTGATGATCCGAAGTCATTCGATGCATGGTGTAATGGAAAAACTGGTATACCGCTTATAGATGCCGCAATGACTCAATTAAATGAAACGGGTTGGATGCATAATAGATTGAGAATGGTAGTTGCGATGTTTTTGAGTAAAAATTTACTAATCGATTGGAAAAAAGGTGAGGAATATTTTATGAAAAATTTAATTGATGGTGATCATGCATCAAATGTAGGTGGGTGGCAGTGGAGCGCTTCAACCGGAGTAGATGCTGCGCCTTATTTTAGAATTTTTAATCCGATCACTCAATCAGAAAAATTTGATAAGGAGGGTGATTTTATAAAGAAATTTATTCCACTTCTTTCTGATCTTTCGCCCAAAGAAGTTCACAATCCTGAATTAGATTTGAGAGCCAAATTAAATTATCCAAAAATGATTGTTGATTTGTCCTCATCTAGAAAAAGAGCAATCGAAACTTTTTCTGCTATTTAAAAAATATTATGGATAATAAAAATTCTTCTGTTCCGGTCTATATAGAAGCATTAAAAGCTAAAATTCTTAAAATTAATTTTAAGGATGAAAGTCTTGAAATGTCCTTTGTTCCAAGTTCAGATTATTGCCATTCAAATGGAACTATCATTCAAGGTGGATTTATTACAACGATGTTAGATTGTTCAATGGCTTTTTTAGTAATGCAGATGACCGACTTTCAAAAAACACCGATGTCTATAGATATAAATGTTAATTTTATGTCTGCTGGTAAGCCTGGTTTAACTATCGCCAGATCAAAAATTATAAAACTTGGAAATTCAATAGGTTTTTTGTCTGCTGAGTTATTTCAAGATAATAACTTGATTGCAACAGCAAGCTCTTCAATTAAATTAGCAGCATTTCCAGGTATAGATTTTATTAAAGATAATATTGGTAGTGACGCTGAGATAATCTATAAGTAAAGTTTAGATACCAAAATCCCAAGAGTGTCCTTCTTTATATTTTTTTAGTATTTGCTTCGCAATTAATATTCTATGAACTTCATCTGGACCATCTGCAAGTCTAAGAGTCCTTGCACCCTGATACATTCCAAAAAGAGGCAAATCAGCAGAGACGCCTTTCCATCCATACACTTGTATGGCTCTATCAACCACTCGATGCATAGCAGCTGGAACATAAATTTTAATAGCTGATATATCGACTCTTGGATCTCCATCCGAATCCATAATTTCAGCACAATGAATTGTCATTAATCTTGCAGTCTGAATATCAATGTAAGAGTCGGCAATGAACCCCTGAATTAATTGTTTTGATTCTAAAAGGCCGCCGTGAACTTCCCTAGTTGTTGTTCTTTGCATCATCAAATCAAATGCTCTCCACATTTGTCCAATACTATTCATGCAATGAAATACTCTTCCTGCGCCCAATCTATCCTGAGCAGCTGCATGTCCCGAGCCCCTTGCACCCAATTGATTCTCAATAGGAACTCTGACATTTTCATACTTTATTTCCACATGATCACCGCCAGTTCGACCCCAAATTGGTACTGATCTTATGATATTGAACCCAGATGTATCGGTTGGCACGATAATTTGAGTCATTCTTGAATTAACTTCTCCGCTATCGTCCTCTTCTTCTGTTCTACACATGACTATTGCAAAATCAGCTCTTATACCATTTGAAGTCATAACTTTATGCCCATTAATAACCCATTCATCTCCTTCTTTTTTTGCAGTAGTAGTTAGTGATCTAGGGTCTGATCCAGCATTATCAGGTTCAGTCATAGAGAAAGCCGATTCCATGTCTCCAGCTATTAAGGGCTCTAGCCATTTCTTTTTTTGATCATCTGTCCCATATTTTAAAAGTATTTTTTGATTTCCGGAATTGGGAGCAATGACACCAAACAACCTATTAGATAGGGGAGACCAAGCAAGAATTTCATTCATATAAGCATGAGCCATAAATCCAATGCCCATACCTCCATATTCTTTTGGTAGATGTGGCGCCCAAAGATTATTACTTTTCACTTCATTCTTAACTTCCTCTCTTAATTTTTTAGCTGAATCACCGCCTTGATGGATTAGACTTTCGTTAGGGATAATTTTCTCAGCAACAATTGTTGCTGTCTTTTCTCTAATTTCATTTATTTCACTCGAAAGAGTTGGTATTGGTGATATTTCCATAATTATTTCTTTTTTTATTTATATTCTTGCATAATAACTAAAGAGTTTAGTTTCATAAACTTATTTATTAGGGGAATGCTTTGATTAGAAAATTAACTTACTTTTTTTTATTTATAATTCTTTTAAGTTGTTCAAATGAAGATGGTTCAAAAAAAAATATTGTTGAAGATCCGCTGACTCTCAGAGACTCTTCTTCTGGCCAAATAATTGGCTTTCAAAATCATTATGATTCTGTTGCTTGGACTGGTATTCCATATGCCGAAGCACCTGTAGGCGAATTGAGATGGCGAGCACCTGTTACCAAGAGTAAATCTAAAGATGTCATCAAAGCTTTAGAGAATCCCAACATATGCTTTCAAAAGAAAAGTTTCGTTAATTATGACGAAAGTGTTTCTAATTATGTCGGCTCAGAAGATTGTTTGTATTTAAACATTCATGCGCCGAGAAATTCATCTAAGGATTCTAACTTTCCTGTAATGGTATGGATTCATGGCGGTGGAAATACTACAGGTACTGGAAACGCTTATGATTTTAGTAAGCTTGCTAGCCAACATAATTTAATAATAGTGACTATCAATTACCGTCTTGGCCCACTCGGATGGTTCTATCATCCAAGTATTAATAAGACTGGAAAATCTGCAGAAGATAGGTCGGGAAACTTTGGTCTGCTTGATCAAATAGAAGCTTTAAAATGGGTGCAAAAGAATATTAAAAATTTTGGTGGTGATAAGTCTAATGTAACTATTTTCGGAGAATCCGCAGGAGGACATAATGTTTTTTCTCTTATATCTTCGCCTCTTACAGAAGATCTTTTTCATAGGGCTATTTCGCAAAGCGGCTCCACAAGGTCTTACTCATTGGCAGAGGCTTCTAATTATGTAGATGATCAAAATCCAGGCCTTCCTACAAGTTCAAAAGAAACTGTTAATAAATTTTTGATTAACAAAGGTCAAGCAAATGATCGCTTTGAAGCAAAAATTATGCAAGATTCTATGGACGAAACATTGTTAACTAATTTCTTGCAAAGCTTAAAAGCAGAAGAAATCCACGAAGGATATGCAGAGGCAACTTTTGGAGGAATGTTCAATGTTCCAAGAATTTTAGCCGATGGCTTTGTGCTGCCAATTGATGGAATGAACTTTAAGGAAAATCAATTTAACAAAGTACCTACAATGCTTGGAACTAATAGAGACGAAATGAAATTGTTTTATTCAATGGACCCAGATTATGTAAGAAGATTTTTAAATATTTTTATCTTTATAAAGGATGAGCAGAAGTATGAAATTGAAAATGAATACTCCTCTAACAATTGGAAAATAAACGGAGTCGACAACCCAGCAAGAACTTTAATCAGGTCTGGAAATCCAGACGTTTATGCTTATAGATTTGATTGGGATGAAGAGCCAAAATTTTTGTGGATGGACTTTTCTAAAATTTTTGGTGCTGCTCATGGATTTGAAATCACCTTTGTAACTGGAATGCTGACTTTGTTTGGTTTTGAAGACTATGTTTTTAATGACTCTAACAAATCTGCCGCAAGGCAGTTGTCTGATGCAATGATGTCTTATTGGGCTGAATTTGCATATTCAGGCAATCCTCAAATGGGCAGAAATAATGATCTGCCGAAATGGGATTCATGGAATTTAGATGTGGATACCAATAAATTTATCATTTTAGATACAATTAATGACAAGGGAATAAGAATGACTAAATCACAATTGTTTCACCGTGATGAGCTTATTCGCTTAGCTGCGGATGACAGAATCAAAGATATTGCTTCTAAATGCCGCTATATTAAAGAATTGAAAGATTCGGGAAATAAATCAAATTATTCTATGGAGGAATGTAAAAAATGAAAAAAATAGATTTCTATTTCGACTTTGCTAGTCCTAACGGCTACCTAAGTTTAAAGGCTTTAAAAAAATATCAAGATGAAATAGGGTTTGACATAAATTATATTCCCGTATTACTAGGAGGTATATTTAAATTAACTAATAACCAACCTCCTATGATTGCCTTCGGTGAGGTTAAAGGAAAATTAGAATATGAAAATCTCGAGATGAAAAGATTTATTGAATTCCATAGGTTAAATAATTTTAAAATGAATCCACATTTTCCTGTAATCACGCTCAAATTGATGAGAGGAGCGCTAGCCGCTGAGCAAGAGGGTTTTTTAGAAGAATACATTGCGAAGATGTCACTTGAAATGTGGGAAAATGAAAAGAAAATGGACGATCCTGAAGTTATTCAAAAAGCTTTTGATGATGCAGGTTTTGATTCTGAGAAGTTATTTAGTCTAATGGAAACTCAAGAAATTAAAGACAAGCTCATAGCCAATTCAAGTGCAGCCGCTGAAAGAGGGGTATTTGGAATTCCTACCTTCTTTGTGGAGGATGAAATGTATTTTGGAAAAAATACTATAGAGCAGTTTATAAAAACTCTTTAATTTAAGAAGCTATCGTCTTTTTCAAGCATTAGATCGTAGATTGGTTGAAAACTTGCCCACATAGCAAATTCACTACCTACTTGAGATTTAGTTAACTCAGCAACATCTTCGCTTATTCTTTCCATCTGCCCCGCAGATTCAGCAATAAGCTGAGATTGACAGCATCTATCCATGGATAAAAAAGCCCACAAAGCTGCATCAACAGATTCTCCTGTTGTAAGAAGCCCATGATTTTTAAGAATTGCTGCTTTTTTATCTCCTAATGTTTTGGCTATCTTATCTCCCTCATCAGTATCAAGAACTACCCCTGTAAAGTCATCAAATAAAACATGGTTTTCATAAAAAGCACATGAATCTTGAGTTATAGGTTCTAGAAGACGACCTAGGGTAGAAAAAGATTTTCCATACATTGAATGGGAATGAGCAGCAGCATTCACATCAGCTCTTGCTTCGTGCAGTCTAGAGTGAATAGCAAAAGCTGCTGTGTTAAGCATTTTTCCTTCACCTTGAACAATATTTCCATCTCGGTCAACAAGAATTAAATCTGAAATATTTATTTGTCCAAAATGCATTCCAAAAGGATTTACCCAGAAATAATGAGGAAATTCAGGATCTCTTAATGTGATGTGCCCAGCGATACCTTCATCATATCCAAAATGAGAAAACATTCTAAAGCCGGCAGCCAATCTTTCTAATTGATGCCTTCTCAGTTCTTCCATGGTCTTACACTCAATTGGTGCTAAAGAGCCTTTTTCTTTTTGAGGAAGCTTTCCTAAAGAAGTATCAATAGGAAGTTTTATTTCTTTTTTTTCTTCTGACATATTTGCCTCTTTAAATAATATAAATTAGTTGATATTAATAAACTAAATTTTTGTACAATTGCATTTTAAACAATAAAAAAATTATGGCAAAAGTAAAAAAAGGTTACCGAATAGAAAAAGATACTTTGGGAGAAGTTTATGTCCCAAGAAATGCTCTATATGGCGCACAAACTCAAAGAGCTGTTGAGAATTTTCCAATAAGCGGAATTAAAATGGATTTTCCATTTACTAATTCCTTTGTAGACTCTCTTGGAATCATAAAGGATGCTGCGGCTAAAGCTAATAAATCCTTAGGTCTTTTAGCTCCAAAAAAAGCTAATGCAATTTCAAAAGCAGCAAAAGAAGTCTGGCAGAGCAAACATAATAGAGAGTTTCCATTAGATGTTTTTCAAACCGGCTCCGGAACAAGTTCTAATATGAACGCCAATGAGGTTATTGCTAATTTAGCTTCTAAATCGAGCGGCATTAAAATTGATCCCAACGATGACGTAAATATGAGTCAAAGTAGCAATGATGTAATTCCTACGGCAATAAAGATAAGCGCTCATATGGATTTGGTAAATAAATTATTTCCTACTTTAGACAAGTTAATAGAGACCATAGACACAAAAGCTGATTCTTTGAAAGGAACTATAAAAACTGGTAGAACCCACTTAATGGATGCAATGCCAATAGACTTTTCTCAAGAGCTTGGCGGATGGTCTGCACAATTAGAATCTTCAAAAGAAATGTTAAAAATCTTAGAACAAAAATTATTAGAGTTACCTCAAGGCGGAACGGCAATTGGAACCGGTATCAATGCTCATCCACAGTTTTCAAAATTATTCACGGTTGAAGTCTCTAAATTAACCGGTCATAAATTTAAGCCTTGCGATAATCTTTTTCAAGGTCTAAGCGCACAAGATTCTTCCTTACAGGTTTCGAGTGAGCTAAAGAATTTAGCGGTTATCTTAATGAAAATATCAAATGATTTGAGGTGGATGAATAGCGGTCCTTTAGCGGGGCTTTCTGAGATTGAACTTAAAGCATTACAACCTGGTAGTAGCATCATGCCCGGCAAGGTCAATCCAGTTATACCTGAAGCAGTAACTATGGTGGCAGCTGATGTGATTGGTAACGATACGACTATTACAGTAGCCGCTCAGGCAGGTAATTTTCAATTGAATGTAATGTTGCCAGTAATTTGTTACAACTTATTAAAGAGCATCAATATTCTGGCTGGAGGCATGGATGGTTTAGCAGATAAAGCTATTAAAACTTTTAAAGTAAATAAAGACTCAATAGAGCGCTCTTTGAATAAAAATCCAATTTTAGTTACCGCTTTGAACCCTATCATTGGCTATGAGAAAGCGGCAGCGATTGCTAAAAAAGCTTATAAAGAAAATAGACCGATCATCGATGTTGCTATTGAGGAAACTGATTTAAGCGCAGCAAAATTAAAGAAATTACTAGATCCTACTAAATTAACTAAAGGCGGAATTAATTAAATGAATTCAAAAAAACTTATCGAAAATTCCTGTGAGGCCTGTCATATTGATGCGCCATTAGTAACTGATCAAGAGATTATTGAATTAAAGCCTCAAATTCCAGCATGGGAAATAATCGATGTTAATAATATTAAAAGACTTAGATGTAGCTTTGCTTTCAATGCCTATTTAGAGGGTTTAAATTTTGTTTCAAAAGTTGCTGCAATGGCAGAATCGGAAGACCATCATCCAGAGATAATTTTAGAATGGGGAAAAGTTACTGTTTCTTGGTGGTCACACAAAATAAAAGGTCTACATAAAAATGATTTTATTGCCGCAGCAAAAACTGACTCTATATATTCAGACTAACTTACTTAATAACAATTCTTGAACCTATTGCCATTGCAATCAAGGTAACTGCTCCCATAGTTAAAAAAGCCTCTATATAGATATTTAAATCAAAAGCTTTGCCAACAATAAATATTCCTATTGGCTGCAGAGGGACTACGATTAAGGCAGAAAAACCTCGGGCTGAACCTAGATTCACAGAGCCAAAGGCTTTTAAGAAGCAAGCGCTCAATAAGACCATAGCGCCGCCAAACCCCATTCCAAACACAAAACAAAAGATAGTAAAAAATCCAAAACTATCAGACAGCGTTAAGCCAAAAATACCTATTGATTGTAATAACATCATAAGCATTACAGGCTTATTGGCTTTCAATTTATCTATTAAATAACCAAATAGAATTTTTCCTGTAACACCGCCAAAGGCGGCAAGAGAATAGGCAAATACATTTTGTTTGATCGGCAAACCAAGAAAATAAAAAACGTTATCAAATCCTATAGTTTCTGAGTGCAAAGGAAGATGCAAGAGAACGCCTCCCATTGCTAAAAACTGAAACGCAAAAGTTAGAGAAATTATCCAGAAAATTTTTGACTTAAAAAACTCTGAAACATCCATTAAAACCGTATTTAAATTTACATTAGGCTGTGTTTCCAAGTTATCTTTTTTTTGTCCTATTTCTTCAGGGGTATCAATTACAACAAATCTTACCGTTGGTAAAAGAATCAAAACAACTATTGACCCAAAAAGAATATAGACGTTTCTCCAGCCAATACCATCAATCAATGGGTCGATTAAAATGGGTAAAATAACCCCAGAAAAAGATATTCCTATTGCCGCGATACCCAAAGCCATTCCAGCTTTGCTTTCAAACCAATTAGCTACTAATTTTGTGACAGACATGTTGCCAAGGGCAGGGCCACCAATAGATAACAAAGTTGCGTATATTAAAAGCAAGCTAAAAGTATTTTCAATAAAGGCTATTGAAAAGAGTCCCAAACTAAAAATAACACCCCCAATGGTCATTATTTTTTTTACTGAGTATTTGTCTATTAATCTTCCAAGTACTATAGATGCAGCAGCAGAAAATATAAAGAACAGAGATAAAGCTCCAGAAAGTTGAGATTGCGAGGCGCCAAGATCCCTTTCTAATTCAGAAAACATGAGCGGAAAACAATAAAAAACAAAACCCACAACAGAGAACTCCATCATCATTGCTGTATAGACCATCTGCCAGCCTTTAAATTTATTGATATTTTCCATAGTTTATTTTTTTTATCGTTTCTGTATAATCTGAAAATGTTGCTATTAGAACAAGCTTTAACTTTTGACGACGTACTTCTTGTACCAGACTATTCTGAGGTTCTTCCTCATGAGGCAGATTTAACCACCAAACTAACTAAAAATATATCTTTAAAAATTCCTATTCTATCGGCCGCAATGGATACCGTTACAGAATCAAGAATGGCAATTGCCTTAGCTGAGTTAGGCGGCATTGGTATTATTCATAAAAACTTGTCCATTAAAGATCATGCGCAAGAGGTTTCTGCTGTCAAAAAATTTGAAAGTGGCATTGTAAGAGATCCTATAACCATTTCTTCAAATAAAACAGTCGGTGAATTAACCAAGTTAACTCAAGATCTAAACATTTCAGGAATGCCGGTAGTGGATGAAGGTAATTTAGTTGGTATTGTGACTTCAAGAGACTTTAGAAACGTATTGGATCTTGCCGCGAATGTTGGCACTATCATGACTCCAAAAGAAAGATTAATTACGGCTAAAGAGAATGAAGATCTTGATGTCGTTAAGGGTTTACTTTATCAAAATAGAATAGAAAAAATACTGTTAGTCGATGATAATTTTAAACTCAAAGGGTTAGTCACTCTTAAAGATATTAATAAAAATAAAGATTTCCCATTTGCTTCCAAGGATAGCGAAGGCAGGCTATTAACCGGTGCAGCCATAGGCAATGGATCTGATACCGAAGAAAGACTTGAGGCTTTAGTTCAAGCTGGAGTTGATGCAATTGTTGTCGACAGTGCTCACGGGCACTCAAAAGGAATCATTGATAGGGTCAAATTGGTAAAAGCTACTTACCCAGATCTTCAAGTTATTGGTGGAAATGTTGCCACAGGTGAAGGAGCCTTAGCCTTAGTGAAAGCCGGTGCTGATGCAGTAAAGATTGGAATTGGTCCCGGATCAATTTGTACCACAAGAATAGTAACGGGCGTCGGAGTGCCTCAAATTACTGCCATTGCGAATGTGGTTAAAGCAATTGGTAAAAAAGGTGTGCCAGTTATAGCCGATGGCGGCATTAGATTTTCTGGAGATATCGCCAAAGCCATTGCCGCCGGAGCTGACACCGTTATGTTAGGTGGAATCTTGGCTGGAACGGAAGAGGCACCTGGACAAGTAGAGTTGTATCAAGGTAGAAGTTATAAATCTTATCGAGGCATGGGCTCAGTTGGAGCAATGTCGGGTGAAGCTAATTCAGGCGATCGCTATTTTCAAGGAAACATTACTCAATCCGACAAACTAGTTCCAGAAGGAATAGAAGGTCGAGTGCCATACAAAGGTTGGGTTGAAACTACTTTGCATCAAACCTTGGGTGGATTGAGACAAAGTATGGGTTATACCGGTTCAAAAGACATCGAAACAATGAAAACAAAACCTAAGTTTGTTCAAATTACTTCTTCTGGAATTACAGAAAGTCATGTGCATGATGTGAGCGTGACCAAAGAAGCTCCCAATTACCGAATGAGCTAACTTGGTGAAAACAGAAATAACATCTGAAAAAATAATCATCCTTGACTTTGGCTCGCAATATACTCAGCTAATTGCAAGAAGAATAAGGGAAGCAGGTGTTTATTCTGAAATAGTTCCACACGAAACTTCATTTAAAAAAATTAATGAGATGCAGGCATCTGGAATAATAATGTCAGGCGGTCCAGAATCCGTTAATACTAAAAAAGCTTTAAAATTTGACCCCAAAATCCTCAATAGCGATCTGCCAGTTCTAGGAATCTGTTACGGCATGCAAACTATGGCAAAATATTTTGGTGGTAACGTTGATTCTTCTTCTAAACGAGAATTCGGGCATGCTCAATTAACGTTTCAAAAAGCAAAAATTTTTCAAGGTTTGAAATCTAAAACTAAAAATCTAAATGTATGGATGAGTCATGGCGATAAAGTCACTAAGTTGCCAAAAGGGTTTAAAAAAGTAGCGTCTTCTAAAAATAGTCCAATTGCTGCTTTTGAAAATGCTAAATTGAAAAAATATGGCTTTCAATTTCATCCAGAAGTCACACACACTCAACAAGGACAAACAATCTTAAAAACTTTTGTTAGAGATATTTGTGGATGCACAGGAAAATGGCGACCTAAAAATATTATAGATTCGCTCGTTGAGGATATTCAAGCTCAAGTCGGAGATAAGAAAGTATTATTAGGAATCTCGGGTGGCGTTGATTCATCTGTAGTTGCAGCTTTGCTTTCAAAAGCAATTGGAAAAAATCTTGAATGTATTTTTGTGGATAATGGTCTTCTCAGGAAAGGCGAAGCCGAACAAGTTAAAAAAGATTTAAAAAGAGGTTTAAAATTAAATATTAATTTTTCAGATAGTGAGAAGTTATTTCTCAAAAATTTAAAAGGGGAGTCTGACCCTGAAAAGAAAAGAAAAATAATTGGCAAAACTTTTATTGATGTCTTCTTGAAAGAAACTAAAAAATTAAAAAATATTTCATTCTTAGCTCAAGGTACAATTTATCCAGATGTCATTGAATCTTCGGGTGTTAAAAACGGCAAGGCACACGTTATAAAGTCTCATCACAACGTTGGTGGCTTACCGTCTTATTTGAAATTACCTTTAGTCGAGCCATTAACTTCTTTATTTAAAGATGAGGTTAGAAAAATAGGTAAAGAACTTGGTCTTCCGGACTATTTAATCAAAAGGCATCCTTTTCCAGGCCCTGGCTTAGCAGTCCGAACCTTAGGCGATATTACAAAAGAAAAATTAGAGATCTTAAAAGAAGCAGATCACATTTATATGGAAGAGCTGGTTAAACATAAGCTGTATGACAAAGTCAGCCAAGCTTTTGCAGTATTTTTACCGATAAAGAGTGTGGGCGTAGTTGGCGATGCCCGTCGTTACGAATACGTCATAGCGTTAAGAGCAGCAGAAACCATAGACTTTATGACGGCTAGAGCAGCTAAACTTGATCATGATTTTTTAAACTTGGTATCAAATCGAATAATCAATGAGATATCAAAGGTTTCGAGAGTGGTTTATGATATTTCCAGCAAACCACCCGCAACTATTGAGTGGGAATGAGATGACGCAGCTAATTAAAGATGAAATCCGAACTAAAGAAGTTCTAGAGTGGAAAGGTATTCATCTGCTTCACTTTAGTAACTCCTCTTGCTCACAAAAAACGAGGATATTTTTAAATTTGAAGGGCATAGAATGGGTTTCTCATCCAGTAAATTTAGCTACAGACGAAAATTATTCAGACTGGTTTTTAGGTATTAATCCAAGAGCTTTGGTTCCTGTGCTTGTGGATGATGGTGAAGTCCATATAGAAAGTAACGATATACTCAAATATTTAGAAAAGAAATTCCCTGAACCTTCTCTAATCCCCAATGAGTCCATAGAGTTAATATCAACATTACTTAATGAAGAAGATGATCTTCATATTGATATGAGGAACATTAGTTTTCGTTTTCTTTTTGGAAACAAAGCAAGAAAAAAGAAAACCAGCTCAATAGAAAAACTTGAAGAGGATTCAGGAACTATACAAGGAAAGGAAGACAGTCATAAAATTAAGGAATTGACGTTTTTTAAAGACTTTAACGAAGAAGGAATAACAGATGAAGCAGTTATCCAGTCTGTTTCTAAGTTTAAAAAACTTTATGATAATTTTGAGTCTAACCTTTCTAAGCAACCCTACCTTTTAGGTGTTCAAATATCATTACTTGATATAGCTTGGTTTATATATACCCACAGGCTTTTTCTTTCTGGTTATCCTTTTAAGAAATTACATCCAAAAGTTCTAGAATGGTATAAGCATCTCTTAAATAAAAAGGAATTTAGCAAAGAAGTAAAAGAGCCCATTATTTTAAAAGCTATGAGGAGTGCAACAAGAGTTCAAGATAAGATAGCCGGAACAGTTCTTAGTAAAATTTCTAATTTATGAAGTCTATAAGACTAAAGAGAGTTTTCCTGAATTATTTGAATATTGAGTACTTAAATGGAAGAGACAGTCACCCAAAAGATACTCAGTGTGATTTACACACTGTGTAACAAGAAAATAGAAGGTTGTTGGAAACAAAGAGGATTTTAAAGAGAAGATTTAGATTATGGCATATAAGAAGTTACACAAAAAAAATAACAAGCCTTAAAACTATTGATTCTATTGGGTTTCTATACAAGGTAATTACTGAGTGGGAGTAACTAAATATAGTTATTTGCTGCGCTTTCTTAAAATTCTAGCCATAGTTGAGGCGCTTGCAACACTACCATCTTTCTTCAAAGATTCTGCTAATTTACCGTCGCCTTCAGGAGCATAAATATTGAAGAGAACTAAAGCTCCATTTGCTCCTCCTTGTTCCATATGCACATCTCCCGGCTCTTTATGTGCAAAATCTCCTACAGCTCTTAAACGCCTCCCAATTTCTTTTCCAGTTTTAATGTCGATATCGGTGACATGAAGCTCGCCTTCTAAAACTACAGAACTAGTTTCTGCAGTATGCCTATGAAAATGACAATAACAATTTGGTTCCCACTTAACTAATATCTCCAAACGCCCATCCTCTCTCGCATCTAGAATAGATTCAGAATATTTTATAGGATAATCGAATTTATCACCTTCATTATAGTGCTTCCATTTGAGATTCTTATTGTTGAGCAGATTCATATAGAAATCTTAACTTAGTAACTGTAAAGTCGACAAGTAGAGAGTTACAAAAATTTTTTAAAGTTAAAAAAAAGGGGGGGTATGGAGTTTCTATTACCAATACATATCATAGCTGGAACAATTGCTCTGTTTTGTGCTGCTCTGGCAGTTCTCATCTGAGAAAGGTAAAAAGCTTCATGTGCTTTCAGGTAGAACATACTTCTGGGGTATGGCTACTATCTTCTTAACAGCTATTCCAATGTCTATTATCAGCAGTAATATCTTTTTGTTTCTCATAGCTATCTTTTCTTTCTATTTAGCTTTTGCGGGAATGCGCTTTGCAAGAAATAGAAAAGGAGTTGCAACTATTTTGGATTGGATTGCTATTTGTTTAATGATTTTTTCAGGAATAGGAATGTGGGTATTAGCTGCAATCTATTTCTTGAATAGTAATACGCAATATATCGTTCTTTTGGTTTTCGGATTTTTATCTATTACTTTGGGTTATGCTGATTTTAGGAGTTATAAAAACAATTCTGCTACAGGAAAAGAGAGAATTTCAAGACACTTAACAAATATGATGGGAGGAACTATTGCAGTGATTACAGCTGTTTTAGTTGTTAATCCTCCTTTTGAACCTGAATGGGTATGGTGGGTGCTTCCAACCGTTCTGATAACCCCAGTTATTTTTTGGTGGAATTTTAAAATACTAAAATGAAGTTACACAAAAGTTACACATTTTTTTCAACACCCTTGAAACCTATATGCTATAAGGGTTTTAAATTGGGTTACTATTGAGTGGGAATAGTAAATTAGTCTTTAAGTATCATTAAATCAAGATTCTTCTCATACAAACCATAGCGCATAAGAAGAGTTAAATTTTATGGCTCCCCTCCGGCGGATCCAATGATTCGATAGCCAAAGTAAATAATTATAGAGGGAGATTATTAGATTCTGCTATTACAAAACGCTCAAGGTTAAATAACTGATCTTCAGGAAGGGCTCTTCCAACAGGAGCAAAGTACTGAGAGTTTAGATCACTTAACACTACATCTTCTTTTATCGCGTAACCATTTTGCGACAATAGGTTTTTGATTTCTTCACAATCATAAAAAGATATCCAGGGCTCAGCTACTTTTGCTGTTAAGTCTTTTATCAAGGCATAACGTTTTGCAGCTTTTGGGTAACCTTTGCCAAAGCAGGCTTCGGGATTGTCATTGAGACGTTCATCGACATAAGATATGAAAAAAAATGAACTCACTTTTTGAGTAAGCTTAGCCATCTCCTCGAGAGTAGAACCAAGTGCTTCTTTAGTGATGTATTGAGATACGCCTTCGAGCGTAAAGATCGTTGATTTGCTTTGATCGAAGCCGGCATCTAAAAGTTGCTTTGCTAAAGATTGGCGAGTGAAGTCAACACTTACATAAGTGATATTTTCTGAATTGAGTAATTCTTTAGGTAGTTTAGAACGCTTTTTATCTTGAACTTCTAGTTGATCTACTTCAAAAATTTTTAATGCAGGTGAAAGTTTGAGCCGATGTGCCCGCATGTCGTATCCGGCTCCCAGGATGACATATTGTTCCACTCCAGCGGAAATACTTTTTTCAATCAAATCATCAACAAAGCGAGTACGTGAAATTAGATGCTCATGAAAACCAGGTACTAACTTTTGACCCAACCAAACATTGAGCTTATGACCAATTAATTTTATCAAACCAGCTCCTTTAACGAATCTAGCAGCATACGGATCATTTATGACGCGCTTATTAGGATGGGCTAATGTTTCAATCAAACGTTGTTTAGCTATCCCTTCGGCAGTTGCATCTTTCCTTTTATTCATTTTTGGATGATATCAAATTGTTCTTCATGTTTAAATAAACAAAATGAATTGTATTAGTAAGCCAAGATTTCGCGGCATAAGTCATCAGCTTATGTTTTTTATCTCCATAATTCCATGCTTAATCTTAATTTTTAAAACTAGTAATCTTTCCCAATTCATCGCTATTTTAACCTACTCAATTGGCTTGTTATCAATGTTTGGATTTAGCGCTCTTTATCATCGTCTGAATACAACGCAAGAAATAAAAAAGAAACTTCGAAAATTAGATCATAGCGGCATATTTATGATGATTGCAGGGACATTTACACCAATATGCATTTTAGCTTTGCCGGGACAAAGTGGAACTAAATTATTAATAATTATTTGGAGTGTAGCTTTTATTGGAATTATCCAATCTATTTTCTTTTCAAATATTCATCGTCTCTTGAGAGCGTCCATCTATTTGATTGCTGGTTGGGTAGCTTTACCATTCATACCAATATTAATCGCCTCATTAAGCTTTCTAAAATTGACATTGATAGGGATAGGAGGAGCTATTTACTCAATTGGCGCCATAACTTATGGTTTTAAAGTGCCGGTTTTATTCCCTAAAGTTTTTGGCTTTCATGAGTTTTTTCACATATTAGTAATTGCGGCAGCAATATTGCACTTTATTGTGATTTATAATCTACTTTGATAAATAAATATGGAGTGAGGATAAATTATGTCTATTTGGAATGATCTATCATGGGTTGAAAACATTCGCACACCAGTTTTATCAATATTTTTTGAAAATATTTCATTGCTTGGCTATCCAACTTTTTTAATTTTATTTATTACTTTTGGATATTTTTTTTGGTCGCCATCAAGGTTTTCAAGAGTTGCTATGTTGTTATTTATTTCCGGATTAATAAACAGCTTTCTAAAAGATTTTTTTCAAGATCCTAGGCCATTAATAGAGTTAATGTTGGATCCGAAAGTAGGAACTTCATACGGTTGGCCAAGCGGTCATGCACAAATAGCTGTCACTTTATGGGGATTGCTAGCTTATGAGCTGAAAAATAAATGGATTTCTATTGGAGCTGGAACCTTAATTCTATTAATTTCATTTAGCAGAATGTATTTGGGTGTGCATGATTTTGGAGATGTTCTTTCGGGTTTAATTATTGGAGCTTTAGTCCTCGCTATTTGGAATTTTGCAGTTATCAATAATGTGTATGAATCTTTAAGCAATCATATTTGGTTGTTACTGATATTGCTCTTTCAGTTAATTTTCTATATTGCTTATCCAAGTCATGAGGGTCATGAACCAAATATTTGGTTTCTTGGAGTAATGACGGGTTGGTTTGTTGGGTTCTCAGAGATTCATTTAAATTCAGGCAAAATACAAAAATTTCTTTTATCATCATTAAGCGTATTGACCGTGTTTGTTAGTATGATTTTAATTACTCAACTTGAAGCAAATATTGAAGTGGAAGGCTTTCTAGGAATGTTCTTTAGTTATAGTTTGGGTATATTTTTCTCTATCTTTGTAACTTGGATTATCCCTAGATTCTGGAAATCTGCTAATTTGGCATCCTGAATAAATTTTTATTTTTAAGACGTTTTGCTTTTAATTTAAAGCAACATGGTTTCTTGGTAAAATATTCAAATGAGAAATAATAATATGCATGATTTTGTAATTAGAAATGGAAAAATTATAGACGGATCTGGAAAAAAACAGTTCATTGGCGACATTGCTATTGATGATGAAAAAATTTCACTAGTAGGGTTTGTAGCAAATTCAGGTAAAAAGGAAATTGATGCCAAAGGTAATTTAGTTACGCCTGGATGGGTTGATATTCACACACATTACGATGGTCAGGTATGTTGGGATCCATACTTAACACCATCCAGTTGGCATGGAGTAACGACTGCCGTTATGGGGAATTGTGGAGTTGGGTTTGCACCAGTCAAACCTGGCGATGAAAATTTTTTAATTCAATTGATGGAAGGTGTGGAAGACATTCCGGGCGCCGCTCTGCATGAAGGCATTGAGTGGGACTGGGAAACTTTCCCTGAGTTTTTAGATGCAATCGATAAGAAAGAATTTGTTATGGATTTAGGTTTCATGATTGGTCATGGACCATTAAGAAGCTATGTGATGGGTCACGAAAGATGTCAAAACCAAGTTGATGCCTCTGACAAAGAGATTAATAAAATGTCAGAGCTTGTAACAGAAGCTATTAATGCAGGTGCTTTAGGCTTCAGTACTTCAAGAACTATTTTGCATAGAGATATTTATGGAAAATATGTTCCAGGAACTGAAGCTAGTTCTGAAGAAATGAAAGCTCTGGCTTTTGGTATAGATAAGGCTGGCGAAGGTACTTTGGAAATAACATCAGACTGGTTGGACGAAGAAATAGAAATGTCTTGGATGAAAGAATATGTCGATAAAAGTGACTGCGGTTTGACTTTTTTGCAAACGAGCGGAGATGCAGCTAAAACAATTTTATATGCAGAGGAACACTATCTTAAAGGTAAAAATATCCGCCCTCAATTTCCTGGAAGAAATGTAGGTCTTATGTTTGGTCTTGAAAGCTCTTTGAATCCTTTCGTTCAATATCCTGCTTATAAAGAGATTTCAAATTTACCGCTTGATCAAAAATTTGAAATCATGAAGAATCCTGATTTTAAAAATATGCTATTGAGTCAAGAACCTGATTTTGAGTCAGAGATAGAAAAAAAACTTGCTGATGAAAGTAATACTAAAACCAGAGAAGAAATTACAAAGGATGTTCAACTTCCAACAAAGCTTACTGCTAATTATAAAACTCAATTTATCTTAGGGACTCCTCCAAATTATGAACCTAAGAAAGAAGATAGTATTGCAGCAATATCTTTAATAAAGGGGATCTCAGAACTTGAGGTAATGTACGACGAAATGATGAAAAATAATGGTACAAACCTTATTTATGCAGCCTTTACTCCGTATGAAAATTATAAACTTAATTTTGTCGAACAAGCATATGGCCTTAAGTCTTCTGTTGCAGGTGGGAGTGATGGAGGAGCACATTGTGGTCTAATTTGCGATGCAAGTATGCCAACAACAAACTTATCTCACTGGGCAAGAGACCGAGAGGCTGGTAAGAAATTTCCTCTTGAGATGTTAGTTAAAAAACAAACAAAAGATACTGCTGAAACTTTTGGCTTATTTGATCGCGGTGAAATCAAACCAGGTATGTTAGCTGATATTAATATCATCGATTTTGATAATTTAAATGTGAGTCATCCTAAAATGATTCATGATTTACCTTTAGGAGGAAAACGTTTAGTTCAAAATGCTACAGGTTATATAGCAACTATCAAAAGAGGTCATATAGTCAGTGAGAACGGAACTGCAACTGGAATTCTTCCTGGAAACTTAATTAGAGGAAAACAAATTTCTGACGTTAAATCAGAAATTTCAAAAGTCTCTCTTTTTGACAGAACCTTTAGATTATTTTTTCTAAAAATCTTTAAAATTTACTGGAGTTTAAGTAAGAAAAAAATTAAGACAACGATAGCTTAATTTTTTTAAAACTATTTATTATGAAAAACTTTATATATATTTTTGTATTTATTTCTATATTAATTTCATGTTCGGATATCAATTACCAGACACACTCTTCTAAATTGTCTCAAGAAGATATCCTTGCTTTAGGTAAAAAAAATACGGCAAGACCAGATCCAAATCCATACAAAAATGCATATTTTGGAGACCTTCACGTTCATACTGAAAATTCGTTTGATGCATATACTTTTGGAACAACTGCTACTCCAGATGATGCTTATAAGTATGCTCAAGGTGAGGCTATTCCTCATCCATCTGGATATCAAATTCAACTCAGTCGGCCTTTAGATTTTTATGCAGTAACAGATCATGGAGTTTTTCTTGGTGTGATAAAGGAAGCAGCAGATACATCTTCTAAAGTTTCAAACTATGAAGTCTTTAAACCTCTTCACAATATAAATGAAAATGTAAGCGGTAGTTTATTTTCGTTATTACAAAGAGCTGATCTCTTCAGGCCAATAGCGCGAGCATTAGCAGAAGATATTGAAGACGGAACGGTGGATAAAAAACTCTTAGATGAAATTGGCCGAACTGTTTGGCAGGAAACAATTGCTGCTGCTGATCGTGCCTATACACCAGGAGTCTTTACTACTTTTGCTGCTTATGAATATACCTCTTCAGAAGAATTATATGATAATTACTTACACCGAAATGTGATCTTTCAAGATACTAAAAATTTACCAAAAAGACTCTTTATAAGGGGCGATAGTCTGAATCCTGAGGATTTATGGGACTGGATGGATGGGCTTAGAGGCGAAGGAGTAGAAAGTTTAGCAATACCTCACAATTCAAACATATCTGGCGGCGCTGCTTTTGAAATGACATATTATAATGGCGATCCTATAGATGAAGCATACGCCAAACAAAGATCTATAAACGAACCACTAGTAGAGATAACTCAGGCTAAAGGAACTTCAGAAACACATCCCTTACTTTCTAAAAATGATGAGTGGGCAGCATTTGAATTGCCTGGTGACGATGAAGCAAAACTTCTTGAATATGCCAAAGGAAGTTATGTCCGAAATGCGTATTTGAGAGGATTAACTTTATCTGAACAAGGCTTAACAAATCCCTATAAGTTTGGTCTTGCTGGAGCAAGCGATACTCATGTTGGCGGAGGATCATATGATGAAGAAACTTTCTTTTCTAAAGTTGGCGCTTTAGATGGAAGAGCTGATATGAGAGGCTCCATACCATTTAATTGGGCTCTAGCTACAACTGCTAAGCTAATTCGTCCAAACTTGATTTCTGAAATAGACGGAAAGAATTATATAGCCGGTCCAGCAAAAAGACTCATTGGCTTTTCAGCTTCAGGTTTAACAGGTGTCTGGGCTGAAGAAAATACTCGAGAAGCAATTTACGATGCTTTTCGACGCAAAGAAACTTTTGCTACTAGTGGCCCGAGGATTAAAGTTCGTTTTTTTGCCGGATACAATTTAGAAAAATCTAATTTAAATGATGTTAGTCTTTTAAAAGATTTATATTCAAAAGGTACTCCAATGGGAGGCACGCTAAATATTGAGGAAAGTAAAAATCCTAGATTTCTTGTTTGGGCGATTGCTGACTCTTTAGGAGCGCCGTTACAAAGAGTTCAGATTATCAAAGGATGGCTTGAAGGCGGAGAACAAAAAGAAAAAGTATTCGATGTAGCTTGTTCAGATGGTCTAAGTGTTGATCCAAAAACTAATCGATGTCCTGATAACGAAGCAAGTGTTTATATGGAAGATTGCTCAATCAGCAATAATGGAAATAAAGAAATAAAAACTTTTTGGCAAGATCCCGAATTCAATCAAGAACAAGAAGCATTTTACTATTCAAGAGTTCTTGAAAACCCTGTATGTAGATGGTCGACTTGGGATGCAATCAGAGTAGGGGAAAAACCTAGATCTGATATACCTGCAACGATTCAAGAGAGAGCTTGGTCATCTCCAATTTGGTTAAATTCAAGCCTGTAATTTTAAAAAAAATTATTACAAGTTAGAAATCATTTGCTCTGTTAATTCCCAAAGTTTTGCGGCTTCGTCTGTATCAACCGCCCAATCAGCTACGCCAACATATCGAGCCTCTGGACCATCACTTTGTCTAGGAGCTACATCACAGTTCTCACAATAAACTCCACTAATTTCATTAAGCATAGGACTTGTTGCACACCAAAGACTGGTAGCAGCACCTTGACTGGTTGATTTAAAATTTGCTGTTGCAAGTTCCGAAGGCTCTCCATCTTTACCTAACCAGCCCAAAGCTATCATCTCTTCTTTTTCTAAATGCCTTTGAAGAGGTGTAAATATCCCTCCAGGATGAACAGAAAAGGCTTTTATTCCCTGATCTCTATAACGACTATTAATTTCAATTGCTAATAAGCTGGCAGCTGTTTTTGATTGTCCATAGGCTTGCCACTTATCATAAGAATTCTCAAAATTAATATCATCCCATTGTATGCCAGAAAGTTTGTGACCCGTTGAAGAAAGAGTAACTATCCTTGGTTCAGTAGCTTTTTTCAAAACAGGTATGAGGCCTTTAGTTAAAATAAAATGTCCTATGTGATTGACAGCAAATTGAAGATCCCATCCTTCCTTCGTGAGCATCTGAGGACAAGCCATTATTCCTGCATTATTGATAAGTATATCTAGTGCAAGTTCAGAGTTTAAAAGACCATCAATAAATCTAATAACTGATAAAGGATCAGCCAAATCAACTTCAATAATATTTTTATCTTCAATAATTCCAGAAAGCTCTTTTTTCGCCACAGAGACTCTTCTTGCAGGAATGATGACCTTTGCTCCTGCTTCAACTAATGCTTTAGTAGTTTCTAAACCTATTCCTGAATAACCGCCCGTAACCATGGCAACTTTTCCAGTAAGATCAATTCCCTGGAGAATATCTTTAGGTTCTGTTTTCGCTCCAAATCCTGAATTTAATGGTTTTTGCTCTTTTGAAATCATTTGTCCCCTCTAATTTTTTTGTTTTATGATCCCCTAATTACTTTAAAGGTTTTACAATTATCTAGACTATCATGATTAAATATAATTAAAAAAAGTGATAGAAGTGTTGTATAAATTTAAAAATATTTTTCTTTTAGGATTATTTCTATCCTTTAATATAAATCTTATGGCAATAGAAGAACCTGCATTTAAAATAGTTTCCGAATCAGAAAATTATGAAATACGTTATTACCAGGAAAGACTGATAGTTCAAACAGAATATGAAAGCCAGAATGGCGCTTTCAGGAAACTTTTTAAATATATATCTGGATCGAATAAATCATCAGAAAAAATTTCAATGACCGTTCCCGTTACTCAAGTTAAGGGTGAAAGAGGTTATTTAATGCAGTTCTATCTGCCTAAAAAGTTTAATAAATCTAATCTTCCACTTCCGGCAGATAATTCTATAGAGGTTTCTTCAATTAAAGCAGGGCATTATGCTGTATTGAGATTTACAGGTAGACCTAACGACAAAAATTTCAATGAACACTCAAGAGCTCTTAAAGAATATTTAGAAAGCGATGATATTTCAATTGTAAGTTCACCAATTAAAGCAACATACAATAGTCCTTTCATGCCTCCTATGTTTCGCAGAAATGAGAGTATGTTTCACATTGAATGGAATTAGATAATCAATTAATTATAAATTTAAATTAACGAGGACAGAAAATGACAAAAGATACTTATACTCCACCTGAAGTTTGGGAATGGGATAGTAAAAATGGTGGAAAATTTGCCAATATAAACAAGCCAACTGCTGGAGCTACTCATGACAAAGAACTACCGAGGGGGAAGCATCCTTTACAGCTTTACTCATTAGGCACTCCCAACGGCATGAAAGTAACTATTTTGCTGGAAGAGTTATTAGCACTTGGACACGAAGGCGCAGAATACGACGCATTTTTAATTAATATAGGAGAAGGAGATCAGTTTGGAAGTGATTTTGTTGGAATCAACCCTAATTCAAAGATACCTGCTCTTCTCGATGTAAGCACTAATCCTCCAACTAGAATTTTTGAGTCGGGTGCAATAATGGTTTATTTAGCAGAAAAATTTGGAGAGCTTTTACCTACCGAGCCCTCAGAAAGAGCTGAGTGCATGTCATGGTTATTTTGGCAAATGGGCAGTGCTCCTTTTTTGGGCGGCGGTTTTGGTCATTTTTATGCTTATGCCCCCGAGAAATTTGAATACCCAATTAATCGATTTGCTATGGAAGTTAAACGTCAATTAGATGTATTGGATAAAAATCTAAATTCAAGGCAGTACCTATGTGGTGATGATTATAATATCTCTGATATTGCTGTTTGTTCATGGTACGGGATGTTAGTTTTAAAAAATGCTTATAACGCAGCTAAATTTTTAGACGTCGCATCTTATAAAAACGTTATACGATGGGCTGAAGATATTGCTAAACGTCCTGCATTCAAAAGAGGGACAAGAGTAAATAGAGCGCCTAGCGGGCCAGATGATAATGCTATTGTGGAAAGACACGATGCAAGTGACCTCGATTAAGAGTGAGTAATATGATTAAAATTCATGGAGTTCCGCTGTCTCAAGCTGTTAGAGCGGTGCTATGGGTGCTTTTCAATAAGGAATTACCTTTTGAATTAGTGTTGACTGTTCCCGGATCAAAAGCCGAAAATGGAACACGTCATCCAGATTATTTAAATAAATTTCCCAATGGAACAATTCCTGCACTGGAAGACCCTCAAACTGGTTTTTTATTAGCCGAATCTCATGCCATCATGTGCTACCTCTGTAACAAATATGAGTGGGTAGATTTATATCCAAAAGGACATGAAGAGAGAGCTAAGATAGATGATTTTCTGCATTATCATCATCGAAATATAAAAGAAGCATCTTTGGCTTATTTTGCTCCAATGGCAAGACCTGATCTTGGCTTAACAGACGACGTCATTAACATGGCTAAAAGATTATTTAAAAATGGTCTGAATGCGTTGGAAACTCAATGGCTAAAAAAAAATAATTATATATGTGGCGATAAAGCGACAATTGCAGACATAGCAGCATATGTAGAAGTAGGTCAATTACAAAGTCAATTTACTAACCTCTTTAATTTTGAGCCTTTCCCAAATATTAATCGATGGCTTGAAAGAATGACTCAAATGAAGGGACATGATGATGTTCACTTGGTATTGAGTGAGCTTGGAAATATAAATATTACCCCGCCTGTAATGGAGGATTTAATGGGAGCAAACATCAAAGGCTTCAAACATATTTCCAATAAAATCAATGGCTTTAGCATATAAAAATTATTTTACTTTAATTAATTTAGTGCTTATTTCAAAAATAATAAATTATCGTTATGTTCTATGATCGTTAAGAGTTTCAATCAAATAAAAGATGAAATAATCAGAGCTGTTTCAGAAGAAGGCGATGATCAAAAATTTATTTTCTTAACAGGGGCAGCGGGAACAGGCAAAACCACATTACTTGAGAGCGTCAAATACGAAGTAGATAAAAAGAAGATGGTTGTTGCTCCTACTGGTATAGCTGCTCTTAATATTGGAGGCACAACTATCAATTCTGCTTTTAGAATTGGTTTCGATACTATTCCTAAGGTTACTAAATCTGAAGATCCTGGATTTAGAAAGCTATTAAAAAATCTTGAGCTATTGATCATCGATGAAATTTCTATGGTGAGAGCGCCAATGCTCGATGCAATTTCGCAATCATTACAGATACATAGAAAATCAACTCAACCATTTGGCGGTATTGACGTTATAGCTTGCGGTGACCTTTTTCAACTCCCTCCTATAGTAAAGCAGCACGAAGAAAATGAAATTTATGGTGAATATAATTCAGTTTATTTTTTTGATTCGCATAGCTTTAACGAAATCGAAGAAAAAATATTTTACGAGTTAAATGAGTCTTTCCGACAAGAAGAGGATGAGAATTTCTTCAATCTTTTAAATAACATTAGATTAGGTAAAGATTTGGAACCAACAATAGATAAGATAAACAAACATTGTTTTGATTCCACTCTAGATGCTGATCCTTTTATGACTCTCACGTCTCGTAAAAACAGGGCAGAAGAGATTAATCGTCATAAATTATCTTTCAACGATAATCCTGAAGAAGTCATAAAATCTAAAGAATTCGGAGAGTTAAAGGAAAATGATTTGCCTGCTCTTCGTGAACTAAGAATCAAGAAAGACGCAAGAGTTATGTTTGTAAAAAATGATAGCGATGGAAGGTGGGTAAACGGGACTGTCGGTGTTATTTCTGAATGTTTAGATAAAAATAAAAAATGTATCAAAGTTAAGATCGATGGAGTGACTCATAGAGTCGAGAGAGAAGAATGGAAAAAAGTAAAATTTAGATATGACGAAGATTCCGATGAAGTTTTAGAAGAAGTGGTGTCTTCCTTTAAACAGTTTCCAATTAAATTAGGTTGGGCTGTAACAATACATAAATCTCAAGGTCTTACTCTAGATAGTTGCGCTGTAGATTTAGGCGATGGGGCATTTGCGACAGGGCAAGCTTACGTAGCTTTAAGTCGTTGCAAAACTCTTGATTCATTAACTCTCTTTAGAGAATTAAAAAGATCTGACGCATTAATCGATCCAGATATTCAAGACTTTCACGAAAAGCATTTTAAGTAGTTTTAAATCCAATTAATGAATTTTAATTTGTCTCTAAGCCAGGAGGAGTCCAGACACCGTCTCCATTTGCATCTATATATATAGGATTAGAGTAAGCGTATGGAAAGAAACCAGGGTAAACAGCTTGATAGTTCTCGCCGGCTGGTCCAGAAGCTTCGATAGTTACAAAGCTATCTTTGATAAATTTAAGTGGAATGGAAAAAATACCAGAATCGTTTAGCTCTATATCCATAATCTCATTGCCATTCATTTGTATTTTTAAATTATTAGCCTGAGCCCAATCAGCGCTATAAATTCGACCGTTAAGGGTTCCTTGATAACCCGAATGCATTTCGCCCATAGTGGATTCATCAATTTTTAACTCTATAAATGGACCTGTAGTTCCGTAAAAATTTCCATTTCGAACAGAATTAATAAAATTCTTCATATCGAATTTTGAAATTCGATCATCAGAGACACTTACCATAT
>CASICS010000001.1 GCA_949373255.1 uncultured SAR86 cluster bacterium | reverse complement strand
CTACCTTCAACGTTCAAAACTATACCGACGCTTTTAGCGAGGGGATGTTGATTGAAAAATGCTTCTGCTCCAACCAGCCCATTTTCTTCCGCATCGGTAATTAGAAGCATGATTGGATGTTCGTAAGGACCTTCTTCTTTTAGTATTCGTGCTGCTTCAAGAATAGCAACAACTCCAGCACCATCATCCCCAGCTCCTGGCGCCACTGGCACTGAGTCGTAATGAGCCATAAGCGCTAAATAAGGTAAGTCAGATTTACCAGGAATAAAACCAATTAAATTTTCAACCTCAATACAACTTGCAAATCTCGTAGCGCATGCCCAAGTCTGCTGTTCTTCAAATTCAATATCTAAAGATTTGAATTCTTCTATGAGTCTTTCTTTTACGACTTTATTTAAAGCTGACCCAGCTGGATGCGGAGCATTTTCTTTTAATAGATATTTTAAAGTTTCATAAGCTCTTCCTGCAGAAAATTCATCTAATGGTGATTCAATTACTTTTGCAGCAGGCGGCAAGGTACCAATATGCTGAAATAAAAAAAAGGAAAACGCTGAGTGCAATGGCAGAAGCTGGAATCAATCGTTTATTCGTCATATTTATCTTTTTCTAAGAGTGTGGTTACTTAGTAATTAATTTAAAAAAAGCTCCGGGTAAAAACGTATAGACGAAAGGCCAGGGCAAATAAAAAAGCCATTGAGTACAGGTATTGATTAACGGATCCTATTTGATAGCGTTTTTTTACAAACCAAGTTGCAAAAAAAGCCATATAGCTAAACGATATGAAGAGACCTAAAAAAATCATATTGTTATGTTAACGAATTAATATCTTTATTGGAAAAATTAAACCTTTACTAATTTTTAAGAATGAAGGACTATCAATTAGTGAAAATGATCTTTAGATTATTTGCGATATTAACCTTAGCAGGATGCGGTGGCGGTGGTGGAAGTGCTCCTCCTCCTAACCCTATAGTCTCTATCTCAAGTAACGTCTCATCACTTCTTCTAAGTACAAGTGCTACTTTAACTTGGAGTTCTACTCACACAACTAGTTGCTCAGCATCAGATAGCTGGACTGGCACTAAAGCCACTTCTGGTTCGCAGAGCGTTACTCCAACTTCAGCAGGAGCCAATACTTTCACAGTCACTTGTGCTGGCGCCGGAGGATCTCTGGCTAAATCGGTAGTTGTTTCAACAAAATCCGATCCACTTTATCAATATCAATGGCACTTAAATAATACTGGTCAAACCAACTTCGCTACTAGCCCAGGAACCATAGGCGTCGATCTAAATCTTGATTCTGTTATCTCTTCAGGAATAAATGGAAGCGGTATAATAGTAGCTGTTGTTGATTCAGGTTTAGAGATTGGGCATGAGGATCTTTTGACAAATATAGTTTTAAACAAATCATATGATTATAGTAACGGTGATAATAATCCAGAGGAACTTGCAAATACAGAGACAAATCCAGGCGGACATGGAACTTCAGTAGCGGGGATAATTGCAGCGGTAGCTGGCAATGGTATTGGAGTTCGAGGCGTAGCACCAAGTGCTAAATTAGTTGGTTTTAATTTAATAGCTGGAACAAATTTTTCTGTAACTAGATTTGAAGATGCTCTGTCTATTAGATCAGGGGGAGCTGATACGACAGAAGTTGATATTTTTAATATGAGTTTTGGACCAGACTCTTCCGTAAATTTCGGCATACTAATAAATAATAATTACGAAGCAGCCTTAAAAAATGGTGTTGAAAATCTTAGAAATAATAAAGGGGCTATATACGTTGCTGCGTCAGGAAATAGTTGGAGAAATAATGGTTCTTTTTGTGGTCCAAATAGCTCAATAAATGATCTCATGCCTTGCTGGGACGTAAGTTTCGGAAATTATGCCCAAGTTCCTTATGTTATTTCTGTTGCTGCACTCGATGCTATTGGAAGAAGAAGCACATATTCAACTACAGGTTCTGCTATCTGGGTTACAGGAATCGGAGGCGAATACGGATTCAATAGTTCTTACAAAGGGAGAAGCTATGATTATTGGCTTTTGGAGCCCGCAATAATGACAGTTGATCAATCATCTTGTTCAAAGGGATATGTAGAAACAGGGTCCTATCGAGTAGATAACAACTCTTTTAATAGCGCAGTCCATGCAGAAAATGCAAATTGCAATTATACATCTACTTTTAATGGAACTTCAGCTGCTGCTCCCACCGTGTCTGGAGTCATAGCGTTAATGTTGGATGCAAATGAAAATTTATCTTGGCGGGATGTGAAACACATTCTTGCTAATACTTCTACTCAAGTGGAACTCTCTAGAACAAAAACTTATGGGGGCGTTAATCAATATAGCTGGATTACAAATGCGGCCGGTTATAAACATCATAATTGGTACGGATTTGGAAAGATTGATGCGGCTGCAGCCGTAACAGCTGCAAAAAACTACAGCACCAATCTGGGGAGCTTTGTAAATACTAATCTTGTGTCAGGCGGAGTAGGTACTTGGACTGATCCCTGTAATGCAGAAGTAAATTGCAATACTAGCGTAACAATTTCAGCTCCTGCTTCCTCAAATGGCAAGGTTGAATTCGTTCAAGTAAGGGTTGGAATAACTAAGACTGATCCAGAGCATCTTGGACTAGAACTTGAATCCCCGGATGGTACTAAAGTACCGATATTGACACCATTTACAATGGTACGAACTAATCCAAATGCAACCGAATTTGTTTTAGGTGTAAATGCTTTTTATGGAGAAAACATGGCGGGTATATGGAAATTACACTTAACAGATTATGTTTCCGATAGTGCCGGCGGGGAATTGAATTCATTTCGAATTAAAATTTATGGAAATTAATATGCAAACTTTAAAAAAACTGACCAATCCTAAGATATTTATATTGTTATTTTTAGCATGCGGGTTACTAGCTAGCGGATTATCTCAAGACAGCTTTAAGAAAGATATAAAAGGTGAAGACGAAGATAACCAAAACTCAAAGTTAGAAGATTCTAAAATATTATTAGATTCAAATGTTATCTTAAAAAAATCAAATACGAATACAGATCTATCAGGTTTTGAAGCAATCGGAAGTTTTTACTATCAAGAAAAACCCTCCGATGAAGTTCCTAAATCAAATGAATCAGACTCATCCTTATCCAAATCTATAGAAAAAACTTATAAGTTAGTAAAAGTTCCCGGAAATAGATACATGATTTCAGATGGGAGTTTTATTGTCGGATTTAAAGATATATCTGATCAGGAAAGATTTGCAGAAGACTTTAATTTAGTTATTAAATCCAATTTTAGAAATAAGGCAGCATATTTTTCTAAAGGTTTTAATGGTTTAGAAGAGTTAATCAAAGACATCAAGAATGACTCAAGAGTCTCATCATTTGAATTAGATTTGATTGATCCAAATATTAAAGCTTATTAAAAAAAATAGTATTCAGTACAATAAACAATGTTTAAAACTTCTATTCTCTGGGTTTTCAATGCCTCGGCCATTATTGCTGGCTATATTTTTCTCTTTCCAATAGTTGCTGAACTGGTAGCTTTCTCAATGGAAAAATTTCTTAAATTGTTTTTAGAAGCTGATAGACAAGGAACTTATATTTGGATCATAAGTTCTCTATTAATAACAATTGTTCTTATTGGATTTTTAATAAGATTTTTATTTAAATTTCTTAAACCATATATCAATATTCTGCTTAGAAATTAAAACTGTTATTTCTCTTAACCTTGTTATAAGTTTATTTATATGAAAAAAATTATTAGTCTCCTGTTCTTTATTTTAATCCCTTCGATTGAAGCTATAACATTAAAAGAGGCAATATCTAGCGATATTAGATCTGAAAAGAATATATTAAGAGACCCTTATAGAAATCCATATGAGACTATTAATTTCTTTGGAATAAAGGCAAATATGAAAGTATTAGAACTTTCTCCCGGCAGTGGCTGGTACACAGAAATTTTATCTCAATATTTGTTAGATGAAGGCGAGCTATTAGTTGCTCATTTCAATCCTGAAAATGGTGGATACCAAAAAAGATCTAGATTGGCATTTGATAACAAAATGAATAGTAATAAAGCTTTTTTAAAAGTTAAGACTTTCAATATAGACTCTAATTTTTCTGAACAAGAAGGTATTGATGCAATTTTAACTTTTAGAAACTTGCATAATTGGGTTGGTCCGACAATGGATTCAATTTTTAAGAATTCTTTTGATGCATTAAGTTCAGGCGGTATTTTCGGTGTTGTTGAGCACCGAGGCAAAAAAGGATTATCTGTAGCAGAAATGAAAAAAACAGGCTATGTCTCAGAGGATTACGCTATAAAGGAAGCAGAGAAGCATGGGTTCATATTTGTTGCTAAATCTGAAATTAATGCTAACTCAAAAGATTTGAAAGAATATCCTAAGGGAGTTTGGACGTTACCCCCATCTTTGCGAATGAAAGAAGTTAATGCAGCTACCTATTTGGCTATAGGTGAAAGTGACAGATTTACTTTATTATTTAGAAAGCCTTAAAAATTTCGTTAAAAACTTATGCTGTCTAATACTACTACCCTGTATCCAATGTCTGATTGCGATGATCATTAAAAAAGCCTTGATGTTTTTAGGTTAAATATTGATTCGTAATTCAATCAAACCCATAGCAATAATAGGTGGAGGCATATCTGGTTTAACCGCAGGTGTAGCTTTAGCCAAACAAGGTATTGATTCCATTGTCTTCGAAAGAGACGAGGCGCTAAATAAGAATGGTTCTGGAACTACCATTTCTAAGAATGCATTAGATTTATTAGAGCGACTAGATGTATTGGATCAATTACAAAAAGAGAGCTTTAAAACCGACAAAATAATCATTAAATCTGGCAAAGACAAGATAACTGAACTAAGTCCAAATATTTTATATACGACCAGACAGAAAATAACTGAAATTTTAGCAGAGAGCTATATTAAATTAGGAGGCCAGATTCTTTATGGACACAACTTTAAATTTTTTAATGAGGATAAAAAAGAATTAGTTTTTGAAAATGAATCAAAATATCTAGTCAGTCATGTTTTAGCTTGCGATGGCATCAATTCAAAACTTAGAGAGAAATATTTCACTAAAAATGAAAAGGCAATTTTTAGTGGCTTTAATGCTTGGCGAGGAGTAACCAAAGAGATGAAAATGGATTCAGCTGAAATGCACTATGGTCCTAATGCTCATTTAGTGACTTATCCAATAAACAAATCTTTAGATAGATGTTTTATTGGTATTATTAAATCTAAAAATAATTTAGACGAATCATGGATGCAAAAGGGTTCTGCCAACGAAGTGCTGAATGATTTTGAGAGCTTCGATGATTCAGTTTTTCCCATACTCAAGAACTCTACGGACCTCTATAAATGGGGCATTTACATAAGACCGCCACTGAAAAAACTATTTGTTGAAAACATAACACTGCTTGGTGATGCTGCTCATCCGATGGTGCCTTTTTTAGGGCAAGGAGGGTGCATGGCTATAGAAGATGCTTATACTTTCGGGATGCTTTTGAAAACATTAAATAATGACTTTGCTAGGACTCAGTTGATATACAACAAGATAAGAATAAAGCGGGTGAATAGCATTCAAAAACTTTCTATGCGTATTGCAACAATCAATCATCTTTCTAATCCAGTGCTGGTAGGCTCTCGAAATATGATTATGAAATACTCAAAAATACCTCAACTAGCTCAAAGAAAACTGCATGATCATAAGGCGCATGAAGCTATCTATAAAAATTTAAATTAATATCAAAAACAGTTACAAAAAAAATTTCAGGCCAGAATATAATTGATATCTATAAAAAAATAAGGGCACAGGCATAAGTACACAAAATAGATGCGCCTGTTATGCCAGAAAGATTATGATCTATCTCTATTTGTTTTCCAAAAAAGCTCGTCTTGATGGGAGGCACGCCATTAACATCGTTAAGTTTTCCACCATATAGCGACATGGAGAAACAAGCTATAAAGAAACAAATGATCCACATATACAATAGGGATATGGAAATGAGTAAATTGGTATAAGTTGGAATTAACCACATTAACGACAAAACCATCAAACCGGACATAGCCAAAGCACAAACTTGCCAAACCAAGTGAAATCTAGCGTGACCAGTCCAAAGTGGATTAGATGCATGAGATTCATTAAAGTCTACTAATACAGGGCCAATGGATAGTGCGATGGCTACAAATGATAAAATAACTTTCCCGACAATGATTGTTTCTATACTTGAGAAAAATAGCGCCCACAAAGACCATAAGACAACTAAAGCGATTATATTGCTATATATGTCCAGGGCTTTTAAAGCAAAATTGAAGTACTTACTCCTTTCTTGATTTTTAAGCATTTTTCAGTGTTTCTATTCTTTTGGTTTGATCATTCCCTTTAAGAATTCAGGAATGATATCAGCTCTAGAATGATCAGAAACTCTGACGCATTTATTTTCCATGGATCCCAATCCTTCAATATGAGTAGTTATGACATCTCCATCCTTAAGAAATTTTCCTTGCGCAATTCCAACGCCTGCAGGTGTGCCAGTCCAAATTGTGTCGCCGGTTTTTAGTGTCACTATCTCTGATAAATAATTGATGATTGTTGGGATATCAAATATCAAATCATCTGTGTTATCTTTTTGAACTGTCTCACCATTAATTTGGCATTCTATATCCAGACTAGAAGGGTTATCTAAAGAATCTGGAGATACTAGATAAGGACCCATGGGGCCAAATGTATCAAAAGACTTTCCTAAATTAAACATAGGCGGTTGACTCACAAATTGAGCAGGGCGATCAGAAATATCTTGTCCTGCACACATACCAGCAACATGATCC